>CAZPXM010000001.1:0-39403 GCA_964591015.1 uncultured Gemmatimonadaceae bacterium
GCGTGGGCTGCCAGGTGCACCTGGTGGACGTGGCCGAGGCGGCGTTGCGGCAGGGTATGCAGCGCCTGCGTGCAGGCTACCAGGCGCTGGTGGCAGCCGGCCTGCTGGCGGAAGCGGCGGCCGCGGCCGCCGCCGCGCGCGTGCACCTGCACGACGGCGCGCTGGAGGAGGCCTGCGCGGACGTGGATCTGGCCGTGGAGTCGGCGCACGAGGATCTGGGACTGAAGGAGGAGCTGTTCGCGCGCCTCGATGCGGCCTGTCCGGCGCACGCCATCCTGACCACCAACACCTCTGGCCTGTCGATCAGCCGCATGGCGGCACGCACGAGCCGGCCCGCCCAGGTCGCCGGGCTGCACTTCTGGAATCCGCCGCACATCATCCCGCTGGTGGAGGTGACGCGGGGCGCGCACACCGCCGCTGCCACGGCGGAGCTGCTGGCCGAGCTGGTGCGGCGCCTGGACAAGCGACCGGTGCTCGTGCAGCACGACGTGCCCGGTTTCGTCGGCAACCGGCTCCAGTTCGCCGTGCTGCGCGAGGCGCTGCACCTGCTCGAGTCGGGCGTCGCCTCCGCCGAGGACATCGACACCGCGATGACCGCCGGGCCGGGGTTGCGCTACGGCCTGCTGGGCCCGCTGCGCACGGCCGACCTGGGCGGGCTCGATGTGTTCCGGGCGATCAGCGCCTACCTGTTCGCCGACCTGAGCAACGCCGCGACACCTCCCGCCATCCTGGAGCGGCTGGTGGCCCAGGGGCGGCTCGGGGCCAAGACGGGCGCGGGCTTCTACGAGTACGCCGCGGACGAGCGCCAGCGCCTGCTGGAGCACCGGGACCGCGTCCTGCTGCGCTTCCTGGCGGTGCTCCGCGAGGCCTGAGCCGCGTCGTGGCCGCCGGGCCGTGCCGGCGCCGGTCTCAGGCGCGCGGAGCAGGGGTCGGCAGCGGCGGGCGCGGGGCGAGGCGCAGGTAGCGGGCCGCGAGGGCCGCCAGCACGCAGGTGCCGCCGATCAGGGTCCGGCCGCCGGGCGTCTCGCCGACCGCGAGGGCCACCCACACCGGGTTCAGCATGGGCTCGAGCAGCAGGATGAGCGCGGCCTCGCTGGCGGCGAGGTGGGCGATGGCCTTGCTGAACAGCACGTAGGGCACGGCCAGCTGCACGACGCCCATGGCCAGCATCAGCAGCAGATCGCGCTGGCTGGCCGCCAGTCCGTGCCGGACCCAGGGAAGCAGCACGAGCGCTGCCGCGGCGTTGTTGGCGAAGGTCACCCAGATGGCCCGCCGGCCGCGCTCGCGGCGCAGCAGCAGGATCAGCAGCGCGTACGCCATGCCGCTGGCCAGGCCGTAGCCGATGCCGGCCGTGTCGGCGCCGCCGGCACCGCTGCAGATGCAGGCCACCCCGGCCAGGGCGACCCCCAGGCACAGCCAGTCCCGGCGCGCCGGCCGCTCGCCGAGCAGGCGGACACCAGCCACGAAGACGTAGAGCGGGGCCGTGTAGTGGAGGAGGATCGCGTTGGCCGCGGTGGTGCGCTTGGTGGCCAGCACGAGCAGGACGACCGTGGCGGTGTAGGCTGCCGCCGCCTCGAGCTGCCGCCGATCGAGCGGCCGGCGCTGCCTCCAGGCCATCGGCGCCAGGAAGACGGCGGCCACCGCGCAGCGATAGAAGGCGATGACCGGGCCCGACAGGCTCGCGGACTTGATGAAGACCCCGCCGAGACTCCAGCCCAGGGCCGCCGCCAGCAGCAGGGCGTAGCTCCACCACGGCGCCGGCGGGCGCCCTGGCGACGGCCCGGCAGCGGCGGCGGCCGGGATCTGCGTCATGGGGCGGCGCCCCAGCGCACCCGGCCCGCGTAGGGCCGCCCGCAGACCGGACCCGGCGGCGGCGACAGCCACGCCGGCTTCACCGTCCAGGTCTGCAGCCGGGCCTGTTCGGCCAGGGCCTCGCAGGAGAAGTCCAGCGGCATGGCCCAGTGGTCGCCGATGGCCTCCCGCACGAAGGCGTCGAGCGTGTACGCCACTTGCGGGTACCGCGGTGCGGCCGGCACCGCCAGGCGTTCGTAGCGGTCGTAGCGAGCCTCGGCCAGGTAGGCCCGGCCGCACAGCAGGGCGAGCTGCCCGAGGCCCAGCTCGCCGCGTGCCAGCGCCACGTTGGCGGCCAGCTCGCCGCGGGCGCGCACGTGCTCGACCAGTCGCTGGCAGGCTGCCCCCAGCTCGGCTCGGGTGAT
The DNA here is from genome assembly GCA_964591015.1 of uncultured Gemmatimonadaceae bacterium. Classification (GTDB taxonomy): domain Bacteria; phylum Latescibacterota; class UBA2968; order UBA8231; family UBA8231; genus SLHA01. Next base: position 2,217 of record CAZPXM010000001.1, read on the forward strand.
GGTCTCCAGCTCGGGCGCCTGGCGCGGGCGCGAGGGCGGGCCGAGCGCGGCCCGGCGCGGCACCTCCTCGGGCAGGTCGCCGCCCGGTCCGGCGGCGGCCAGGCTCTCGGCCAGGGCGCACAGCAGCTCGGCGGGCGAGAAGGTCTGGTGCAGGCAGATCCGCTCCTCGCGGACCAGGTCCTGCGCGTACGCCACGAGCTGATCGCGGCCGATCTGGCCGGGCTGATGGCCGAACAGGCGCGCTGCCTCGTCCAGCCCGACGACCTCGAGGTCCGGGTGCTCCTTGAGAAAGACGCACAGGCGCCGGAAGTTGGCCTTGGCCCGCTCTTCCTCGTGCCGGGGCTTCACGCGGTAGTGCCAGCCCAGTTCCTGCGGCGAGCGGGCCCGGCCGCTGGCCAGGGCGTGGTGCTCCAGCCACTCGCGGGCCATGACCTGCACCGGGTGGCAGCCGAACACGCAGATCCATTCGTCGCCGGCCTCCAGGCGCTGGCGGACGAACGCCTCCAGCCCCGCGAAGTGCCTGGCGAACTGGTCGTCGCGGCTGTAGATGCGGTCGAAGCCGTTGTACGTGCTGGGACCGGCGCTGGGGAACGTCAGCGCGTTGGCGTACCAGAGCGGCTGGCTCGACCCCGGGATCTGCAGCGGCAGGTACATGTAGGGCAGGCCACGTTCGCCCGCCACGGCCACGTGCTGGGGCGCGAAATAGCAGTTGTGCCGCGAGAAGCCGACCGGCGGCCGGCCAAACGCCGCCACCAGCCGCTCGCTCACCCAGTCCTCGTACTGCCGGACCGCAGCCATGCCGTCGTCCCAGCCCTTGCCGGCCACCACCTGGGGGAGCAGCGGGTAGCGATTGCCCTGCTGGTGCGAGGCGATGGCGTGCGGTCGCATCTGCTCCAGGACGTCGCGGCGGCCTCGGCGCAGCAGTTCCTCGGCCTTCTCGCCCATGACGAAGAACGTGCCGGTGATGCCGACCTCGGATAGGGTCCGGGCCAGCCAGCCGGGGATGTCGTCGATGCGGTACTCGGGCGGGAAGTACACGTCTTCGGTGTCGAAGGCCAGCAGCACGTACATGAGCCGCTCTCCTCTGTCGAGCGAGACGCCATCGCGGTCTGCCGCGGCGGCAGGGAGTGCCCGCAGCCTCGCCAGGGCCGCGGGCGGGACGGTCAGCGCTCGGCTGCCGTCACCGGCTGGGCGGAGAAGCGGACGTAGGGGAAGACCTCGGGGATGTGGGAGTCCCAGGCACCGTGCGGGCTCCAGGCCCAACCGCCCGGATCGTCGGCGGGCGGTGCTTCCCGGTACTGGTTGAACCGCGAGAAGTCCATCCGCCAGACGTCGCCGTCGCGCGGCGGCAGAGCCCGGCCGTCCGGCGCGGCCAGCGGCTCCATGCCGGACCACGGCAATGCCAGCTCCACGCGCCAGCCGCGGTCGCGATCGCGGTTGTCGTTGAGGGTCCCATCCACCTGCACGGCGGTGCGCAGCCCCGGGAAGTCCCAGTTCCAGTAGCCGATGCGGTTGCCGCGCGGATGCGGCTGGAAGCCCACGCCGGCGAAGTCGCGCACGCCGGCGGCGTGCCGGGCGAACTCGGGGCGGCGGTGATAGCCGGCTCGCTCGTACGCCTCCTCCCAGATGAAGAACACCTCGTAGATCGTGCCGAAGCTGTTGATCTCGAGCTCGTAGTAGGCGTCCTGACCGGCGATGAAGAGCTCGACATCGTTGTTCGTGTAGATCAAAGCGTCGCGTTCCGTCAGCGTGGCCTCGACGAAGGGCTCCTCCACCCAGTACGCCACGTAGAGGTTCTCGTCGTCCCACAGGACGGCGGCGCGCGTGTCGTGGATGCCCGGCCGGCCGCGGACCAGGTCGGCGAAGCGCGGCGAGCGCGGCGCCTGCTGCCAGCTCGGCTCGTCCAGACTGCCGTCCACCAGGATCGGGCCGGTGGCGCGATAGGCGGTGTACCGAGCGATGCCAGCCTCGGGCCAGGGGAACTGCCAGTCCGTGCTCACCGTTTCTGCCTCTCCCGCCAGAACCATCGTGGCCAGCGCCAGTACGCAAGCCGCGCCGCCGGTGCGTGCGTCCATGTCTCTGCCTGCACAGTAAGCAGCGTGGCGCCGGCGCCGCTGCGGCTGCCGGCGCCACGCTGTCGTGATGGGCCCCGCTCGTGCTCGTGCCCCGGGGCCCCGGCTCAGAAGCTGACGCTCAGGCCGACGCCGGCGATGTTGCCGGCCGCCTCGTAGTCGCCGATGGGCAGAACGCTGGGGTTGGTGATGGTGCCGCTGACCGGATCGCGGCCGCGGATCGTCTCCTCCAGATACACGCTGCGATCCTTGATGAACAGGTGCGCGTACGCCACATCCAGCGTGAAGTGCCCGGCGCTCAGCCCGTAGCCGAACGTGAGGCCGTTCCGGTTGTTCATCGGCAGCTCGGGGCCGTGGGACTTGTTGGGCATCGGCGACTGGTCGTACAGGTAGCCGCAGCGCAGCCGGTGCCGGCACTGCAGCTCGTACTGCGCGCCCAGGCGCAGCGTGGCGGTATCGCGCCAGTCGCGCGGATTGGCGGCGTCCGGCAGGTAGTGCGCCGACGGACTCGGGAGCGTGTTGTCGTTCACCGCGAAATCGAAGTCGATGTCCTCGTACGCGCTCCAGAGATGGTAGTTGATCTCCGAGGTCAGCAGCAGCTCCCGCGTGGGCCGCAGGGCCAGGCCCACGCCGATGACGTCGGGCAGGGACACGGTGGTGGAGCCCGTGGTAGTCAGCGACTGGATAACCCCATTGGAGAACTGGGTGACCGCGGCGGGCACGGCCAACTCCACGTCGCCTTCGACCTCCAGGTCGACGCCCTTGCGGAACACCGCCCCGACCTGGAAGGCGTCGCTGAGGCGGTAGAGGGCGCCCACGTTGAAGGCGATGGCGTTGTCCGTCGCATCCCTGACGTCGATCACCCCGTCCAGGCGCGCGTCCTCGTTGGCTGCGGCGGGGTCGCCCTCGAAGCCGGCCAGCGCGGTCAGCAGGGTGCTGTCGCCCGCTGCGGCCATGGTCGTCGCGTTGCGCAGCAAGGCCCCGCCATAGTTGGCGTGCTGGCCCAGCTCGGCCTTGCCGTACACGTACTGGATGCCGGCGCCCACGGAGAGCTGGGGCGTGGCCTGCCAGGCCGCATACGGGCCGATGTACGCAGTGGACAGGGCGATTCTGGTCGTCATGTAGCGCTGGACGCCGTCGTTGCTGTACTCGCTGCTGAGGCCGTACGGTGCGTACGCGCCCACGGCCACGGTGAGCCGGTCGCCGAGGCGGGTGGAGACGGCGAACGCCGGCACCGGGATGGGATCGTCCTTGACTTCGGCGCTGCCGATGACGGCGCCGGTGGGGCTCTTGCGCGTGTAGGTGGCGCTGGGCATGATGCCGACCAGCGTCACCGAGGCGTTCAGCCCGCTCAACTGGGTCAGTCCTGCGGGGTTGTGGTACACGGCCGACAGGTCGTTGGCCAGGCCCACCGATCCCATGCCCATGCTCAACGGACCCATGCCCTGCTCGGGGATCTGGAACCCGGCAGCCAGCGCCGCCGCGGCGGCGAGGCAGACTGCGGCTCCCGCGACCAGCAGCGCTCGACCGATCCTCGTCATCTCGTCCATCCTGGCATTCCTCCGGAAGCTGTCCTGAGGCGGCACGGCGGCGCGGAGCAGGTCCACGGCTGCCTCGCGCCGTCGCTCGAGTCGCTCGCGGGCCGGAACGTACGCAGGAAGCGGGCCGGGGGTCAAGCGAGAGCCGGTCGTGCGGCTGCGCCGCCGCGCCAGTCGATCAGACCGGCTGCGATACGGCGGCAGCGATGCGCGCATACAGGCTCGCGTCCCGCGCGTTGCGGGACCAGCCCGCGCCGCCTGGCGCGCTGTTCAGGTTGCCACCGGCATTGGGATGGCACTTCGGCCTGTCGTTGAGGTCCACCGCCACCGCCAGCACGCCGTCGGCGGCAGAGCTGGCCAGCCACGTGCCGACAGGGTCGACGATGCCCGCGGGCGAGTGCAGGGACGCGGCGACGATGTACACGTTGTTGTCGATCGCGCGCGCGGGCAGCAGCCGGGGCTCGTAGCCGGCGTTGGGGAACAGGATCGCCTCGGCGCCCGCCAGGGCCAGCGCCCGCGCCGACTCCGGCCACCAGCTGTCGTAGCAGATCATGAACCCGAAGGTGCCCAGCTCGGTGCCGAACACGGCGAACTGGTCGCCGGGGGAGATGCCGGCCGGCTCCTCTGGCCAGTAGGGGTGCACCTTGCGCTGTCTGCCGACCAGCTCGCCGCGAGCGTCGAAGAGCACGGCGGCGTTGTACAGGAACCGGCCGTCGCGCTCGAGCAGGCCGGCGGCGACGTGGCAGCCGCAGGCGCGCGCCCTGGCAGCCAGCATCTGGCAGAACGGACCTGGGATGGACTCCGCCTGCGCCCACAGGTCCATGCCTCGGGCAGGCGGCAGCGCGGCCGTGTTGGCGGTCTCCGGCAGCAGCACCAGTTGCGCGCCCAGGCGCGCGAGCTGGTCGATGCGCTCGCCGTACGTGCGGATGTGGTCGGCAGGGGTCGCCGGGCGCGGCGGGCAGCAGCGCATGGTCCCCAGCCGGACGAGACGGGGGCCGGGCAGTTGCCCGGGGCCCAGCCGGACCTGCCGGAAGGCGACGCTGCCGCCTGGCGCATACCGCAGCAGAAGCCGGATCTCGGCGCCGTCGCACGCGGCCGGGGCGCGGAAGGTGTCCTCGGCGACCAGGGTGTCGCCGGTCTTCTGCCAGCGGCGCACGGCATCCTGGGCGCACTGATCCTCCGGCAGATCGCCGCGTCGCCAGACGATGTGCGGCGTCAGGTGCAAGCCCGGGTCGTCGATGCCCGCCGCGCCTGCTTCCACGCGCAGGCGGTAGACCTGTCCGGGCTCGGCCGGCACACGCCGGCACCAGGCGCCGAAGCAGTTGGGATTGCCTTGCCCGCGGATCACCAGCTCTCCCGGCAGTCGGGCGAAAGCCGGCGCCAGGCTGGGCATCGGCGTCCACGAGTACCACGGGTCCGGCTCGCCGGCGGGCTGACGCAACAGGTCAAGGGTGCTGTCCATGGGTGCCTCCCGGGCGCGGCCGTGTCAGGCAGTGGGCGCGACCGCGGCGCCGCGGTCGCCGCGGCGCGGCCGGCCAGCCCGATCCGGCCAGGCGCCGTACCGGTGACGGTCGATGATCTCGTTCTGGGTTGCCGGCGACAGCGCGGTGAAGCGCGCCGAGTAGCCCGCCACGCGCACCAGCAGGTCCCGGTGCTCCTCGGGGTGCTGCTGGGCCTGGCGCAGCGTCTCCACCGACACCACGTTGCCCTGGAAGATGTGCCCGCCCCGGCGCAGAAAGGTGGTCAGGAGCGGCGTCACGGTCGCCGGGGCGGCCCAGGCCGGATCCAGGTCCCACATCATGGCGGCGCCGCCGCCGACGCGGTCGAGCGACAGGCGCGTGGCCGAATGGATGGCGGCGGTGATGCCCGCCGTGGCCGCGCCGGACTGCGGCGAGAGCCCGTGGGCCAGCGGCCGGCGGGCCCGCCGGCCGTCGGGCGTGGCGCCGACCTGCTCGCCGAAGGTGACGACCCAGACGAAGCCGAGGATGATGGGCACCGCGGTGCCTCCGTGGGGCGTGCGGTGCGCAGCCAGGCAGGCGGCGAACGAGCGCAGCACGCGGTCGGTCATGGCGTCGGCGGCCTCGTGGTCGGCGCCGTACTTGGGCAGGCCGCGCAGGTAGGCCTGCATGGCCTCGTGACCGGCGAAGTCCGCGCGCAGCGCCGCCAGCACCTCCGCGCCGGTATAGCGCCGGCGCGCGAACACGGCTTCCTGCAGCGCGAACAGGCTGTCGCCCACATTGGGGATGCCCACCCCGCTGCCTCCGTAGTTCGTGTACCGGGCGCCGCCCGCGTTCAGGTTGCGGCCGCGCGCGAGGCAGTCGTGCACCATGGTGGACAGCAGGAACGAGGGCCGGAACTCGGCGTAGGTCTCCAGGTACACGTCCAGCCGCTGGCAGAGGATCTGCAGCTCGCGCGCCAGTTCCGCCTCGAAGGCCGCGTACAGCTCCTCGAAGGTCGCGTAGTCCGCCAGCGTCCGGCCATGCGGGCTGGCCCGTTCGCCGGTCAGCAGCAGGCGGCCGCCGTTGAGCACCAGCTCCAGGGTGCGCGCGACGTTGTGGGCGAAGCAGAACAACAGGTCGCACTGAGCGCCCTGCGGCGACACCTCCATGCACCCGCCCGCCGTCCAGTGGCGGGCGTCTTCCAGGCGCACGCCGGCCCGGTGCAGCGCCTCGATGACGGCCTCGTCGCCGTAGACCTGGGCGCGGTTGCCGCCCTGGAGCAGGTACCTGACCGTCAGCTCGACGAAGTCGGCCGGCGCGGTCGCCGGCAGCCGCACGTACACGGATGGATGGGTCTGGCGCAGCTCGGCGATCACCTCGATCATCATGTACGACAAGGGATTGATCGCGCAGGTGCCGTCGCGATCGCAGCCGCCGACCGGCAGCGCCTCCACCCAGCCGTCGGCCGGGGCGATGCGTTCGTGGAGCTTGACGAACAGCTCGGTGACCAGCTCGCGGGCACTGGCCAGGTCCTCGCGGCCGCAGCGCAGGTCCCGCTCCAGATAGGGCCACAGGCAGTAATCGAGCCGGCCCGGGCTGTTGCCCCCGAACGGGTTCTCGAACATGACGGCCAGGTGCTGGAACCAGAAGGCCTGGACGGCTTCGCGGAAGGTGGTCGCGGGCTGGCGGGGCACGCGCCGGCAGAGGGCGGCCATGGCGCGCAGCTCGGCGCGGCGCGCGGCATCGGTGCAGGTAGCCGCCGCTCGCTCCAGCGCCTGTACGTGTCGCTCCACCCACCGCAGCAGCCCCGCCCAGACGATGCGCACGCCGGCGTAGAAGCTCTGCGCCACCGGATCCGCGGCGTGTCTGGCTGCCTCGGCGTCGCAGCGCGCCAGTATCCCTTCCACTCCCTGCGCCAGCAGCATGCCGTAATCCCAGGCGATGTGGCCCGGGTACCCGCCGGGCGTGAAGTAGCGGGCGTACTCGTCCGCGCCGGCCAGCCGCGCCGCGCAGCGCCTGTCGGCATTGCGGAGCACGCAGAACTCGTCCCACCCCGGGTGGCACGGGCTGCCGCTGTACTCCGGAGAGCCGGCTCCTGGGCAGGCCTGGTAGATCTGGCCCGCCAGGCGCGTGTGCGGATGGATGAACACCGGCTCGTGTTCCAGCGCGTAGGCCATGCTGCGCGCCTGCCGCTCCGCCAGGGGGAGGTCAGGGTAGAGCGCGAAGAAGGCGTGGGTCCAGTGCTCCTCCTTCGGGCTGCTGTGGGGCGCCCAGGCGCGCTGCTCGGCCTGCTGGATGAAGTCGCGCAGTCGGTGGTCCAATCGAACCGATCCAGAGCGAGTCGCAGCGAAGCGGAACGCCAGGCGCTCCCCGCCGCGGACGCCCCAGGGCGCGCCGAGGACGGGCGGTGCGGTGCCCTACCGCAGCCCGCCTGGCATCGCGGGCATCTCGATCGTCGGCGGCGCGTCGAGCACGAAGTGCCAGTGATAGCGGCATTTTCGTCGCTCGCCGCGCCGGTAGATCTCGTTGTCGGGCGGCACGTCGACGATCTCGACGAGCCGCGCCCCGATCAGCTCGCACGTGCGGCGCGAGGCCCAGTTGTCCGGGTCGCAGGTGATCCACAGCCTGTCCATGCCGTGATCCAGGGCGACGCCGCGCACCAGCAGACAGGCGCGGGCCGCGTAGCGGTGACCGCGGAATGGCGGCGAGATGCCGTAGCCGATGTGGCCGGCGTACAGCCGCAGGAAGTCCGTGTCGCCGATGCGCAGCGAGATGCTGCCGACGCGCTCCCGGCGGCCGTGCAGATCGACGCGGAAGTCGTACGAAGGGGCCCACCCGCGCGGCGGGTCGCCGTCGTACTCGCGCTCGACCCGCAGATCGATGCAGCCATCCGTGAGCACGGGATACTTGTTGAACGCGAACATCCCGTCGGCATCCGCAGCGAACCGGCCGCGCGGCGCGGCGCCGGCAGACCGAACAGGACAGCCTGCCGGCCCGCGCCTGCCGCCGTCGATCGGCGGGCGAATATGGACCCGGCGGCGCGGCAGGCCAAACCGCCCCCGCCGGCCGGCGGGCAGGGCCCCGCGTGCGCGCCTCCCCCCTACGGGTTCAGCCCGAGGTGGCGGCCGAAGAACCCCACCGAGCGGTTGCCGCCCCAGCCATGCTCCCCCGGGTGCAGGTCCAGCTCCAGGTTCTGGCGGGCGCCGGCCGCCGCGTAGATCGCCTCGACCTGCCGGTAGCAGGCCATGGCGGTATCGATGCGGAAGCAGGTGTCGTGCACGCCGATGTCGATCAGCAGGGGGCGCGGCGCCAGCAGGCCCTGGAGGTCCGGCAGATCGACCAGCTTGTACAGCCCGGGCGCCACCTGCATGCCGCAGTAGTTGAGGTCGCGGATGCCGAAGGCCGCCCACAGGTCGCTGTAGCAGATGATCTCCGCGGCGGTGAAGCGCGGGTCGCAGAGCGCCATCCACAGGGTCATGGTGCCGCCGCCGCTCAGCCCCATAACGCCCAGCCGCTGCGGCTCGACGAACGGCAGTCCCAGGACGACGTCGGTGGCTGCCTTGCCGTGGGCCACGTTGATCGCCAGCGGCGTCGTGCCGAGCATCGTGGCGTGCAGGTAGTACAGGTTGCACCAGTCGCGGCCGGCCTGCGGGCGATGGTTCGGCTTGTTGTTGTCGTTGCGTTCGCCGAACCCGATCCAGTCGATCGCGTAGGTGACGAAGCCCTGCTCGGCCATGACCTGGCCGTAGTTGTACCGGTGCATGGCGATGTTCTGGGCCAGTTCGGGGCTGGAGGCGTTGCCCATCACCGGCTCCTTGCCGAAGGGGCCGTGTCCGTGGCAGCACAGGATCGCCGGTCGCCGCTCGCCGGCAGCCATGCTGCGGGGACGGTTCACCAGCAGCACGGCAGCCAGATGCTCCTGGACATCGATGAGCCATCGCTGGCGGATGAGTCCGTGTTCCTCCCATTCCGCGCTCAGCTCGGGCCGCGGGTCCACCCGGGCCGGGCTGTCGCCGAGGGTGGCCAGCACGCGCGGCAGCGTCTGCTGCTGCCACCGCCTGAAGTCGGCGGCGCCGCTGCCCTCGAAGGCGCACTCCGGTCGGTGCCGCGCTGCCAGCTCCATGAACAGGCGCTGCGGGCTGAGGTTCCGTTCGGGTATCCGTGGCATGGTCGGCTCTCTGCGCTGAGTGGTAGGGACGGCTGCAGGGTGCGGCGCCGCGGTCTCGCCGTGGCGGCCGCACAGGCCAAGATAGGCGCGCGGCGCTGCCCCTGCCAGCCACGGGCTGCCGGCAGGCGTGCAGGCCCGCGCTGCTGGCACCAGGCCCGCCGGGCCGGCGCTTGGCCGGGGGCATGCTTGACACCGACACACCGTGCCGCTAGATTCGCGCGCCGCCTGCGACATTCCCACCCATCGTGCGCTTCCGTCCGTTGCGGTCGGTCCGGTCCGTGAGCGCTTCTGCCAGAACAGGATTCCGTCCTGGCGCCGTCGGCCTCGCCGTGCGCGTGGCCGCAGGCGCGGCGGCCCTGATCGCCACCGCCTGCGTGCCCGGCGATGTCGAGCGGCACAGCCAGTCGCTCGCCCCGGGTATCTGGCACCACAGCGTCTACCTGGTGCGGGGCCCCTGGCGCATCAACGTCGTCGAGATCGATCTCGAGCGGGCCTGGGCGGCCGGCTACCGGCTGCGCACCGCCAGCGCCGCGGACGGCGGTCTGGCGCGGGTGAGCGAGCTGGGTGCCCAGGCGCTGGCGGCCATCAACGGCGACTTCTTCGCGCAGGAAGGCGAGCAGGGACGCGCCCTCGGGCTGCAGATCCGCAACGGGTGCCTGCTGCGCCCGCCGGTGGGACGCTCCGCGCTGGTTATCGACAGTCAGGGCAGATGCCAGATCGGGCGGTTCCAGCTGCGGGCGGAGCTGCTGGACGATTTCGGCGTCAGCTACTCGATCAGCGCATACGGGCGGGCGCCGCGGCCGGAGGAGCTGAGCCTGTTCAGCGCCTGCACGGCGCTTGCGGGCGACACCGTGCGCGCCGCGGTGGGGCTGCAGTTGCTGCCGCTGGGCGAGGGGAGCGCCATCAACGACACGGTGCCGGTCCTGGTGCGGCAGATTCGGCGGCAGGCCTGGCCCTTGCTGCTCGATCGCGGCCACTGGCTGGCGGCCGCCGGCAGCCGGCATCCGGCCGGTCAGCTCGTCGCGCCGGGCGACACGCTGGGGCTCTGTCTGCACCTGGTTCCCGAGGACGGGCTGCTCGCGGCCGGCGCGGCGTACGAGGAGGCCATCGGCGGCGGACCGCGGCTGCTGCGGGACGGGCAGGTGGCGGTCGAATATGCCGCCGAGCGGCTGAGCGAGGCGTTCGCGGCGGAGCGGCATCCCCGCACGGCGGCGGGGTACACGCGCGACGGTGCCGTACTCTACCTGGTGGTCGTCGACGGCCGCCAGCCGGGATACAGCGCCGGCATGAGCCTGACCGAGCTGGCGTCCTTCATGGGCGGCCGGCTGGGGGCGATCTCGCGGTCGGGGCTGCCAGCACACCAGGCCCTCAACTTCGACGGGGGCGGCTCGACGACCATGGTGGTGAACCGGCGGATCGTCAACAGCCCATCGGACCGCACGGGCGAGCGCCAGGTGGCCAACGCGCTGCTGGTTGTTGGACCGGAGCGCTCGTGGTGATCGATGCCCCGACTTGACGCTGCTGGCCTCGTGTCGCTGGGTACTGCCCTGCTGGCGCGTGCGGGCGCGCCGGCGGCGGACGCGCGCCTGGTGGCCGAGCACCTCGTCGAGGCGAACCTGGCCGGTCACGACACGCACGGCATCCTGCGGCTGCAGCAGTATCTGGACCTGCTGCGCACCGGCGCGGTGCGGGCCGGCGCCCCGTTCGTCGTGGTGGCGGACCACGGAGGCCTGGTGCAGGCCAGCGGCAACTGGAACTTCGGGCCGGTGACGGCCGTGGCAGCCGTGCAGCTGGCCATGGCGCGCGCAGCAGACGGCGCGCTCAGCGTGGTCGCCGTCCGCGATTGCGGCTACCTGGCCCGTCTGGGGCCGTTCGCCGCGCGCGCCGCCGCGGCTCGCATGCTCGCGATCGTGGCTGCCAACGGGCATGGCGGCGACCTGGCAGTGGCGCCGCCGCACGGACGCGGGCGCCGGCTGTCGACCAACCCGCTGTGCGTGGCGGTGCCGACGCTCCGGCCGTGGCCCATTCTGGTGGACATGGCCACCAGCGCGGTGTCGGGCGGTCGTCTGCGGCTGTGGCGGCGGCAGGGCGGCGCCGCGGCGCACGCGCTGGTCGATGCCCGGGGCGCCGAGACGGTGGACGTCGAGGCGTACTACGGCGATCCTCCCGGGGCCCTGCAGCCGCTGGGCGCGCCGGAGTTCGGTCACCGGGGCTTCGGGCTGGGCATGCTGCTGGACGTGCTGGCCGGGGCCCTGTCCGGAGCGGGTTGCAGCGGCGCGCCGGGCGCGCCGGGCGCGCCGGGCGGCAATGCGCTGTTCGTCGCCGTGCTGCGGGTGGAGGCCTTTCAGGCCTGGGAGGAGTACGGGGCCCGCACCGAGCGTCTCATCGACTGGCTGCACGCGCAGGGCGGCGGGCCCGGCGGCGGCCGCTGGCTGCTGCCCGGCGAGCACGCGTACGCGGCGAGTCGGGCGCGGGCCCGGACCGGCGTGCCCGTCGACCCGGTCACGTGGGCGCGGCTGCTGGCCCTGGCAGCCGAGTACGGGGTGGTGGCACCGGCGCCGCTGGCGAGCTGAGGGGTGGCTGGCGGGGGTGGTGCGTCAGCACGGAGGAGGAACGCATGCAGCGGGTAGGCGTCATTGGCATGGGACCGATCGGGAACCGGCACGCGAGCATCTACCGCGAGCTGCCGGACGTCGAGCTGGTGGCGGTGTGCGACCGGATCGCCGAGCGGGCGGATGCGGCCAGCGCGCGGCTGGGCGTGCCGGCGTTCTACGCCGTCGCCGACATGCTGGCGGCCGCCGAGCTGAGCATGGTCAGCGTGACCACCGGCGGCGTCGAGTACGGGAGCGATCACTACGAGCCGACGATCCAGGCCCTGGAGGCCGGTCTGCATGTCCTGTGCGAGAAGCCGATCTGCAACGAGATCGCGCCCGCCGAGGAGATGGTGGCCTGCGCCAGGGAGCGCGGCCTGTGCTTCGGCATCAACCTGAACCATCGGTTCACGCCGGCCGCCCGCCTGGCGCGCCAGTGGGTCGACGAGGGGCTGGTCGGGCATCAGCTCTTCGCCAACATGAGCATCTGGATCCAGAATCCGCGCGAGAGCTCGCCCTGGTTTCACCTCAAGGCCCTGCACCCGCACAGCGTCGACGTGCTGCGGTACTTCTGCGGCGACATCGTCGCGGTGCACTGCTTCGCCACGCGGGCGCCGGGACGGACGATCTGGTCGACGGCGCAGTTCAACCTGCGCTTCGCCTCGGGGTGCGTGGGACACTTGACGGGCTCGTACGACATCGAGCGCGGGCATCCCATGGAGCGCTGCGAGGTCGCCGGCATGAAGGGGCGCTTCGTGCTGGAGGACATGTGGCGCGAGCTGACGCTGTACCCGGCGGGCGACCCGGTGAAGCGCGTGTACACCAACCCGCTGTTCGGCGGGTTCAGGGACTTCGAGGACACCTTCCGCGACCGTCTGGCGACCTTCGTCCGCCAGGTGGAGGCCGGCGTCGAGCCGGCGCGGATCGACGGCTCCGGCGAGGATGGCCTGCGGGCGCAGCGCGTGCTCGCGGCAGCGGTGCGGTCGGTGCAGACCGGCGAGGTGGTGCCGGTAGAGCAGTGAGCGGCAGGACTGCGTCTGGGCGGCCGGTGCAAGCCAGCCACCAGGCCCGAATGGAGCGAGGGGTGCACATGGCGAGCAGCAGCAGTGCGAAGCGGTCCGTCGTCCGGGAGTACGCCTCGTCGATCCTCATCGCGATCGGCCTGGCGCTGGTCATCCGCACCGGGGTGGTGCAGGCGTTCTACATACCCTCCGGATCCATGGAGGACACGCTTCTGGTGGGCGACTATCTGCTCGCCAACAAGTTCGTGTACGGGATTCCCGTGGACGTGCCGTTCACGGGCCAGCACCTGTTCCGGCTGCCGGCACTGCGCGACCCGCAGCCGGGCGACATCGTCATCTTCAAGTCCCCGGTCGAGCCCGGCCGCGACCTGATCAAGCGATGTGTGGCCGTGGGCGGCCAGGAGGTGCGGGTGATCGACAAGGTGCTGTACGTCGACGGCCAGCCCGTGAAGGAGCCGCCGCTGGCCAAGCACACCGATCCACACTGCTATGCCGGCTCCGCCAACCCCCGCGACAACTTCGGTCCGTACATCGTGCCGCCGGACTGCTTCTTCATGATGGGCGACAACCGCGACAACAGCGCCGACAGCAGGTACTGGCGGGCGGTGCCGCGCCGGCTCATCAAGGGGAAGGCGATCAACATCTACTGGTCCTGGGCGGACGACACGCGGGGGCCGTACTACACCGGCATCGCGTCGCTGCCGGAGGTCATGGCCGCCTTCCTGTGGCGCCTGCCCGGGCGGATACGCTTCGGCAGAATGGGCGACGTGATCCATTGAGCGGATGGCCGGCGATGGCGCCCTGGACGCCCTCCGGAGGCGCGCGGTGGCGGCTGGCGCCGGCGGGCACGGGCAGGCGGCGCTGGCTGGCCGGTCTGGGCCTGGTTCTGGCGCTGTCTGGCGGCGGCCCGGCGCCGGCCGAGGTGCTGTTCTGTGCCGAGGCGCGTGACCCGGCATGCGGCCGGGCGGTCAAGCCGGCCCGCGTGGCTGGCTCCCACAGCGCCATGATCGTCTTCGCCAAGTTCTCCGGCGAGGCTCCGGGGGTCGACTACCCGCCGAGCTGGGCCGCAGCGCTGCTCGATCCCACGGTTCCCGGCAGCTTCGCGCACTTCTACCAGGAGATGTCCGGCGGCCTGCTGCGCGTCAGCGGGAGCGTGCTGCCGCGCCGCTACAGCTCGCGCGCGCCGGCCGCGGCTTACCTGGCGGCCAGCGGCACCGAGCTGGGCGATTTCGGTCGCTTCAACCGGGAGATCCTCGAGCAGGCGGACGCCGAGACGGACTTCGGGCTCTTCGACAACGACGGGCCCGATGGCCGGCCCAACTCCGGCGACGACGACGGGTACGTCGACATCGTCTTCGTCAACCTGCTGACGGTGCCGCGCTACTTCCTGCTCGATCGGGCCACCGGCTACGCCTCGCTGAACCTGGAGTCCGACTACCTGAGCGACGATCCGGCGGCGCGCGGCGGGGTGATCCGCGTTCGCAGCCGGTACGGCGGCTTCGGCGGCAGCACCCAGCGTGCTCACACCTTCAGCGTCGCCGCGGCCACCATGTGCCACGAGTTCGGCCACGTCCTCGGGCTGGTCGACCTCTTCGATCAGAGCACCATCGGCGCCGACGGCACGCTGGATCCGGCCGAGGACAGCGCGGGCATCGGCAAGTGGGGCCTGATGGGACTGGGCACCGAGGGCTGGGGTGTGGAGGATGGCCCCAACGCGTTCTGCGCCTGGTCGCTGGCGAAGCTGGGCTGGGTGGAGGTGGTCGACATCACCGCCGATGTCGCCGATCTGATCGTCCCGGACGCGCTGGTGGGGCGACGGGTGTACCGCATCCCCCTGACCCAGGACGAGTACTTCCTGCTCGAGGGGCGGCAGGCCTCGGGTTCGTACTACAACCGGAACGTCCCGGCCAGCGGCCTGCTGATCTGGCACGTGGACGAGCGCGCCGACAACGACGAGGAGCGCCACAAGCGCGTGGATCTGGTCTGCGCCGACGGTCTGTACGCCGACCGGGGCTACCCGGGTGCCCAGCCCGATCCGGTGGCCGGCGGCGACAATCTGGACTTCTATGCCAAGGACGGCGCGTACGCGGCGGCGCACAACGGCAACGCCGGCGACGCCACCGACCCCTTCGACGGCGTCCGCTTCACGCGCTTTGCCTATGACACCAATCCGCGCGCCGCCGCCTACACCGGGCTCGAGCGCAACTTGCCGCTGGGCATCGAGGTCGATCGCATCCGGCGGCAGGGCGGCGACATGCTGGCCGACGTGCGCCTGCGGCGTCCGGGCCGCGGGCAGATCACGGCGGACACTACCTGGTCCGGCGTGGTCGAGGTCGACGGCGACGTCGTCGTCGCGCCCGGCGCGCGCCTGGTGCTGGCGGCGGGCACCGAGGTGCGCCTGGCCTCGTTCGACTGGGACGGCACCGGTTTCGACGCCTCCCAGTGCGAGATCCTGGTGTTCGGCGAGCTGGACGTGCGCGGCACCGCCAGCAGGCCCGTGCGACTGCTCGCCAGCAGCCGCCGCGGGCGCTGGGCGGGCCTCTATCTGCTGGACGGACAGAACCCCGATCTGAGCGGGCTCCTCCTGGAAGGCGCCACGCAGGGCGTGGTCAGGCTCCGTCTTCCTGCGGGGCAGACGCGCTGGAGCGGTTCGGTGCGCGTGCCCATGGACCTGGTCGTCCCCGCGGCGGGCGAGCTGGTCGTCGAGCCGGGGACCGTGGTCCAGTTCGGGCTGGACGGCGCGGCGCGCGGCGCCTCGCCGCGGCTCACCGAGCTGGTGGTGGAGGGCGTTCTCCGCATCGGCGGCACCGCCGCTGCTCCGGCGGTGTTCACGGCCGATCCGGGAGTCGCCGACGCCATCTGGTACGGCGTGGCTCTGGGGCCGCAGGCGCAGGCGGAGGCGAGCTACTGGCGGCTGGAGCGGGCCGGCTTCGGCCTCATCGGTCGTCTGGAGCCGGGAGCCTCGCTGCGCGTCGCGGACAGCGTCATCCGCCAGTGCGCGGTCAGCGGGCTGCGCCTGTCGCTGAACGGCTCGGCCAGTCTCAGCCGGACCACGCTGCGGTGGCACCGGCAGCAGGGCATCCGCGTCGAGGGGAACGGCCGGCTGGCGCTGGAGGATGTCGAGGTGAGCGACAACGGCGGCGAGGGCATCCTCATCGGGAATGCCTCGCTGCACGCCGCCGGCCTGACCGTCGCGCGCAACGGAGTCCTCGAGGATGCGGCGCCCCGCTCCGGAGTGGTGGCCAGCGGGGGCGGCGAGCAGAGCCTCCGGCTGGAGCGGTTCGCCGTGACGGACAACAGGCGGCACGGGCTGGAGCTGGATGGGTGGGAGGGGACGGTGGAGCTCGCGGACGGCCGCGTCACCGCCAATGCCGGTGACGGGATCCGGGTGTACGCCAGCTCGCGCCTGGACGCCGAGGGCGTGGCGATCAGCGACAATGCCGCCACGGGTCTGGCGGTGCGCCGCGCGGCTGCCGCGCTGGCGGAGTGCTCCGTGGCGGGCAACGGCGCCGCCGGGGTGAGCATCGGGACGGGAACGACTGCCTCGATCGCCCACACCGAGTTCAGCCGCGGGCCGGGGCTGGTGCTGGAGGCCGCGGACAGCGCCACGGTCCGCTACTGCCGGTTCGCCACCGGCGCCGTCGGCCTGGAGGCGCGCTCGACGCGGGCCCTCGTGCGCCACAACAGATTCGAGGGCAACCAGATCGCGCTGGCCCTGCGCGGTCTGCCGCCGGTTCCCGCCCCGGTCGACCGCAACGTGTTCGTCGACAACGTCGTGGCCGTGGACAACCAGAGCCTGGCCACGCTGCAGGCCGCCGGCAACTACTGGGGCACGCCCGACAGCGCCGCCATCGCCGCCCTGCTGCGGGGGCCCGTGCAGTGGCTGCCCTTCCTCGTGGCCGAACCCGATCCGACGGCCGTGGCTCCGGACGGGGCCACACCCGGTCGACTGGCGCTGGGCGTGCCGTACCCGAACCCCTTCAACTCCCACGTCACCGTGCCGTTCGAGGTGCCGGCGGCCGGTCAGGTCGCGGTGGTGCTGGGCGACGCGCTGGGACGAACCGTGGCCCGCAGGCTGCTGACTGCCGCGGCCGCGGGTGCGCAGAAGCTGGTCTGGGACGGCCGCGACGCGGCCGGGAACGAGGTCGCCTCGGGCGTGTACTTCGTCCGAGTGGAGCAGGGTGGGCAGCGCGTCTGGTGCCGCGTTGCCCTGGTGCGCTGAGACGCCTCGGCGCGCGGTGCGTGCCGGCCGCGGCGCGCGCGGGTGGTGGGTGGAGGCTCAGGGGCGCTCCAGCAGGTTCCGCATCGTGTTCAGCAGCGTGCCGATCTGCACGGGCTTCTGCAGGAAAGCCGTCCCGGGCACGCTGAGGTCGGCCGCCCGCAGCGCATCGGCCGCGAATCCCGACACGTACAGCACCCTGAGCCCCGGCAGCGTCGCCCGGAGCGTGCCGGCCAGCTCGCGGCCGTTCATGTCCGGCATCGTGATGTCGGTGATCAGCAGCCGCAGCCGATCGGCGTGCTGGCGGGCCAGGTCCAGCGCCTGGCAGCCGCGCTGGGCGGTCAGCACCCCGTACCCCTGGCGCACCAGCACGCGTTCCAGCGTGCGCAGCACCGCCGCATCGTCCTCGACGAGCAGGACCGTCTCCCCGGTGCCGCGGTGCCCGGCCGGCGCCTCCGCCCTGGCCTCCGGGGCGATCGGCGCTGCTGCCTGAGAAGCGCCCGCCGGGAAGACCAGCTCGAGCGTCGCGCCGTCCTCCGCCTGGCTGGCCAGGCTGACATGCCCCCGGTTCTGCCGCGCGAGGCGCGCAGCCACCGCCAGTGCTGGCGAGGCGAGTCGCTGGGAGTCCCCGGCAGCCGGCGCGGGAGCGAGCGCCCGGGCGAGCGCCGCGCCGTCCACTTCTGTCCCGCGAATGCGGCAGGCGAGGCGAACCCAGGTCGGCGTTGGCGGCGAGGTCGCCGCGGCTGCCGGCGCTGCGGGCTGGCCGGTCTGGCTTACCGCCACGGAGATGGCGCCTCCGGCTGGCAGCGCGTCGGCGGCGCCGAGCACCAGATGGAGGACCGTGCGCCGCAGCTCGGCCGGGTTGCCGCTGATCGGCGGCAGCTCCGGGGCGGCGTCGACGGCCAGCGAGACGCGGTCGCCGAGGAAGCGGGCCAGCAGCCGGGGCAGACGCTGGACGAGGTCGCCGAGGTCCACCTCGCCCGCCCGGGTGGCCGGCGGGCGCGCCAGGCTCAGCAGCTCGGCGTTGAGGGCCGCTGCCTGGCTGACCGCCGCGTGGATCTGGGCCAGCGCCTCCGGGGTGGATCGTGCCGGCGACGAGGGCGCCTCGGCGAGCAGCAACTGGGCGTACCCGTCGATGACGGTGAGCAGGTTGTTGACGTCGTGGGCCAAGCCGTCGGCCAGGCTGCCGATCAGCGCGAGGTCCTGGCTCTCCAGCAGGCGCGCCTCGGCGGCGTGACGGGCAGCCAGGTCCTGCTGCCGCCGCAGCGCCGCGCCGACGGCGGCCGACAGCGCCGCGGTGGCGCCGATCTCCGGCGTGCCGAAGGCGTGCTCCCGGCGGCTGGCCAGGATCACGGTGCCGCCGCGGAAAGGCACGTCGAGGACTGCGCCCGGCGGCCAGCCGAAGAGCCCGGGAGCGTCCCCCCAGGCGCTCGTGCTGGCGCGGTCCGGGCGATGCACGGGCCGCATGCGGGCGAGGGCCGCGGCCGTCGCCCGCGGGGGGTGCGGCAGCACGAGCGGCTCGGGCCGATCCTCGCTCAGCCCGTGCAGGCAGCAGGGGCCTGCCGGCTCGGGGCACACGGCGACGGCGCCGGCGTCGAACGCCACCAACGGGCGCAGCTCGGCGCCGAACGCGGCGACGACGCGGCGCCAGTCGTCAGCGGTCCGCATGTCCAGCACCGCGTCGAGCAGGCGCCGAAGCGCGGCCAGCACGGAGTGTTCCTCGGCGATGGACATCGGGCGAATCCTACTGGATGCCGAGCCGCCGCTGCAGCAGCTCGGTGACGGTCTGCGGGCTGGCCTTGCCGCGCGTCTTCTTCATCACCTGGCCCATCAGGAACTGCAGGGGCTTGCGGTTGCCGCCGCGGATCTTTGCCGCGGCATCGCCGTTCTCGGCGATCACCTGCGCGACCACGGCGTCCAGCGCGCTGGCATCCGTAATCTGGGTCAGCCCTCTGGCCTCCACCAGCCGCCGCGGCGAGCCGCCCTGACTCCAGAGCGCCGCAAAGACCTCGCGGGCGCCGGTCTGGCTGAGGGTGCCGTCCGCGACCAACCCGATCAACTCGACGAGGGCCGCAGGCGTGACCTTGGCCTGTCCGATCTCGATCTCGTCCTCCTTGAGGCGGCGGAACAGCTCGCCCGTGATCCAGTTCGCGAGCAGCTTCGGGTCGGCACCCTCCAGGGCCACGGCCGCGTCGAACCAGTCGGCGATAGCCCGGTCGTCGACCAGCAAGGCCGCTTCCTGCTCGCTCAGGCCGTGGCGGGTGCGCAGCCGCCGGGCGCGGTCCTCGGGCAGTTCGGGCAGGGCCGCCCGGCAGGCGGCCAGCCAGTCGGGATCCAGTTCCAGGTCCAGCAGGTCGGGCTCGGGGAAGTAGCGGTAGTCCTCCGAGGACTCCTTGCTGCGCTGCTCGCGGGTGGCGCCCAGCTCCTCGTCCCAGCCCACCGTGATCTGACGCACGCTGCCGCCCTCCCGCAGCAGCCCGATCTGCCGCCGCGACTCGTACTCGATGGCGTTGCGGACGGCCCGGAAGGAGTTGAGGTTCTTGGCCTCGACCTTGGTCCCGTACTCGCTGCTGCCGGCCGGCCGGACCGAGATGTTCGCCTCGCACCGCATCGCCCCCTTCTCCATGTCCCCCGTGGAGGCTCCCAGATGGCGGACGACCTGCCGGATCTTCAGCAGGTACTGGTACGCCTCGTCCGCGCTGCGCAGCGAGGCGTCGGAGACGATCTCCATCAGGGGCACGCCGGCGCGGTTGAAGTCGATCAGGCTGGAGCGGCCGCTGTGGATCAGCTTGCCGGTGTCCTCTTCGAGGTGCACGCGGACCACGCCGATGCGCCTGGGGCCGCCGCTGCCGTCGATCTCCACCCACCCGTCCGTGCACAAGGGCGCCTCGTACTGCGAGATCTGGTACCCCTTGGGCAGATCCGGGTACACGTAGTTCTTGCGGGCGAAGACGCTGCGCGGCTGGATCCGGCAGTGCAGCGCCATGCCGGTCATCGCGGTCAGCTCGACGGCGCGCCGGTTGATCACGGGCAGCGAGCCGGGCTGGGCGGTGCACACCGGGCAGATGTTCTGGTTGGGCGGGACCAGGAAGTGGTCGGCCGAGCAGCGGCAGAACATCTTGGAGCGGGTGCGCAGCTCCACGTGGACCTCCATGCCGACCACGGTCTCGTACTCCACGGCTCTCTTCCTTCCCGACGGCCTGTTCAGGCGAACAACACGTATCTCCGGAGAAAGCGCTCCACGGCCAGGTAGAAGGCCTCGACGGTGGCCGGCTGCCGCCAGCCGTGTCCCTCGCCCGAAAATACATGGTACTCGTGCGGCACGTGGCGGGCGCGCAGCGAGGCCACGATCTGCTCGGCCTGGGACGGCGGCACCACCCGGTCGTCGCTGCCCTGGAAGATGGCGATCGGGTCCTGCAGCCGGTCCGCGGCGAACAGCGGCGAGCGCGCGCGGTACAGGCCGCTGGCGGCCGGCAGCGGGCCGATCAGCGCGTCGAGGTAGTGCGCCTCGAATCTGTGCGTCTCCCTGGCCAGGGCGAACAGATCGCAGATGCCGTACAGACAGACACCGGCGCGGAACAGACCCGGATGGACCGTGAGGGCGCGCAGCACGGTGTAGCCGCCGGCGCTCCCGCCCATGATGACCAGGCGGCCAGCGTCGGCGCGGCCCTTGTCCACCAGGTAGCGGGCGCCGCTGACGGCGTCCTCCACATCGGCCACGCCCCAGTTGCCGCGCAGGGCCCGAACATAGGCGCTGCCGTACCCGCTGCTGCCGCGGTGGTTCACCTGCAGGACCGCGTAGCCGCGCGTGGCGAAGAACTGCGTGCCGGCGTCGTAGCCCGTGCCGGCCTGCGCGGTCGGCCCGCCGTGCACCGCGACGATGAGCGGCGCCCGCCCGGCGGCCGGGCCGCCGGCATGGGTGGGCGGGTAGTAGAGCCCGTGCACGAGCGTGCCGTCCGCCGCGGGCCAGCTCAGCGCCTGCGGCTGCGCGAGCCGGCCGGGCGCCGGCGTCACGCCGCTGGCCCGCGCCCGCACGCGCACGCGACCGCGGGCGAGGGTCACGACCTGCGGGGGCGTGTCGAAGGCGCTGGCGATGGCGGCCAGCGCCGTGCCGCGGGGCGCCGCTGCGGGCTGCTCGACCCAGGAATAGCCAGCCAGCGGTGCGACCGGATCCACGCGTCCGTCAGCCAGCCCGCAGGTGAACAGGCGGCGCGCTCCACCCTCCGCGCGCGTGAAGTAGAGCCGGTCTCCAGCCGGCGCCAGCGCGAAGACCCGCATCCCCTGCAGCCACGCCGGCAGGCCCACGTCGTGCGGCCCGGGAGTCAGGCAGCGGCGGTGGCCGTTGTCCAGCTCCAGCAGGTGCAGCCGACTCCAGTCGCCGTCGTCGGCAGCGAACACCAGCCCGCGTCCGTCGGGGGTGAAGGCGGGCTGGAAGACCGCGGCATCCCTGTCGCCGGCGACCTGCTGCAGATGCCGCACGCGCGGCAGCCCGCCTCCCGCCGGGAAGCTCAGGTCGGCCAGCATCAGGCGCGCGCCATCCCACGGCATGCAGGGCGGGTCCCACTCGATCCACGCGAGCCGCCTGCCGCGCGGGTGCCAGACCGGCTGCATGTAGAAGCCGGCGCCGCCTGCCAGCTTCTGGGGCCACTGCCGGCCGGCCGCGTCCACGATGGCCAGGCTGTCCGCGTCCTCTGCCGAGTGCACGTACACCAGCCAGCGGCCGTCTGGGGAGACGGCCGGGGCCGCGGCCTTGCCGAAGGCGGGCGTCAGCGGTGCCGGCCGGCCGTGGTCCAGGCTCTGGACGCACAGCCGTCCGTCGCTCGCGTCGACCCAGTAGGCGCGGCCATGGCTGACGGTGAAGTCGCCGCCGCCATAGCCCACCTGGGCGCGGGCCGGCCGGGCGGCATTCAGGTCTCGCGGCGCGTCGTGGCCGCGCTGGGCCACCAGCACGCCGTCCGTGCCCCTGTTTTCCAGCCACACCAGCGTCTGGCCGTCCGTGTCCCAGGCGACGTCGCGCAGGCGCCGGGTGGCAGCCAGGTCGGCTGGTGCCAGCGGGCTGGGCCACAGGCCGAAGGGCCCCGCCGCCAGCTGCTCGCCGCTGCCGGCAGGGCCGTCGCCGCCAGGGGAGCGCTGGCTCATCGCGGCTCCGGCTTCCGGCGGAAGCGAGCGTACTGCGGGGCGACCAGGAGACGGTCCAGCGCCACGCGCTGCCCACCGAGTTGGTCCGAGACATTGGCGCCCAGCACGGCCGCCAGGCTGTTCATGCTGCTGGCAAAGGTGTTGCGCAGGTACTGCGGGTTCCGTTCGGCCACGGCCTGGATGAAGGCCCGGTTGATCTCCAGCGTGTTGTCGTTGCGCGGCGGCACCGGCAGCGGGTGGCGGATCCGCGCCCGCTCCACGGGCCCGGGCGGGGGGTACTCGCCGTCGTAGTAGTAGGCGACGGGGCCCTCGCTCTCCAGCTTGAGGTGGCCGTGGTCCCAGGCGATGTCCTGGTAGCCGTCGGCGAAAAAGGTGCGGCGCAGCCGGGTCATCAGCAGGTTGCCGACCATGCCGTTGCAGAAGCCGAAGGTCACGGAGTACGCGTACGGATTGTCGCCGCCGTCCAGCACGTCTTGCGGGTCGCGATGGATGTAGCGGGCCTCCACCCAGGCGACGTCGCCCGCCCAGTACCGCATGAGGTCCAGCTGGTGGATGCCCGCCTCGACGACGGTCGAGCCGGACCAGGCGAAATTGGCCGCCCACACGCGGTTGCGCGGCCCCCCCGCCTCCTCGGTGTGGGTGTGCTTGACCGAATGGCTCTCCAGCGGGGCGTTGGCGACCACGGTCATCATGACCAGACGTTTGTCCGCCAGGAAGTCGCGCATGGCGGTGTGCCAGACGCAGTGCCGCTGGTTGAAGCCCACCGTGGCGATCACGCCGGCCTTGCGGATGGCCTCGTCCTGCTCGCTCGCCTCGTCGAGAAACAGGCTCACAGGCTTCTCGGCGAAGATGTGGATGCCGGCCGCGGCCGCCCGGATCACCTCGCCGTCGTGGCGGCCCGGCGGGATGCTGACGTACAGCGCATCGAGGCCACCGTCCGCCAGCATGGGCCCGAACTCGGTGTAGGTGCGAATGCCGGCCAGCGCGAATCCGGGGACGTACCGGCGGATCTTTTCCTCGGCGAGGTTGTCCGCATACGGATCGCACAGGGCCACGACCTGGGCCCCCGGGAGCTGCCACAGGGCGTTCAGGTGCTGCAGGCCGCGCTGCCCGACGCCGAGCAGTCCCACCTTGACACGGGCCATTGCCTCCTCCTTTTCGGCTTGTAGGGCGCCGGGGTGCCGTGCCGGGCGGCAGCCGGGGCCGCCGGCACGCCGGGGCCCGGGTCTAGCAGCCCAGGGCCGCGGCGATGCCTCGCAGGTACCCCAGGCTGCCGGCGGCGATGGTGCGCGGATCGGGCGCGAAGTCGAACACCTCCACCGACACGTACCGCTCGTACTTCATCTCGTGCAGCGTGCGGAGCACGCCCACGAAGTCGGTCTGCCCGAAGCCGGGCCCGCGCTTGTTGGCGTCGTTCACGTGCACGTGGTAGAGCAGCTCGCCCGTGTCGCGCAGCAGCTGCGGTACGGAGAGCCGCTCGGTCGAGCCCGAGCATACGTCGATCATGGTGCGGAAGTTCGGGTGGTCGATCTCGGCCACCAGGCGGCGCGCGTCCGCGGCCGTGGTGACGATGTTGGTCTGCTCGGCGCTCAACGCCTCGATGCACAGGTACACGCCGCGCTCCGCAGCCACCGGCATGACCGCCGCGAAGCTGTCGCGCAGGCGCTTCCACGTGTCCTCCGGATCCCAGCCCGGCTGGATGCTGCGCTGCTTGGGCGAGCCGAACACCATGACCTCCCCGCCCAGATCGCCGCAGAAATGGATCAACGCCTCCAGGTACAGACGCGTCCGGCGGCGCACGGCCTCGTCCGGATGGTCGATGTACAGACCGGGCGGGGCGGCCAGCAGCCAGTGCAGGCCCACTATCTGCACGCCCGAATCCTCGGCGGCCTGACGGATCTGGCGGCGCCGCGCCGCGCCGATGTCCTCGACGGACGCGGCCAGCGTGAAGGGCGCGATCTCCACCCCCTGGTAGCCGATCCTGCCGGCATAGGCCAGCACGTCCTCGATCTTCCAGCCCTCGAAGTACTCGTTGCAGGTGGCGAACCTCACCGTGGTCTCCTCGCAGGCGAAGCGCCCAGCAGAAGTCGGGCCGCGGCCCCGGCGGTGATCGCCGGGGCGTCCGCCCGCGCCTGCCGGCTGGAGGGCCGGCCTGCGTGCCGCTGCGCGCGAATCGAGCCCCAAAGGTAACGGATCGCGGATGCCGCTCAAGCGCCTGCGTAGAAGCCGCGGCAGAGGCCTCTGCCGGCCGCCCGCCGTCCGGCCTGTGCCGCAACACAGCCGCCATGGCGAAGGGCCCGTGGCCGGTACCGTCTGTCACCCGACCGGGGCGCGGCCGTGTCCGGCAGTCTACAGACGGAGTGCGCGGTTGGCAGGAGGCCGCCCGCCCAGGGGCGCTCCGCCTGTCGCCAGCGCCTGCGCCCCGGGCAGCGGCGATCCTCTGGTGCGCAGTTCTGGTTGCCACGCCCCTGTCGGCCTGGCTGGCACAGGTGTTGCCTCGTCTGCTCCCGTCCGCTCGAGACGGAGACGAACCCTTGGTCAGATGGGGATGGATGGCGGCCGCAGCGCTGCTGGGGGCCGGCACGACGGGGGGCGTCGAGGGAGCCGCAGCCGCAGCCGCGGCCGCGCCCGCGCCCGCCGCCCATGCCGCCGCGCCGGACGGCCCGTCCGCCGGCCCACCCGGCGCTGGGGCGCTGGCCGACGCGGAGCCGCTCGACGAGGAGGCGGCCGCCGAGCTGGAGGAAGCGCTGGCCGACGCACTGGTGGCAGCCGCGTGGTCCACGCGCGTGCGGGTGCGCGGCGCCAGCGCCGATCCGCACGAGCTGGCGCTGTGCGGCCGCGTGCTGGGCCAGATCGGCTCGCGGGCCGAGGTCTGGCTGCTGTCGGAGCGGGACGCCGGCGAGCCCGGGTGGAGCGACTTCCGGGCCGGCTATCTCCACCTGCGCGCCGGCAGCGGGCCGGCGGACATCGTCATCGGCGATCTGCTGCCGGGCTGGGGCGCCGGGCTGGTGTGCGCCCGCAGCGCCAGCATGGGGGCGCTCCCGCTCGAGCTGCCGCGCGCCGACAGCCGGCTGCTGGGGTTCCGCTCGACCAGCGAGAACCGGGCGATCAGGGGCCTGGCCGTGCGCGACTCGCTCGGCGGCTGGACGCTGACCGCGCTCGCGGGCCGCGCGGTCCGCGACGGCCGCCTGGGGGACGCCGGCGAGGTGGTCTCGCTGCCGGCGAGCGGAACCCACGTCACGCGCGCGGAGGTCGCCGGCCGCGACCTGTTCGGCATGACCGTGGCGGGCGTCCGCGCCAGCCGCCGGGCGCGGGCCTGGTCCTGGGGCGCCAGCGCGATCGGCGAGCGCTTCGACCAGCCTCTGGACCTGCGGCGACCGGAGCGCAAGCCCTGGGCCTTCCACGGCCGGCAGCACGGGCTGGCGGCGGTGGAAGGTGGGGTCGACCGGGGCAGCCTGCGCGCGCAGGCGGAGATGGCACTGGCCGCCGACGGGCACCAAGGCGCCGTCGGGCTCGTACAGTGGCAGAGGCGGCGAAGCCGCTGGCGTCTGCTCGCGCGCCGGTTCGAGCCGGGCTTCTACAGCTTCTTCGGCGGCGCGGCCAGCCGCAACCAGATGGAGAACGAGCGCGGGATCATGCTGGCGGGCAACGGGCGCGGCTGGCAGCTCTACGCGGACCGGTACCGGCGGCCGGCCAGGACCTACTACTACCCCCGGCCAGCCACCCTCACCACCCTGGGCGGTCGCGCTCGCTGGCGGCCAGAACGCCGCACGGCGGCGACTCTGTGGCTGCGCCGCGACCGCGGCCCATACTGGCAGCAGGGAGGGCCGGTGGCGCAGGACAGGCGGGTGGCGCGGCTGGACATCGAGCGAGGCACGCCCCGCCGGGGCGCCCTGGTGCGCCTGCGTCTCGACGCCACGCGCCTGCGGCGCCGCCCCGGTACCGACGAGTGGGGCTGTGCCCTGAGCCTGCTGTGGCGCCAGCGCTGGCGCGGCGGGCATCTGAGCCTGCACGGCACCCGCTTCGCCACCGACAGCTACCACAGCGCCGTGTACCAGTACGAGGACGACCTGCCAGGTCTGGCGACGGTCCGCCCCCTCCATGGAACTGGTTGGCGCTGGTACGGGATGCTGAGCGTCGACCGGGGTCAGTGGCGGGTGGCGGCGCGCTACCGCTGCGAACGCCGTGGCCCGCTGCGCCACTGCTTCGGTCTGCAGGTGGAGCGAGCGCCGGCTCCCTAGCGCGTCACGGGCTTGGTGCCGGGCGCCGCGTGGCCGCGCGGCGGCGCGTGGCCTCGGCAGGGCAGCATGCCGTCGGCGCGTGGCCGCGGCGCGCTGGCCCCGCCAGCGCGGTGGCGCCCGTGGCCGCCGCATCCGCGCCGCACGGACGCGACCAGCGGCTCGCCGGCGCGGTTGACAGCGCGCGCCCGCGCGCCTACGTTGGCCGCCGATTCCGCCTCCCCCACTCGCCCGAGCCGAACCCATGGGGTCCTCGCCTGGCCAGTCCCTGGAGTTGGAGGATCGCCTGCGCCGCCTCAACCAGATCGGCGTGGCGCTGTCGGTCGAACGAGACCTGAACCGGCTTCTGGAACGCATCCTGCACGAGGCGCGGAGCTTCACCCACGCCGATGCGGGCACGTTGTTCCTGAAGCAGGAAGACCGACTGACGTTCGAGATCGCGCAGAACGACACCTTGCAGAGCTTCGTCGGCGGCCGCCACGGCGATGCCGGCATGCCGCCCGTGCCGCTGGATCGCAACAGCGTCTCGGGCTACGTCGCTGTCACCGGCGAGACGCTCAACATCCCCGACGTGTATGCCGACACGCACCATCGCTTCGAGGGGCCGAAGCAGTACGACCGTCTGACCGGCTACCGGACCTGCTCGATGCTCGTCGTCCCCATGCGCGACCACGAGGATCAGATCGTCGGGGTGCTCCAGCTCATCAACGCGCTGGCCCCCGGCACGGGAGCCGTGGTGGCCTTCTCCGCGGAAGATCAGTCGCTGGTGGAATCGCTGGCCTCGCAGGCCGCCGTGGCCCTGAACAACGTGCGCCTGGTCAAGGAGACCGAGGAGCTGTTCGAGGCCTTCGTGCGCGTGATGGCCACCGCGATCGACCAGCGCTCCCCGTACACGGGCGGCCACATCCGGCGCGTGGCGGAGATGGCCATGGTGGTCGCCGAGGCGGTGAATGCCTGCCAGACGGGGCCCCTGGCGAACGTGCAGTTCTCCGAGGACGAGCTCAACGAGCTGCGCGTGGCCGCGTGGATGCACGACATCGGCAAGATCACCACGCCGGACTGGATCGTCGACAAGCCCACCAAGCTGAGCACGATCTTCGACCGCATCGAGCTGCTGCGGGCGCGGTTCCGGTACTTCCGCAGCGCCATCGAGAACGAGATTCTCCGCCGCCAGCTCGCCGGCGAGGACCCGGCGGCGCTGGCCGCGGAGGGCCAGGCGCGCCTGGCGGAGCTGGACGACGACCTGGCATTTCTCGAGCGGGCGAACACGCCGGGCGAGTTCATGCGCGACGCCGACCTGGCGCGCCTGCAAGCACTGGCCGGCAAGACCTACGCCCGCGAAGCCGCGGGCATCGAGACGCTGACGGCGGACGAGCTGCGCAACCTGTCGATCCGCAAGGGGACCCTGACGGACGAGGAGCGGCGCCGGATCAACGACCATGCCGCGGCCACCATCCGCATGCTCGACCAGATTCCGTTCACGCGCAAGCTCGCGCGGGTGCCTGCCATCGCCGGCACGCACCACGAGCGGCTGGACGGCAGCGGGTACCCGCAGGGTCTGCGCGGCGAGCAGATCGTCGTGCAGGCGCGCATCCTGGCGCTCGTCGACATCTTCGAGTCGTTGAGCGCCGACGATCGCCCCTACAAGAAGGCCATGCCGCGCGAGATGGCGCTGCACATCCTGCAGGAAGAGGCGGCGGCCAACCACCTGGACGGCGATCTGCTCGAGATCTTCCTCCGCGAGCGCCTCTACCGATGCCTCGACGAGATCCGGGCGCGCATGGGTTCGCCGCATCCCGCTGGCGCCTGATGCTGGCCGGGGTCCGCTGCGCGGACGCGCCGCCGGGCGGGCCGGGCGGATGGCTCGCGGGGAGAGAGTGGGGGCCCTGGCAGCCCGAGCCGGGACGGTACGGGCCGGTGCGGGTGGGGCGGGCGCTGTTGTCGTGCGCCCTGGCAGCGTTCCTCGGCCACGCGCTGGGGACCGCTGCCTGGCCGGTGCCGGCACCCAGGGAGGTGCGCGCGCTGGCAGTGTTCGCCCGTTTCGCGGCAGAGGGCCGGGGTGCCGGCGAGGCGATCCCCGCCTTCGGCTCGCTCCTCTTCGACCCCACCCGGCCCGGCAGCCTGACTCACTACTACCACGAGATGTCGCGCGGCCAGTTCGAGGTGTGGGGCGAGGTGTTTCCTCGGTGGATCACCGTGGCCGGCGACGAGGCGCAATACCTGCCGCCGCGCGGCGAGTACGGCGATTTCGTGCGCGAGGTGCTGGCCATCCTGGACGATCGCCTCGATCTGGGCGCGTACGACAACGACGGCGCGGACGGGCTGCCCAACTCCGGTGACGACGACGGGTACGTCGATTTCCTGTTCGTCCTGACCCAGACCGCGCCCGAGGGCTTCATCCGCGGAGCGGCTACCGGGATCTCCGGGCTGGGGCTGGCCCAGGATTACGAGACGGCCGACGCGGCCGCCTCGGCCGGCAGGATTCGCGTCCGGGCGGACAGCCACGTGACCGGTGCCGGCGGTACGCTCCAGCGAGGCGATACCTTCGCGGTGGCGGTGGGGCACATGGCGCACGAGCTGGGCCATCTCCTCGGTCTGGTGGATCTGTACGACCTCAGCCACTCGGGCGGTTCTGACATCGACCCCGTGGAGGACTCGGCAGGCATCGGGTACTGGGGGTTGATGGGTCACGGAGCGCTGGGCTGGGACGACCAGGGCGGCCCCAACCCGCTGTGCGCCTGGAGCCTGAAGCGCCTCGGCTGGCTGGGGGTGAACAACAGCCAACTGCGGCTCGTCGAGTCGAGGATCGACTCGGCCGTCTTGCGCGACGTGAGCGCTGGTGGCACCGTGTACCAGCTTCCCATCCGCGGCGACCAGGAGTATCTGCTGGTCGAAGCGCGCCTGCGGGGCACGAGCTACTACGAGCGCAATCTGCCCGGCGAGGGGGTGCTGATCTGGCACGTCGTCGAGGACCGGGACAGGGGCAACGTCGACGAGACGGCCAAGCTCGTCGACCTGGTCTGCGCCGATGGCCTGTATCGCGACGGAGGCTACGGGACGGGCAGCAGCCCGGCGCCGTTCGGCGACGGCGGCGACAACCTGGATTTCTGGGCGCACGACGAGGCGTATCGTCGGCAACATGGTGGCAATCTGGGCGATGCCACCGACATGTTCGACGGGGAGGTGTTCCGCGACTTCTGGGCGCTGAGCAATCCGGCAGCGCCCGCCGGGGTCAGCGTCACGGGCATCGGGCGAGCGGGGGACCACTTCGTCGCCTGCCTGGATCCGGCTGATCGGCGCCGTGCCGGTCCGGTCACCGGCGTGCAGCGGTGGGCCGGTGCGGTGGAAGTGGTGGGCGATGTGACGGTGCCGGCGGGGGCGCGGCTGTCGCTGGCGCCGGGAGTGGAGGTCGTCTTCGGCACGGACGGATTGCAGGCGGACCTGGATCCGGAGCGCAGCGAGCTGATCGTCGAAGGGGAGCTGGTCACGGAGACTGGCGGCGGCCCTGCTGCGCGCCTGACCTCGGCTGCCGCGTTGCCGGCGGCAGGCGACTGGTACGGCATCCGTTGGCTGGCGAGCGGGCCGGTGGCGCTGCGCGACCTGAGCATCGAGCACGCGGTGGTCGGCCTGAGCGCGGTCGGCGCGGGGCAGGGGATGGATCTGCGGCGCGTGGCGGTGCGCGGGGCGGCCGAGGCCGGCATCGTACTGCGCGACGGGCAGGTGCCTTCCACGTTGGCGCAGGTGGAGGTGAGCGACACCCGCGGCCCGGGAATGGTGCTGGCGGGGCGGGCGCCGGTGGACCTGGTGACGGGCGCGCTGCGCGGGAACGCGGGCGGCGGCGTGGTGCGCAGCGGCGGCCCGCTGGAGTGTCGGGACAGCCAGTTCGCCGCGGATGGCGCGGCGGCGGACACGGCGGCGCTGCTCACCTTCGGGCCGGAGTCGGCCGGCAGCGTGAGCGGCAGCACGTTCACCGGCGGCGTGGGCGTGCGGTGTCTGGCCAGCAAGGAAGTCACCATCGCGGCGAACCGGTTCGTGGCGAACCGGATCGGGGTGGCGACAGCGAGTGCGCAGCCGCGGATCTCCGGCAACGCGTTCGCGGCCTGCGAGCTGGTCCTGCTGGTGGAAGGGTTCGGGGTGCCGGCGCGGGTGGATCTGAACGCGGTCGAGCAGGCCGTCGCACTGGTGCGCAACCGCACCGGACTGACCCTGTCGGTGACCAACAACTGGTGGGGCAGCGCGGATCCGGCGTGGATCGAGGCGCGCATGGACGGCCCGATCCTCTGGCAGCCGTTCCTGGACTACGATCCCCGTCAGCCGCTGCGCTTCGCGCTGTGGCCGGCCTCGCCGAACCCGTTCCGCGAGGCGGCGGAGATCCGCTACGACGTGAGCGCCAACGAGCTGGTGCTCACCGGCCGCGCGCGCACCGTCCTCGAGATCCGGGCGCTCACGGGCGGGCTGGTGCGCCGGCTGGTGGACCAGGCGGCCCGGCCGGGGTCGTTCGCCGCCGTCTGGGACGGCCGGGGCGCGGACGGGCGCCGGGCAGCTTCGGGCCTGTACTATTGCCAGCTCGAGGTCGGCCCCCTGCTCGCCCGACGCCCGCTCACGCTGTTGCGCTAGCGGGTCGATCCGCCGGCCGGCGCCGCCGGCGGACGGCCGCAGCCCGGGGCGGCGGTGCAGGAACGGCGCGAGCCCCCTGTCCCGCGCGTCCCAGCGCCGACAAGCCACGGCGCCGCCTGTCACCAGGGAGGTCGGGGTGCCCAGGGGAATCGCGGTCCTCGATTTCGGCGGGCAGTACGCCCATCTGATCGCCAACCGTATCCGTCGCCTGCACGTGTTCGCCGAGATCGTGCCGCCGGATGCGGATGCTCGGCGACTGGCCGGGGCGGCCGGGCTGATCCTGTCGGGCGGGCCCGCCAGCGTGTACGCGGCGGACAGCCCCGGCTGCGACCCGGCACTGCTGGACCTGGGCGTGCCGGTGCTCGGCCTGTGCTACGGGCATCAGCTCCTCGCCCACCGGCTGGGAGGGTGCGTGCGCCCCGGCGACGTGATGGAGTTCGGCGCAGCCCGGCTGCGCGTGCGGGCGAGCCAGGGGATTCTCGCCGGGCTGAACGCCGAGGAGACGGTGTGGATGAGCCACCGCGACACGGTGATCGAGCCGCCGCCGGGTTTTGCGTGCCTGGCCAGCACGGACGACTGCCCGGTGGCGGCCATGGCCGACGACCGCCGGCGCCTGTACGGGTTGCAGTTCCATCCGGAGGTGACCCACACCCCGTGCGGCATGGCCATCCTGGCGAATTTCGTGGCCCTGTGCGGCTGCGAGCGCGGCTGGACGATGGAACGCTACCTGGACGCGCTGCTGGCGGAGCTGGCGACGCGCACGGCAGGGCGCAAGGTGTTCCTGCTGGTCAGCGGCGGCGTGGATTCTTCGGTCGCGTTCCTGTTGTTGAACCGCGCTCTCGGCGCCGACCGGGTGCTCGGCGTGCACATCGACAACGGCTTCATGCGGCAGCACGAGAGTGCCCAGGTCGAGCGCGCGATGGCGGAGTCGGGATTCCACAACTTGCGCGTCGTCGACGCCAGCGACGAGTTCCTCGCCTGCGTCGCCGGCGTGGCCGAGCCGGAGGAGAAGCGCCGGCGCATCGGCGTGCAGTTCCTGGCGGTCCGCGAGCGCGTGCTGGCCGATCTGGCGCTGGACCCGCAGGAGTGGTTGCTGGGGCAGGGGACCCTGTACCCCGACACGATCGAATCCGGCGGGACGCCG
Organism: uncultured Gemmatimonadaceae bacterium; assembly: GCA_964591015.1. Lineage (GTDB taxonomy): Bacteria > Latescibacterota > UBA2968 > UBA8231 > UBA8231 > SLHA01. Next base: position 34,404 of record CAZPXM010000001.1, read on the forward strand.
CACGCCGCTGTCATCAAGACCCATCACAACCGCGTGGATGTCATCGAGCAGCTGCTGGCGGCGGGCCGGGTGGTGGAGCCCCTGGCGCAGCTCTACAAGGACGAGGTGCGCCAGCTCGGCGAACGCCTCGGCCTGCCCCGCCACCTGCTCTGGCGCCATCCCTTCCCGGGGCCGGGGCTGGCCGTGCGCGCCCTGTGCAGCCACGGACCGGCGGCCGCGGGCGACCGCGAGGCGGAGGCGCTGGGCGCCATCGGCGAGGCGGCGGCGGCCATGGCGGCCACGGCCGGCTACCAGGTGGCTCTGCTGCCCCTGCGCACGGTGGGCGTGCAGGGCGACGCGCGCACCTACGCGCATCCGGCCGTGCTCAGTGGCCCGCTCGACTGGGACCGCCTCGAGCAGGCCTCGACCGAGATCACCAATGCCTTCGCCCAGATCAACCGCGTGGTGTTCCTGCTCGCTCCGGCGCGGCTGCCGCCGCTGCGCCTGCGGCAGGCCTACCTGACGCGCGCCCGGCTCGACCTGCTGCGGGAGGCGGACGCCATCGTCATGGGCGCCCTGCAGGACCACGGACTCATGGACGAGGTCACGCAGATGCCCACCGTCCTGCTGCCGCTGGGAGCGCAGCCCGACGGCGAGTGCCTGGTCGTGCGGCCGGTGGTGACCGACGACTTCATGACGGCCCGCTTCTGCCGCCTGCCGGCTGACTTCCTGGCGGTGCTGCGCGAGCGTCTGCTCGCCCTGCCGCGCATCGACGCGGTCTTCTACGACATCACCCACAAACCGCCCGCGACCGTCGAGTGGGAGTGAGCCGCGCCCGCCGCTGGCGTTGCCGCCGGCCGCCGGCGTCGCTCGGGCAGCCGCGGCGCGCGGGCGCCGTCGGTCCGGCGAGACGCGGCGGCGGCCGCCGCCGTCACTGGCCGGCCGGCTTGCCCGCGATGTCGGGCGCCTGCGGATCCAGGCACGCGCCGGCAGGCCGCGGCCCCGTCGGCCGGATCGGCGGGTGGTCGTACGACTCGTAGGCGATGTCCAGGTAGGGGGTCGGCACGACCCGATGGCCCTCGTACCGGGAGATCATCGCAGCGTCGATCATGCCCGTGGTCAGCAGCGTTCGCGCGGGCGGGTAGGGCGCCTGGCCGCTCTGGAAGAAGCGCTCGATGTTGCGGCACAGATAGCCGAAATGCGCGAACGGGCCGTCGTTCTGCAGGTAGAACTCGCTGGCCAGCACGCGGCCCTCGCTGCGCGCGGCGTACGCCCAGTCCCTGACGTAGCCGTCCAGCATGAGCGCGGCGGCACGCAGGCCGTCGGCATACTGGAACAGGAAGACGGCAGGTCGGCGCGCGTGCTCCTCCATGGGGCCGGCGGGCTTGTCCTGGATGCAGGCGCAGGCCGCCTCGGCCAGCTCCTGGGACCACCAGCCTCGGTCGCGGGCGCGCCACACGTCGTCGCCCTCCAGGCACTGGACCGCCACCACGCCTCGTTCCCCGCCGGCGCGGCGCTCCACCATGCACTGCAGGGTCTCCAGGGTGTGGTAGCCGTATGCCTCGATGCCCCCGTAGCCGATGGCCACGGCCGCCTCGATGGGCGTGCCCTTGGGATGCTCCAGCCACGGGTTGCGCCATGCCAGCGGCAGGCTCGAGCCGGCCATCAGCGGGATGCCGAGTTCGCGGGCGCGGTCCCACATCCACCGGGCGTCGCGAAAGTCGTAGGCGAAGTGCTTGTCGTTGTACACGGGCACCACGCGGCCGCTCTCGGCGAACACGCCGGCGATCTGCTCGAAGAAGTACCGGCGCGGGTACAGGTGGCGGCCGCGCTCGTTCCACGGGTAGTCGCCGTGCTCGCCGATCAGCAACACCGCGTCCACGCCGAGTTCCTTGCCGCCGGCGTGCAGCGCCCGCCGAATGCTGGGATGGATCGGCACCCCGAACTGCCGGGCCAGGCCCACGCCGATATCGTTCTCCAGGACGTGGTCCAAGTACATGCTGACGATGTCGACGCCCGGGGGATGGAAGCCGTCGTCGCAGGAAGCGCCTTTGAGGAACTTGGTGACGATGACGTCCGCGTGGGACTTGGGGTGGTAGATCGTGACGATGGCGGCGACGCGCGGTCTGTCGGACATGCCGGACACCTCGAGCGTGGGGGATGGATGGCCGCCGCCAGCTGCCGCTGGTGGCCGCGGGGCGTTGCTCAGCGCACGAGGCAGTAGCTCTTCTTGCCCCGGCGCAGGATCAGGTACTTGCCGTGCAGGCCGTCCTGGCGGCGCACCACGTGGCTGGTGTCCGTGCAGCGAACGCCGTTGATGTAGATCGCGCCGCTGTCGACATCCTGCCGCGCCTGGCGTCTGGACTTGACGACCTCGGCGGCGATCAGCAGGTCCAGCAGCGGCATGCTCTCCTGCTCCAGGCGGTAGGTCGGGACGTCATGGAATCCCATCTCGATCTCCGCCGGCGTCAGGCGATCGACCGCCCCCGAGAACAGGGCCTGCGAGATGTTCTCGGCCTGCTGCGCGGCACTGGCGCCATGGACCAGCGTGGTGACCTCGCGGGCCAGGGCGCGCTGCGCCTCGCGCCGCTCCGGAGCGGCGGCCACCGCCCGCTCGAGATCGCGGATGGCGTCGTGGTCGAGGAAGGTGAAGAACTTCAGGTAGTCGACCGCGTTCCGGTCGTCCGCGTTGATCCAAAACTGGTAGAACTCGTAGGGCGTGGTGCGCGCGGCGTCCAGCCACACGGTGCCGGATTCGGTCTTGCCGAACTTGGTGCCGTCGGCCTTGGTCACCAGCGGGCAGGTCAGCCCGTACGCGCGCTGCTCGGCGCCGCGGCGGCTGCCGGCGCGCCGAATGAGTTCGGTGCCCGCGGTGATGTTGCCCCACTGGTCCGAGCCGCCGGTCTGCAGCTCGCAGCCGCAGTCCTCGTACAGGCGCAGGAAGTCGTACGCCTGCAGGAGCATGTAGGAGAACTCGGTGAACGAAATGCCGGTCTCCAGGCGCGCGCGCACCGACTCCTTGGCCAGCATCGCGGGCACGGAGAAATGCTTGCCCACGTCGCGCAGGAAGTCGAGCAGCGGCGCGCGGCCCAACCATGCGTAGTTGTCGACGATGCGCGCCGGATTCGTCTTGACCTCGAAGTCGAGCAAAGGCTCCAGCTGGCGCCGGAAGGAGGCGCTCCACTCGCGCACCGTCTCCGCCGCGTTGAGCGTGCGCTCCTCGCTCTTGCCCGACGGGTCGCCGATCAGGCCCGTGCCGCCGCCGATCAGGGCGATGGGCGTGTGGCCGGCCAGCTGGAAGCGGCGCAGCAGGAGGATGGCCACCAGGTTGCCCACCTGCATGCTGTTGGAGGTCGGGTCGAAGCCGTTGTACAGCGTGATCGGCCCCTGGCGGAGGCGTTCGTCCAGGCCTTCGGTCATCTGGTGGACGAGGCCGCGAAAGGCCAGGTCGTCGAGGATGTGCATGTCGCGGGCTCCCTCTGCTGCGCACGTGCGGGCCACCCGGCGGCGCCCGGTGCCCGGTACGAACGAACGGCCGCCGGCGTGTCGCCGGCGGCCGTCCCCTCGGAGGCGCGCACCCAGCGATACGCTAGCGCCGGACCATGTCCGGATAGTGGCAGGCGTATCGAGGCGCTGCGACCCGGTGCATCGTGCGACTCCGCGTGCGGTGGGTCGGCACCGGTGCGGCCGACGTGGGCGGGCAATATAGCGGGCAGCTCGCCAGGCGTCAACGCCGCTCGGCTGCCTTTGCGCGCGGCGCGCGGAGCGCCTAGCTTCCCATGCGGCTGGCAAGGGGGCTGGGGCGATTAGCTCAGCTGGTCAGAGCACCTGCCTTACAAGCAGGGGGTCGCTGGTTCGAGTCCGGCATCGCCCACCATCCCGTCCTCAGTCGCGCCCCTCCAGGCAGATCTCTTCCAGGGCGCATGCCAGCGCCTCGATGTTCGCCAGCGGGGTGTTCTCGTCGTACACCACGCCCATCATCATCAGTCCGCCCTGGGGCAGGTAGAGCCTGGCCCGCGCCTCTTCGACCTGCGCCCGGATCTGCGCGGGCGTGCAGAAGGCGAACATCTGCCGATCCAGGTCGAGGTTGACGCAGATCCTGCCCTTGTAGTGGCGCTCGATGCCCTCCAGGGTGTTGGCGCGAAACTGCGGATCGTGCATGGACACGCCGCACTCGATCAGGTCGTCGACGATCTCCAGCAGGCGGCCGTCAGAGGACAGGGCGACGTGGACGCCCGCCTTTCGGCACGTCTGGAACAGGTCCATGAACATCGGCTTCAGGTACCGGCGGAAGTGCGCCGGGCTGATCATCAGGCCCTGCTGGGTGCCGATGTCCGTGTGGAACCCCATGATGTCCACGCCTACCTCGAGCCACTGGCGCACCAGCCCTGCCTCGTACTCCCACAGCATGTCGATGAGCCGCGGCAGCCGCGGGTCCTCGGTGGCGAAGTCCAGCATGAGGGCCTCGAAGCCGCGCAGGAAGTACAGGCGGTCGAACAGGCGCTCGCCGGACCCCCAGACCAGCTCGCCGCGGGCGCGGCGGCGGGCCGCCTCGCGGCGGATCTGTTCCCAGTCGCGCGCCTCGCGCTCGGCCTGGGTGCGAAAATCGGGCGGGCGGTACGTGGCCAGGGCGCTCCAGTCCGCCAGCGGATGCCCCACCACCTGACCCTCCAGGCCGCCCTGGGCCGCATACCACACGCAGCCCCAGTTGTCCCGGAAGTACTCGCCGGCCCGGTATCCGGGCGGGAAATGGTCGAAGTCGACGCTGCCGCGCTGGAAGCCGGGGAACAGCCGCCGGTGACGCAGGCACACATCCTCCAGGGCCTCGCGGTGGCGGTGCCAGTTGGCCGGCGAGATCGCCAGGCTGCAGGGAATCCACTCGGGATGCCGGAACTCGAGGGCGCGCAGATAGTTCTCGCGTTCGCTGAGCATGGGTTCGCCTCCGTGCTGTCGTCGGGCCGCCACTGGCGGGCGCTTCGGCGCTCCTACAGCCGCGGGCGGTACTCGTCCCGGCGCAGGCC
>CAZPXM010000001.1:39503-107112 GCA_964591015.1 uncultured Gemmatimonadaceae bacterium
GGCGGGCGCTTCGGCGCTCCTACAGCCGCGGGCGGTACTCGTCCCGGCGCAGGCCGATGCGCTCGACGGGCAGATGCTGGAAGCCGATCGTGCGCAGGACCGGGGCGTCGTCGCGCAGCGCGAAGCGGGCCTTCTCCGGATGCTGCGCGTCGACGAAGCCCGGGTCGCCCTCCAGCCAGTTGTCCCGCACGTCCACCAGCTCCGGCCGGGCCTCCCAGTGGATCTTCAGCCACTCGCCGCTGACGAAGATGTTGCGCAGGACGCGATTGCCTTCCGGCGGCACGCCCTTGCCCACCGCCAGCCACCGGTCGATCTCCATCAGCTCGGGGTAGCGGACGGAGTAGGGTGGATGGTGATGGTCCATGGCGAGCAGGCGCTCCTTCATGGTCTGGTTGACCATGTTCTGCCACACCTCGCGCGGCGACAGCCCGCGGCCGTCGATCTGCACGGCCGGGTGCGTGTCGACGAACAGGTTGTTCTCGATGGTGCAGTCGCGCCCGCCGCCGATGAAGGCGGCCAGTTGCGTGCGAACGAAGATGTTGCCGAAGACCGTGATGCCGCTGACGCAGTCGTCCAGATACACGGCGATCGAACCGAGCATGCCCGGGCCGTGGATGTCGTGGAGGAAGTTGAAGCGGATGACGTTGTCGCGGAAGGTCCAGTCGCGCCCCGTATAGATGCCGCCCACGTCGCCCGTCTCGGCGCAGACATGGTGGATGTCGTTGTACTCGACGAGGTGGTTGTTGCCGGTGAAGAGGATGGGGCAGTGCGGATGGTCGTGGATCAGGTTGTTGGAGACCCGCGTGCCCACGCCGGCCATGATCACGGCGGGCACGTAGCAGCGCGACCAGCGCCCCTGGTGGTGGAAATGGCAGTTGTGCACGAAGTGGCGGCAGGGCTCCAGGGTGCGCCGATCGCCGCCGGTGAGGCTGACGCCGCCGTCGCCGTTGTTGAAGATGTCGCAGCTCTGCACGCCGTGATCCGTGCCGCCCTCGATGCGGACCGCGTAGTTGCCCGTATTGGCGATGGTGCAGCCGGCCACCCGGCACGCGGCGCCGCCGGCGATCGTCACCGCATCCCCGCGCGTGGCGACGAGGTCGAGATCGCGGAGGACCACGTGCCGCGCGCCGCGCAGCGCGATCAGGGGTCTCTCCAGCAGCGACAGGATCGCCTCCGCCTCGGCCGGCGGGCCCGGCGGCCAGCAGTAGAGCAGGCGGCGGCGTCGATCGAGGTAGTACTCGCCCGGCTGGTCGAGCTCCTCCAGCACGTTGAGGAAGTAGAAGCGCTGGCCGGGCCGGATGCCGTACAGGCCATGGGGCGGGCAGGTGCGCACGTGGCGCTGCGCGACGTCGAGGCGGGCGACGCGCTCGTAGCTGTTCGCCCAGTCGTAGGCCCAGTACCCGTGCACCCACACGTCGTCGCTGGGGGCCCAGCGGACGGGCTGATCGCCCTCGTAGTAGAAACCGGCGGCCAGGTCGCCCAGGAGCGTCCCGTGGCCGTCGTCCTTGCCGGCGCCTGCCGGGAAGCCGGCGATGCGGGCGAACGGCTCGGCCGCGTCCGCGTTGGGCCAGCGGGCCAGGGTCAGCGGTTGGCCGGCGAAGAACAGCTCGGGGTGCGCGGGGCTCAGCGGGCGGCCGAACCCGCGCGAGCGCATGCGGGGGATGCGGGTGAGCCCCAGCGCCTCGAGGTCGAGCTGCCGCACGTGCTCCCGGGCAGCGGGGCTCAGCCGGTCGCGAACCGCCGGATCCTGGACCGGCGCGAAGTCTGCCACGCGGATGCCGCCCAGCAGGCGGGCGCGGGAACCCGGCAGGGAGCGCACCGTCACGGGCTCGTCCTGGGCACCGGAATCGGCGGGTCCCAGTTCCAGCGGGGCGGTGAGCCGATAGTCGCCGCCCGCCAGCCAGATCGTGGTGCCGGGGCGCTGGCGGGCCGGCAGCGCGCGCAAGGCAGCGCGGGCGCGCGCCAGGGTGGCGAACGGGCGTCTCTCGGTTCCGGAATTGGCGTCGCTGCCAGTGGGGGCGACGAAGATCGAGCGGGCCACAGGGTACCTCGTGGTGGCTGGAGGTGGAAGGCAGGCTCCCGCCGGCGGGAATGGCCACATAATGGAGTGCGGCGCCATGCGGTCAAGCGGGGCGCGCCGGGCCGGCCCTTGTCCGCACCGGTGCAGGGGCTCATGCTATGTGTGTTCCCTGTGCGTTGACGGCGCCCGGGTGCCGCCCGAGCGCCCGGGCAACTCCTCTGGGTGGAGACTCGCTCCCATGGTCGATGCCCTGCTTCCGAGATACGAGATCCTCGCGAACCACGCGCCGCATCTGGGCGGCCTGTGGGGCCGGCGACTGGCGGACACGGTCGAGCGCTGGATGCTGCACGTCAGCGAAGACGCCCTGCTGGACGGCTTCCGGCAGCGGCCGGGCGTGCAGCCCTGGATCGGCGAGCACCTCGGCAAGTACCTGCTCGGCGCGGTCGGCGCCGCCGCCTTCGTGCCGCAGGCGGCGCTGGCGGCCAGGTTGGAGCGCCTGGTGACCGCCTGGGTGGCCTGCCAGGAGCCGGACGGGTACCTGGGCACCTACCTGCCTGCGGAGCGCTGGCAGCCCGGCGATCCGCAGCGGCCTGCGCAGGCTCCCTGCTGGGATCTGTGGGTGCACAAGTACGCCATCCTGGGGCTGCTGGCCTACGCCGAGCGCACGGGATGGGCGCCCGCCCTGGCCGCGGCCCGGCGGGCCGGCGATCTGGTGGCTGCCGAGTTCGGACCGGGCAGTCCGCGCGACCTGAACCGCACCGACGAGCACGCCGGCCTCGCCAGCGGCTCGATCCTCGAGGCCATCCTGCTGTTGCACCGGCGCACGGGTGCGACCGCGTACCTCGAGCTCGCCCGACGGATCGTCACGGACTTCTGGGAGCGGCCCGACGGGCCGCGCCTCATGGCCGGCCTGCGGGCCGGCGCGCCCGTGCACACCATCGGCGACGGCAAGGCGTACGAGATGATGAGCTGTTTCGTCGGGCTCGCCGAGTACGCCCGGACCACGGGCGATCGCGGGCTGCTGGATCTGCTGCTGGCCGCCCGCGACCGGATCGCCGCCCAGGTGCGCTATCCGACCGGCGGGATGAGCGACGTCGAGTGGTTCAAGGAGCCCGGCCGGCTGCGCGAGGAGGCGCCGCTGGAGACCTGCGTGTCCTTCACGTGGCTGCAGTGGAACCTGCGGCTGTTCGCGCTGAGCGGGGATCCGGCCGCGCTGGATCTGGCCGAGGAGGTGGCCTGGAACCAGCTCCTGCCGGCAGTGTGTCCGGACGGCAGCACCTGGACCTATCACCTGCCGATCACCGGGCCCAAGATCTTCTCGCGGCAATGGATCCAGGGAGTGGAGGGCCGGTACGGCGGGGCGTCGCTGTCCTGTTGTCACACCAACGGCCAGCGGGCCTTGGCGCTGTTCCCGCGCTGGGCCTACAGCGCCGGCGCGCCCGGCGAGCTGGCGGTCAACTTCTACGGCGAGTCGGGCGGCGTGTTCGATGTCCCGGGCACTGGCCGCGTGCACGTTCGCCAGAGCACCGACTACCCGGCCTCCGGGATCGTCGAGCTGGAGGTGTCGGTTGCGGCCGGCCGCTCGCTCGTGCTCGCGCTGCGCGTCCCCGGCTGGGCGGGCGGCCTGCGCGTGGAAGGGGCGGACCGGGCGACTGCGGCCGACCGGCGGGTCCGCCTGGCTGTGGCCGGCAATCGTCGTCTGCGCGTGGAGCTGCCCATGGAGCCGCGGCTGGTGGCGGCAGGCGGGAGCAACCGCGGCAAGGTCGCCCTGGCGCGTGGTCCGCTCCTGTTCGCGCTGGACCCGGAGCAGGCGCCACCTGGCTGGGAGCTGGACCAGGTGGCTCTGGCGCTGGATGCCCGGTTGCCGCCGGCTGCGGTCCAGGTCGGCTCCGGAGCGGGCGGCTGGCCCGTGCTGCGCGTGCCGGTGGCCCGCCTGCCCACCGGCGTGGTGGCGCCGGCGGCGGCGCTGGCTCGCTGCGACAGGAGCGAGGCCGCGTTCGAACCCATCCTCTTCGCGGGTCTGGGAGGACGGCCGCGCGGGGAGGAGCCGGATCGCGCCGGCGCGCCGTGGGACGCCGCGGACACGGCTGCGCTGCCGACCTATCGAACCCTCTTCCCGTGGCTGCCGGACTGACCGCGCCGGGGCAGCCGAGGTCGCGCCGTGGTGCCGCCGGGTGCCGGGCAGCAGGCCGCGCAGCGGCGTGGCCGGCGCGGAGCGGCGCAGGGCGGCGCACGGCGGCGTGCGGCGGCGGAGGCGGGGCCGGCATCCGGCACGGGCCTCAACGCGGGTCCAGCAGGAACCAGATCGCCGTGGATCGCGGCGCCAGCCGGGCGCCGAAGGCGCGGACGGCGGTGCCCACCCGCTTCCCTGTGGTCGCGTCGACCACGTCGGCGGCACGCGGCAAGGCGAACCGGCGCCTGCCGCCCTCGCGCGTGTGGCAGGCCAGCACCCGCGAGCTGGCCAGGAGCACGTCCCGGCCGGAGGGCTCGTACAGGTGCCCGCCGGCCTCTGCCAGCAGATTCCGCAGCAGCGTGCGCGGCACGAGCGGCAGGGCGCACAGCACGGACGTGCCCCACGCGCACCGACGCGCTGCCACGGCCACGCACCGTGTGCCGGCCCACCAGGCCAGCGGCTCGGCGGCCGGATCGTCGATGGCCAGCGCCAGGGAGAGCGTGGCCGGCAGAGGCAGATCGGCGTCCTTCTCCATCCATACCGGTGCCGGCCGGTAGCGCCAGACCTTGCCCTGCAGGCCCACCAGCAGCGGATGCGGCGCGCGGCTGAAGCGGATCTCGGGCACGATGCGGCCGCGCAGGCGCACCGTGTGCATGCCGGTCAGGTCCTGGACGTCGGTGCGCAGGAGGCCGCGGTCGCCCAGGATCCCCGGGCCGACCATCCACAGCACCGTCCGGCCGCCGCGGCACAGCAGGCGGCGCACGCGCCCGCGCGCGGCCTGCCCGAGGGCGAACAGGTTGGCGGCCACCACGAGCCGGTGGCGGTCCTCGACGTCGTCCCACAGCAGGCAGTCGACGGGCGCACCGCAGTACTGCGCCTCGTTGGCCAGCTGATCGAGCACGCCGCTGCTGACGTTGTCCTGTAGACTGCGCCAGTGGTTCAGGTGATACAGGCTGCCGTCGTCGTACGCCAGGGCCAGTTGCGCCACGGGTGTTGGCCGCAGCGCCGCGAGCCGCCGGTCAGCGGTCGCCAGGCGGGCTATCTCCGCCATGATCCGCGGGTGCAGGTACTCGCCGCCCTGGTACTTCCGGCCGAAGTCGAACCACCACAGCCCGTGGTCCTCGGCCAGGGCGCGGGCCGCGTCCCGCCGGACGAGGGCGACGGAGTCGGCCGGGGTCCGCGCGATCTCGCTGCGCGTCTTCCAGTACACCTTCATGCTGCGGCCGATGTGGGTCGGCGTGTCCGCCTCGCTGAACCACAGCTTGCCGCGGCGGCGCACGGTGGCGATCAGGGCGCGGTCCAGGGCGGTGCCGCCCAGGTCCCGGCTGGCGACGTCGTACACCTGGGGCGCGGCCAGGTAGTCGACCCATGGCGAGTTCACGACCCGCCGGAACTCGAGATGGCCGGCCTCGTCGCGCCACGGCGTGTTGAAGAAGTAGCCGTGGAAGGCGCCCGCCAGCAGCCGGCGCCCGGAGGCCTGCTTGACGATGCGGCAGCAGCCGATCAGCGTGTCGGCGACCAGGCGATGGTGGCACTGCAGGTAGTCGCGCACCCGGACCGCGTTCGCGCCGCGGCGCAGGAACCCGCGGCCGGTCTGCAGACGGTCGCGCCCGGGGACCTGGACGCTGGCGAACGAGTCCACCCGGCGACCCCAGGCCGCCGACAACGCCGCCGCGCTGCGGTACTTGCGGGCGAGGTATTGGCGGAAATGCGCCGTCATGGCCGGCCCCACGTCGGGCAGGTAGAAGAAGCCCCAGTAGTGCCACTCGCCGTACGTGCCGCAGGCGCTCATCATGCCGGCGATGTGGTCGCCGTACGGCGCGGCGACGACGTGCCGGACCAGCGCCCTGAGCGCGGCCGCGTTGGCCCGGCGCCAGGACCGGCTGGCCAGCGAGACCCGCAGCGGCGCGACGCCGCTGTCCAGGTCGCCGGTGTGGCAGGTCGCCGCCGGCTCGGCCAGGGCATATTCCACGCGGTCCTCGGGGTGGAGGAGGTACCAGAACTCCGGAGCGTGGAGATCGACGCGCAGCAGCAGCCGGGCGCGCGGGTCCAGACTCAGCACGTGCTCGACGCGCCGGTCGAGGCCATCGAAGGCGTAGCGCCCCGGCATGATCCAGCCGTCCGCGAGCGCATAGGCGATCTCGTACGCATGGATGCCGGCGCGCGCCATGGCCGCCAGCTGCGCCACGCGCCTGGGCGCCAGATAGGCGGTGGGGCTGTGACCGGGTATCGAATACAGCAGACGTCCGGGGGCTGCGGAAAAGGTCTTGTCCATCGTCGCATCAGAAGGCGCCCGCGGCTGGCGCTGGCCCGGGCAGACCACCAGGGCTGGGCGCCCAGCAGGAGGCGCGGTATGGAGGCCCGGCGGCGGCGGTGGCAGCCGGCACGGCGACCGGTCGCCGGCGCTCGCTGCGTCAGTAGATCAGCCCCATGTCGGAGCGGTAGTCCCGCCCGGCCGGCTCGTCGTCCGGCAGACCCACCTGCTCCCAGAACCGCGTATGGGCAAAGGGCTGGCGACGGATGTCGGGCACGTGCACCGCGGCGCCGCCCTGTTCGGCGGAACGGTTCGCCAGGATGCCGGGCAGGGTGTAGTCGGCCATGCGGTACACATCGATCGGCACCACCTCGTCCGCCAGCAGGGCGCGCGTGAACGTGATGGCGGTCCAGATGTCCGTGCCGCCGTGCCCCGAAGCCGCGCCGGCATCCGGGCGGCCGGTGCCGATGTCCACGCGCTCCCAGCCCAGCTTCTCGTCGCGGTCGCGATCGAGACGGCGACAGAAGCCCTCGTGGGAGTACCACTCGACGCTGCCTTCGGTGCCGAACAGGCGGTAGTTGTGCGCGCCGGGGCGCCGCGTGTTGAGCGTCACGAGGATGCGGAGGAGGCGGCCCCGCGCCGTCCGGAACAGGGCGTACTGGCCGTCGCTGCGCAGGGGCGCCTCGGCATTCCACCAGGGCCCTTCCACGCAGTTGGCGCTGACCACGCGGTCGTCGAGCACCTCCAGCAGCGGTCCCAGGTCGTGCGTGAGGTACTGGATGGGCGGCTGATCGGCGCGCCACAGCGGCCGGACGGCGTCCATGCCCTGCGCGCGCACCTGGCTCGGCGCGAACTGGTTTCCCGCCGGGCTCACCATGGTCGTGGGCAGGTAGTGCAGGTACTCGCCGTCGGCCAGCGAGATCTGTCCGAAGCGGCCCTCCTCGACCCAGCGGCGCCAGTACCGCAGGAAGTTCATGAAGCAGGAGTTCTCCGCCAGCATGTACTGGCGCCCCGCACGCTCGACAGCCAGCGCCAGGTGAACGATCTCGTCCTGGGCGAACGCGCCGGGGACCTCGCTGAGCACATGGCAGCCGGCCGCCAGCGCCTGGATGGCGTGGCCCGCCTGCTGGCGGCCGTTGCTGGCGATCACCACCGCGTCCGGGCGCAGGTCGAGCAGCTCCTCGAACTCGCTGACGATGCGCACCTGCCGGCCGGACGCGGCCACGACCCTGGCCGCCCGGTCCCGCCACTGGCGGATACGGTCGGCTGCCCCGATCACCTCGGCGTCCTGCACGCACAGGAAGTTGCGCAGGTGACTCAGACCGCGCCGCAGCCCGAGGATGCCCACTCTCAGCTTGTCCATCGGCAGCGTCGTCTCCGCTGGTGCTCGGGCGCACAGGCGCAGGCGTGCGGCTCCGAGCGGTCATGGCGGCCGGCGACCCGGGCACGGGACGGAGAGCCGCAGGCGGCCCCGGCGCGCCGGGGCGGCGTTCGGCGCAGCGCGCTCAGGCAACGCCGAGGCTCAGGTCGCCGTGGATCTTGAACGTGTGCCCGTCGCGCGAGACGTGCAAGGCCCGGCCGGGGAAGGCGCGCGGCAGCTCTTCGCGCAGCCGGCTCACGACCTGCTCCTCCATCTGCTTCTGTACCTCGGGCGGCACGTGGCTCAGCGTGGCCATGCCGACCTGCACGACATAGCCGGGTCCGTGCGCCGAGCCGAAGCCGGCGGTGAACGCCCCGCCCAGACGGAAGAGCCCGCTGTGGGCCGGGTTGGCGGTGGTGCCGTGCTCGGGGCGCGCCGGATGCAGGGGGTAGCGATCGCCGTAGCGGGCCTCCAGCTCGGCGTCGATGCGGTCGAAGACCGCGCGCAGGCGCTGCTCCCAGGCCTCGGCCTTGTGGTGTCGCATGCAGCACCTCTCGCCGCGCGGCGCCGCACGGCGCCGCGCGCCCGCTACCGGCCCAGCCAGCCGCCGTCCACCACCAGAGTCGTGCCATGCACGTAGGCGGCGGCATCGGAACAGAGAAAGACCAGCGCCCCGCCCAGGTCGGCGGGCCGGCCCCAGCGTCCCGCCGGGATGCGCGCCACGATCTGCTGGTGGCGTTCGGGGTCCTCCTGGAGCGCCCGCGTGGCGTCGGTCCGCACGTATCCCGGCGCGATGGCGTTGACGTTGACCCCGTGCGCGGCCCACTCGTTGGCCAGCGCCTTGACGAGCTGGGCCACGGCGCCCTTGGTGGCCGCGTACGCCGGCACGGTGATGCCTCCCTGAAAGCTGAGCACCGAGGCGGTGAACACGATCTTGCCGGCGCCCCGCGCCACCATGTCGCGGCCGAACTCGCGCGCCAGCACGAACTGGGCATCGAGGTTGAGCCTGACCGTGTCGTCCCAGTCCGCGTCGGCGAAGTCGGCAGCGGGCCGGCGCCGGATGATGCCCGCGTTGTTGACGAGGATGTCGACCCGCGGCACGTCGCGGCGCACGCGGGACACGAACTCGCGCCGCGCGGCGGCGTCCGCCAGGTCGCAGGCGTAGGCCGCGAAGCAGCGCCCGCGGGCGCGCACCTCGCCCTCCACCGCGCTGCCGCGGGGCTCCAGCGCTCGCGACACGCCGACGATATCGGCGCCGGCCTCGGCCAGCGCCACGGCGAACGCGCGTCCGATGCCCCGGCGGCAGCCGGTGACCACGGCAGTCCTGCCATCCAGCCGAAAAAGGTCCAAGATGGCCATCGGCACGCCCCCTCTGGCCGCCCATCCTCGCGCCCGGGCGGCGCCGGACACCCGCGCCGGCCGTCCCGGCGCCCGGCCGGCACCCCGATCCTGGCTGCGAGGCGCTCCAGGCGGTGTAATCTACCAGGCGATGCAATCTAGTTCGATACCGGGTCCGGCGCGAGGGGCAGCGGCCGCGGTCACGGCCGCTTTACAGGGATGCGTGTTGGTCCTACACTAGAGCGCGCACGTGGGCACCGGGGACGCCGTGGGAGCCCGGGACGCGGGCATCGAGGCCGGGCGTGGCGCCGGGGAGCGGGCGGCGGGCCCGCGAGGTCGCCGCCACCGCAGTCAGCAGCATGAGCCAAGCGATGGGCAGCAGGGACGGAGAGCAGGAGAACGCCTCCAGGACGACGGTGACGCGGTTCGGCGTCTCCATGGACGCCCGTCTGCTCGCGCGTTTCGACGAGCTGATCGGCCGACAGGGGTACACCAATCGCTCCGAAGCCTTCCGCGACCTGATCCGGGATCGTCTGGTCGAGGCCCGCTGGGAGAGCAGGACCCGCGACGTGCCCGCTGTCGTCGTCCTGGTGTACGACCACCGGGTGCGCCTCATCGGCGACCAGATCACCAGCATGCAGCACGACCACATGGCGCTGATCGTCTCGAGCATGCACGTTCATCTGGACGAGACGAGTTGCCTGGAGGTGACCGTGATGCACGGTCCGGCGCAGGATGTGCGCGAGCTGGCGCAGCGCATGCTCAGCCTGCGCGGCGTGAAGCACGGCCGCCTGATCGTGACGGGCACCGGGGAGTGAGGCAGCGATGCGACCGGTGCCCCCCGCCGCCGGCAACCCCCCTGGCGGGGCTGCCGCTGAACTGTGAGGCAGGTGCCGATGCACGACGACAGCTTCGCTGCGGTCGTGCGGTTCCATGGCCATCTTTGCCCTGGTCTGGCCATCGGCTACCGGATGACGCGCGCGGCACTGGCAGCGCTGGGCGCGGGCCGCGCCGAGGACGAGGATCTGGTGGCCGTGGTCGAGAACGATGCCTGCGGGGTGGATGCGGTCCAGTACCTGAGCGGCTGCACCTTCGGCAAGGGCAACCTGATCTTCCGCGACGTGGGCAAGCACGCCTACACGTTCTTCCATCGCGCCTCCGGCCGGGCGGTGCGCGTGTGCGCCAGGGAGCCGGTGGGCGCGCCCGAGGATCGCCA
Organism: uncultured Gemmatimonadaceae bacterium; assembly: GCA_964591015.1. Lineage (GTDB taxonomy): Bacteria > Latescibacterota > UBA2968 > UBA8231 > UBA8231 > SLHA01. The sequence goes on from CAZPXM010000001.1 coordinate 49,865, forward strand.
GGCGCGCATCCAGTGGCTCCTGTCGGCGCCCGAGGAGCAGGTGGTGGCAGTGGCACGGCTCCAGGCCGACCCGCCGCCGCACGCCCGCGTGCGCGCCTCGGTGACCTGCGCCTGCTGCGGGGAGCGCGTGATGGAGACGCGGGCACGCATCCGCGACGGCAAGCCCTGCTGTATTCCCTGCGCCGCGGCGCGCGACGGCGCGGCCGCCTGAACAGCGGCGGCGAGCGAGGATCCGGCGCGGCCGCGACCCACGAGCCGACGATCCGCGGGCGGCGAGGGCACCTGGTGATCCCATGACAGCGACGATGCCGATGCGCACGCTCACCGCGCCGCGGCGGGGCGCCGTGCCGGCGTGGGCCCGGCGGCAGCGCGAGCTGTTCGCGGCGATCGACGCCGCGGCCCCGCTCTTCCTCCGCAAGTACGTGCATCCGGGCGGCACCCTGAAGGAGCACGGGAAGCTCGACGACGACTACGAGTGCTTCAACAGCTGGCCGCTCGTGTACGCGATGGGCGGGCGCCCGGAGCTGCTGGAGTGGAGCCTGAACGCGTGGAACGGCATCACGCGCCAGTGGACGTACCCGCCTCGGTGCGCCGTCCGCCGCGAGTTCGTGCGGCACAGCGACGCTCTGCACCTGAGCGAGGCCTACACCGGCTTCCAGGCCTTCGGGCTGGCCGCACCGCAGATCCCTGAGAACGCCGCGCGAGCCCTCCGCTTCGCCTCCTTCTATCTGGGCGACGAGCCCAGCGCCCGCAACTACGATCCGCGCCTGCGCCTGATCCGCTCGCCCATCACCGGCAGCGGCGGACCGCTGTTCGAGAGCAGCGCCGACTACGTGCTGAACTACGTGTTCGCCAGCCTGTACCCGGTGGTGCGCGAGCTGGAGGCCGGCTGGGACCGCGATCCGGCCCGCCATGCCGAGATTCAGCGCCTGTACAACGCCATGGTCATGCAGGGCGACGTGCCCATGAATCTGGCGATCACCGGGCTGGTCGCCCACGCCCACATCCTCACCGGCGACGCGCGCTGCCGCGCCTGGGTGCTGGAGTACGTCGATGCGTGGATCGAGCGGGCGCGCCGCAACGGCGGCCTCATCCCCGACAACGTGGGCCTGGACGACCGCATCGGCCAGACGCGCGGGGGCAACTGGTGGGGCGGGTTCTTCGGCTGGAATGGCCGGTACTCGGTCTGGATGATCTTCCACGCGCTGATCACGGCCACCGAGTGCGCCTACCTGCTCAGCCGGGACCGGACCTACCTGGAGTTCTACCGTTCGCAGGTGGACTTCCTGCTGGAGCGGGCGACAGAGCGGGACGGCGACTTGCTCGTGCCCTACAAGCATGACCGCGACGGCTGGTACGACTACCGGCCCCTGGACCCCTACATCGTCGGCCATCTGTGGCATCTGTCGATGGATGCGGCCGACGAGGCGCGCCTCCGCCGGCTGCACGCCGGCGCCGCGCACGGTCCCCATGCCTACGCGTACGCCGAATCGCCCGACCCGCCTGCTCCGGGCGCGGAAGCGTGGCGGCCCGCAGGCCCGGCGGACTGGGACCACGTGCGCGACGATCTCTACGGGAACAAGTTCGTGGAGAACGAGCCAGCGCACCTGCGTTTCCTGCTGGGCGCCAATCCCGGCTGGCCCGCGGCGATCCTGGCGGCGACCGAGCGGCAGGTGGCCACGGCGGTCGAGCGGCTGCAGGGCGACAGCTACCAGCACCCGTGGCGCAGCCAGACCATGCAGGCGCAGAACCCGGTGCTCGGCGCGGCGTTGGGGCAGATGACGATGGGAGCGCCGTTTCCCTGCTACAATGGCGGGCTGCTGATGGCGCGGCTGCGCTATTTCGATGCCGATGCTGGCCGGCCCGGGCTGCCGCCCGACGTGGCCGCCCTGGTGGAGCGGCTGGCGGCCGACCACACGGTGGTCGAGCTGGTCAACACGTCGGCAGCGCACCGGCGCCAGGTCATCGTGCAGGCCGGCGCCTACGCCGAGCACTGCGTCGAACAGGTCTCGGCGGCGCCGCTGGCCGGCGCCGAGCCAGCGGTCGCCTCGCCGCCGCCGCTGCGCGTGGACGGGACATGGTTCGAGGTCGAGCTGCCGCCGGCCACCGGCGTGCGCCTCTCGCTGGCCATGCGCTGCTTCGTGCGGCCACCGACCTACGCGTGGCCGCCGGACCGCGGCGGCTGCGCCGCGCCTGGCCTCAGTCGGCCAGCAGCTCCCTGAGGCGCGCCGGATCGCCCACGGGCGTCAGCGGCGCCATGGGCAGGCGCATCACCGCGGCGAGGCTGTCGGGGTGTTCGGCCAGGGCGTAGCGCACCGGCTCGGCGGCGGTGGCGCGCAGGATCGTCGTGCGGCGGTAGGGAGCCGGCAGGCGCGCGAGGCAGGACGCCGGCGCCCGCGACGCCCGCAGCGCCTGCTCGGCGGCGGCGCGGATGCGCTCGCAAGCCCGCCGCGGCTGCAGGTGGATGGCGGCGCTGTTCCGCTCCGCGTATTGCTCGGCCGTGCATTCGTCGCCGCGTCCCGGGCGCGTGCCGCGCTTCACCGCCACGGTGCGGATGCCGGGAACGAGCCGGACTGCTTCCTCGGTGAAGGCCTGGTCGCCAGCCGCGAATACGCATGGGAGGCCCAGTTCGCCGGCGCACAGGGCGAGCTGGCCGAACTCGCCGATGGCCACGCCGTTGATCGAGAGCTCCAGGTAGCCGAAGCTCTGCGTGTGGGCCAGATGGGCCAGCGGCGTGCGGCTCTTGGCGTGCTGCCCCACCCAGGCCACGGCATCGTAGCCGCCCTCCTCCAGCCCGCATGGCCAGCTCTGGGGCCAGCCGCGCAGGAACTCCGCGCGTGGGTCCAGGTCCTGGATATCGACCGCGCCGGGTCCGTGGCCGTCCGCCACCAGCACGCTGTCGGCGCCGCCGGCGAAGAAGCCGGCGACGGCGGCGTTGACTTCCTGCGTGAGCAGCTGCCGGGCGAGGGGATAGTAGGGCTGGCCAGGGCTGATCCAGGCCGCGGCGTTCTGCACGCCCGCCACGCCTTCCAGATCGGTCATGAGGTAGATGCGCATGGCAGTTCCCTTCGAGTCGCATGGGGTCCGGCAGCCAGGCACGGCGGCCGGCTGGCAAGGACGCCAGCCCGGCGCGCGCGCGAGAGCACCAGCGCGCCGGCGCGGATGCCGCGGATTTGCGTCCGTGGCGCCTGCGACTATATACAGACGCATCGCCGGGGCGAGAGCAACCGCCGGGGCGTCCACCGTGGAGCGGAAAGCGAGGACCGAGATGAACGGACACGACCTGAAGAGGGCGCTGATGCGGCGCCACGAGCTGGCCCGTCATCTGCATCCGGCAGCCCAAGCCGCCGCGGCAGTCGACGCGATCTGTGGCTGGATAGGATGGGATGCGGCGGCCCTGCGGCGCGAAGTGGCAGCGCACGCCGCGGCCCGGCGATGGCCGCTGGACCGGGCGTACCAGGACTACTGCCAGCACGCCCTGCGCGACCGCCTCAACGACGCGAAGTGGAGCTTCGTGGAGAGGAACCCGCACGACCCGGCCGCCCAGGAGATCATCGCCCTGGCCCGCTCGTGGCTGGCGCGCATCCAGCGCGAGGCCAGCGACGAGGATCGCGTCGTGGCCTTCCCCACCGAGGAGGAGGCGTACGGCGAACCGGACCGGCGCGTCGAGGCGATGGGTTGAGGCGAGCGCACGGCAGCGGCAGCGCGCCGGCCCTGGCGGCCGGACGCCTCCCGCCACGGGCCCGGGCCGTGCCCGGCTCTCAGTTGCGCACCGGACCCTCGCCCTCCCAGGGCTCGGCCTCGTCGCTCATGCTATCGTGCCAGTTCTCGTAGTACGAGCTGACGAAGTCCAGCAGGACCTGCATCACGCAGCAGTCCGACTCGCCACTGTCGAGCAGGTGCTCGACGGTGGCGGACAGCAGCGCGAAGCCGAGGTCCTGCTGCGCGATGCCCTTGGCCTGGGCAGCGGCCACCAGCGCGCGGAACTGCGCCGCCAGTTCCTCGTCGTCCAGGAGAATGCGGTTGTAGGGGGGTAGCTCGTCGCCTTCGTCGCTGCCCTCCTCACGACCGTCGCCCTGGCCGTCCGGTCCCTCGTCATAGAGCGAATCGTCGCCGCTGGCCATCATCTTCCTCCTCCGCGTGTCTCCGCACCGCGGCTGATCGCGAGCGCGCCGGCTGCCAGCCCGGCCGGGACGCCGGCAGCGCAGGCGTCGGCGGGAATCTCGCGGCGCTCACCGGCAACGCCGCTGCCTCCAGGGCGGCAGCCGGGTCCGCCAGAAACTGGCGATACAGGCGCACCGCCGGAACGGCGCCATACTCCACCCGCTGCACCGGCGTGTGGTCGAACGACAGGATGGCGGCGCCAGGGCAGGCCAGCACGATGGGCGAGTGTGTGGCAATGACGAACTGGGCCTGCCCGGCACCCGCTGCGGCGTGCAGCAGCCGCACCAGCTCGAGCTGGCTGTGCGGCGACAGCGCGGTCTCCGGCTCGTCCATGAAGAAGAGGCCGCGACGCTCACAGCGGGCTCTCAGGTAGGCCAGGATCGACTCGCCGTGGGACTGCACCAGCAGTGACTGCCCGCCATAGTGCTGGAGCACCTGGCGGTCGGCGGCCGCCCACTGATCCACCGTGTAGGCGAAGTGCTGGAAGTTGCTGGACGAGAAGTACGCGCCCGGCACGCGCCCGTCGCACCAGTCGATGGTCAGGTAGTACTGGAGCGCCTCGACGTCCGGGTTCGGGTCGAGCCGGGGCCGCCCGGTATCGCCCCAGATGTGGACGCCGCACCGGCGGGCGATCGCCTCCAGGAGCGTGGACTTGCCGCTGCCGTTCTCGCCGGTGAAGAAGGTCACGGGCGCGGTGAACTCGACCGCTGGCGTGCCCTGCAGCAGCTTCTGGTTGAAGGGGTAGCGATCGGCTCGCGGGAAGTCGGCGGAGCGCACCGTCGCGCGCTGGATGTGCATGCGGGTCCTCGTCATGGACGACAGACCGCGCACCATCGCGCGGCAGTCGGGTCCTGGATCCGGCAGCAATATACCCTGCGTCTGGGGGCACGACAACGGCACGGGGCCGGGCCGGCCGCCGTGGCGCGCTCGCGCCGGGCAGGCACGCACGCGGTCTGGCGCCGCCGCCGGTCCGCCCTTTCTTAGGTTGGCGTGGGCCGCGACTGTGGGCACGATGGCGGCTGCCAGCCCCGGCCGTGCTCGGCGCGATCTCGGGCGCGAGGCGCCGGCGTGCCGCACCCAACCAAGGAGGAGAGATGAAGACGACGATAGCGGCGGTCTGGGCGATCGAGATCCTGGACTCGCGCGGCAACCCCACCGTGCGGGTGTTCTGCGAGCTGAGCGACGGCACCGTGGCGTCGGCCTCGGTGCCGTCGGGCGCCTCGACCGGCGAGAACGAGGCAGTGGAGCTGCGCGACGGCGATGGCGGCCGCTATGGTGGCAAGGGCGTGCTGCAGGCGGTCCGCAACGTCGACGAGGTCATCGCCCCCGAGATCCGCGGGATGGATCCGAGCCAGCAGGCCCGGATCGACCGGCTGATGATCGAGCTGGACGGCACCCCCAACAAGGGCAAGCTCGGCGCCAACGCGATCCTGGGCGTCTCCATGGCCGTGGCGCGCGCCGCGGCGACGGCGGCCGGCCTGCCGTTGTATGCCTATCTCGGCGGCGCCGGCGCGGTCCGCCTGCCCGTGCCCATGATGAACATCCTGAACGGCGGCAAGCACGCCGACAACAGCGTGGACCTGCAGGAGTTCATGGCCATGCCGGTGGGCGCTCCCAGCTTCCGCGAGGCCCTGCGCTACGGCGCCGAGACCTTCCACGCCCTCAAGCGGATCCTGGCCAAGAGGGGGTACTCGACGGCCGTGGGCGACGAAGGCGGATTCGCCCCCGATCTGAAGAGCAACGAGGAGGCCTGCGAGGTCATCGTGGCGGCCATCGAGGCGGCCGGCTACCGGCCGGGCAGGGATGTGGCCATCGCGCTGGATCCGGCGGCCAGCTCGTTCTTCGCGGACGGCGCCTACCAGCTGTCGCGCAGCGGTCAGGGCAGGAAGACCAGCGCCGAGATGACCAGGCTGTACGGGAGCTGGATCGAGAAGTACCCGATCGTGTCCATCGAGGACGGACTGGCGGAGAACGACTGGGACGGCTTCCAGGCGCACACCGCCGCCCTGGGAGATCGCATCCAGATTGTCGGCGACGATCTGTACGTCACGAACACCCGGTTCATCGCCCAGGGCATCCAGCGCGGCAGCACCAACGCGGTGCTGATCAAGCTCAACCAGATCGGTACGGTCACCGAGACCAACGAGGCGATCGCGCTGTGCCGGCAGGCGGGCTGGGGCTTCGTGATCTCGCACCGCAGCGGCGAGACCGAGGACGCCTTCATGGCCGACTATGCGGTGGCCATGGGCGGCGGCCAGATCAAGACCGGGTCGGCCTGCCGCAGCGAGCGCATCGCCAAGTACAACCGTCTCCTGGAGATCGAGGCCGAGCTCGGCAAGGCCGCCGTGTTCGCCAATCCGTTCTCTCGCTCCTGAGCCCACCCGGCGCCAGCCGGGTGCCGCTGGCTGCGCTGGCCCTTGGCGGCAGGAGCGGCGAGCGGCGTGGCGGCTCGCGCCCTGGCCTGCGGGTCCGTGTAGCAGCGGGAACACCGCTGTTACCTCGAGCATACGCGCCGGCATCGCCCGCTCGATGCCGGCGCCCGGTATCCGGCCCGGCGCGGCCACGGGCCGGCGCGTGCGGCGGCGCGAGCACACCTTTTGCTGCTCACTCGCCGGCGGGCGCGCGCCAGGCCCATCCTCCCATGCCGACTCCAGCAGGCGGCCGGCCAGGGCGCGGCCCCAGTCCTGGCGTGGAGCTGTCGATGCGTCGCGTGCTGCCGGTGGGCCGGCCGCTTCTGCGCACCTACCTGTTCTACCTGTACCCGTTCACCATCCTGGCGCAGAGCGACGACCACCTGGCATGGCTGTTTGGCCGGTGCATCCAGTTGCTCTACTACCCGGGCGAGTGCCTGAAGATGCTCGTCGAACCCGGCTCGGTGAGCAGCCAGCTCGGCCACGCCTACCGACTCAGTTGCCCGCTGCTGGACATCCAGACGCTCGCCCTGGAGACGCTGGCCTCGCTGGAGCCGGACCCGGTCCGGGCCTGTGTCAGGCTGATCGAGGGGGGCACCTACGTCCAGCTCGACGTCGACTACTTCCATCTGCGCCATACCCCGGACCACGGGCGGCGGCACTTTCTCCACGAGCTGCTGCTGTACGGCGTGGACACCGGCCGCGACAGCTTCACGGCGGCGGCATACGGGCCGCGCGGCGATCCGGTTGCGGTCGAGGTACCCTTCGCGGAGCTGGCGCGTGCGGCGGCGGGCACGCCGGCGCCGGAGCGCGGCGCATCGCCGCCGGACGAGTCCCTGTGGGGCCGGCCGCGGGCCATCCTCTACCGGTACCATCCGGAGCGCCGCTGTGCGCTCGATCTCGTCAGCGTCGGCGAGCAGATCGCGGACTATCTGCACGGAGCCGACTCGTCGGGGCGGTACCGGCTCCAGGGGCTGGCTCGACCCGGCGGCGTCTGGGGGACCGCGGTGTACGGCTGGCTGCACGACCAGCTCGAGGAGGCCTGCCGGGCGCCTGCGGCGATCTGCCCGCTGACCTGGCGGGTGCTGTACGAGCACAAGGTCTGCATGGAGCGGCGCCTCGGGTACCTGGCGGCGACAGCCGTGCCCGCCGCCGGGGAACTGGCGGGTCAGTACCGCGCGGTCATCCGCTGCGCGCGCGCCCTGCAGGTGCTGCTGCTCCGCTGGTCCGCAGCGCCGGCAGGCACCCCCGCCGCGGCGCGCGTGGCGCACGCCCATCTCGGCCAGATGGCGGCGGTGGAGGCGCGCGTGCTCGGCCGCGTGCTCGACGCGATCTAGCCGGCCGCCGCGGCGCGAAGGGGGGGCGGTGTCCGCGCGCTCGCCACCGGCCACGGGCGGCTCGGCTAGGCGCGGTCCGGCAAGCCCTCGGTGTAGCCGTTGGCGACCATGGCCTCGCGGAAGAACTCGAAATAGTGGCGGCCGGTATCGCGCTGCCAGCGTCCCACCGGCTCGGGGCGGACGATGATCCTCGCCAGGGGGATGCCCAGGAATTCCTCCAGTCTGCCCAGCGTCTCCTCCTGCCGCAGCACGAAATCCTCGTAGCGCACCGACAGATAGCGCGCCGGCTTCGGCGTGGCCTGGACCAGGTCGTACTGGTACTTCCAGGAGATGGCGCGCCGCTCCCGCTGGTCCGTGACGGGCGGGTAGTCGATCCCGAAGTCGTGCAGGTCGTCGGTGAGGTGGGCGCCGATGATGCAGTCGCGGGGATCGCGGATCCACGAGATGTAATGGGCATCGGGGAACATGCGCGCGATCCACGGGAATATCAGGGTGGTCTCCGGCAGCTTCCAGCCGCGGTTGGCGTCGCGCCGCAGCACGTCGGCCAGATAGGACTCGACCAGCCGGACGAACTCGGGGTCGAGGGGCATGGTGTGCAGCTGGGAGAAGTCCCAGTGCAGCCCGCCGGTCCACCGCACGTAGCGGGCCATGACGCGACAGGCCTCGTACAGGTCCTCGGGCGGCACCTTGTCGCCGGACGGATTGATCGTGCTGCCCATGAACACGCCGCTCGCGTACAGCGTGTGCGAGATGGCCCGCGTGCCCGAATGGCCGCGGCCGATGATCGTCACCAGCACTTCCTTCCCTCCTTTCCGGGGAACGGCAGCGCGGACGGCGCCGGCCACTGCCGGCCGCCGGTGGATGCGGAGAGGCAAAGGTCGCGGCCGGATCGCCTGCCGACAAGGCAGCGCGGCGTGCCCCGCGGTCTGCCGCATGGCGGCCCGGCCGGGCTTCAGCCGGCAGCAGCGGCGGCGCGCGCGGCGCGCACGAAGGCCAGGAAGTTCTCCGGCGGGGTTTCCGCGAACACTGCATCGGCGGTCGAGTGGATGTGGCGGAAGCCGGCCGCGGCCCGCACCATGGCGCGAGTGCCGGCGGCCACCTCGGCCGGCGTCCCGTCCCGCAGCAGGATCAGGCTGAGATTGCCCTTGGAGCAAATGCGGGGGGAGAGACGCGCCCGCGCCGCAGCCAGCTCGTTGTCACCCTCGGGCGGCGGGGCCAGGGTCTCGACGACGTCCGCGCCGAGCGCGTCGAACAGACCTGCCTCGATCAGGCGCCGCGTATGCCCGCAGTTGTGGTACCAGAACAGGCCGCCGCGCGCGTGCGTCCACTCGGCCAGGCGGCGCGTGTAGGGCAGGTCCTGGGCGGCGAACTGCCGGGGCGAGATCATCTCGAGCCCATAGCCTGACTCGCTCATGAAGTCCACGCCCTCTTCCAGCGCGATGGCGAAGACGAACAGGGCCGCCGTGAACACCGCCTCCATGCTGCGGCCGAACAGCTCGGGGTGATCGGCCGCCTGGTACACCATCTGTGCCGGGCTGATCTGGCCTCCCAGCCAGGTGATGTGCGGGTGCCCGATGACGATCACGCCGCTCTCGCCGACGCGCCGCCGGAAGGCGGCGAAGTAGCGGCGTATCTCCGCCTCTCGTGTCGGCACGGCCGCGCAGGCGGCAACCAGCAGCTCGTGGTCGGCGGGCCCGCGCAGCGGGAACGCCCCGTCCTCTCCGTACAGACCCGCGCGTCGCGATACGCGCCGCTCCCAGGTGCCGGCTGGCGTCTCGAGAGTGGCGACCCTCCACGTCGCGTCCGAGCGCGCCGGATCGTCGCGCCAGGGGAAGATCAACTCGGCGCAGGCGGTCATGAACATGGGCTCGTAGTCCAGGGCGTGCGCCAGGGCGATCTCGTCGGCCACGGGGTCGGCGGTCACCCGCAGCCCGAGACGGCGCAGACACGCCGCCACCAGCGGGGCGTGGGGCAGGAACGGCGACACCACGGGGCGAGCCCCGGGCTGACCGCGGACGTAATCCAGGAACCGCTGTCTGGGCGTGATCGCCATGCTCCTGCCCGCGCGGGAAAGGGACGGCACCCGACGCGCACCGGCGGCGGCCCGCAGCCGCCTCCGCCGGCCTCCGCTCTGCGACAGGCGACGCGCTGCCCGTCGGTGGCTACTCGCCGGTCAACAGCCGGATGTACTCGCGCGCGACGCGCAGGTCCTCCAGTGCCTCGGCCGCGCGCGTCAGCGGTTCGCGTTCGCCGCGCACGGCGGCCAGGAAGTTGATCGCCTGCTGGCGCATGGCGTGGACCCAGGGCAGCTGCGGGCTCCAGGTCTGCGGCTCGGCACCGTTACCCGGGTCCCGGAACACCTCCAGACGGCCCGGGCGGTTGCAGGCCAGCGGCGCCGGCAGTTCGAGCTTCACGTAGCCGCGCTCGAAGCACACCAGCGCCGACTCCTGCCAGTCGATCGTGGTCCGATAGGGGGACATCTCGATCGCACACGGCACGCCGCTGGCGCTGGTCCCGGCCAGCAGCACTCCCGCGGAATCCGCGTAGGTGACCCGATAGGGCTCGCCCAGCAGGTGCCGCATCAGGTTGACCTGGTGGATGTAGTAGTTGACGAAGGCCGTGTAGCGCTGGAAGGTCGCGGGCGACAGGTCCGCCGCCGGTGGGTCCACCTCCAGGTTCGGCCGCGGTTCGTCCGTGCGGATGAGGTCGAAGAAGCCGTTGGCGACCCAGTCGCCCGCCGGCATCGCGATGCGCACGTACGTCATCCGCCCCAGCTCGCCGGTGTCCCGCAGCCGATCGATCTCCTGGCGGGCGCGCATGGTCGCCGGATCGCTGCGCTTGTGGTAGCCGAGCATGTGCCAGGTGCCGCTCTCCCGTTCGGCCCGCACGATCGCCTCCCCCACGGCGACGGAAGCGGCCAGGGGCTTCTCCGTGAGCAGCGGCACGCCGGCCGCGAGCAGCCGCGGCACGAGGATGCCGTGCCGGTTGAACGGCTGCGAGGCGACGATGGCGTCCAGCTTCTCGGCGGCCAGCATCTGCTCGAAACCCGCGTACACCCGCGGCACGCCGTGGCGTCGGGCCACGCGTTGGGCCTGTTCGGGCAGGAGTTCGGCGATCGCCACCACCTCGCAGTCGGGCAGGGTGGCGAAGTTCCGCAGATGGGCGCACTGTCCCATGTTGCCGGCGCCCACGAAGCCCACTCTGACTTTCTCGCTCATAGCCGTACGCTCTCCGCGCCAGAAACACCATCGAGAAGGCTGCCCCGGGCTGGCGGCCGCAGCCGAGGCCGGCGCCGCCGGGCGTGGCGTGGTCCGCGGCGCGCCGCTTCAGTATTGTCTGCCTCGCACGGCCGCGCAAGCTGCCGCGGCGCGGACCCCGGACCCCGTGTCGCCGGCCAGCGCGGGCGCCGGTGCGGGCGGCGCGGCGGGGGGGAGTCCGGCCCTGCCGCCTGGCTCTGGCGCGGTGTCTTGATCGCGTCGCTGCCGGGTGCTTACTTGACAGCCTCGACCCGACCCATCCGCCGGCTGCGAGGACGCCGATGCGCACCACGATGAGTTCCAAGGAACGCCTGCTGGCAGCGATGTCGCTGGAAGAGCCGGACCACGTGCCGCTGTGGTGCCTGTGGAGCCACGCCCGCGATCCCTTCAACCGCAAGGACCAGCGGCGGCGGCTGGAGGCCACGCTGCCGCTCGGCCTGGACGATACGCTCTGGCTGTACGGGCCCTGGCGGATCGCTCCGGAGGTACGGGTCAGCTCGTGGACCGAGGCGGTCCCCGGCCGGTCCTACCGGATCATGCACAAGCTGTACGAGACGCCGGCGGGCAACCTGGAGCACGTGGTGCGCAGCAGCGAGTATCTGACGAGCCCGGATGAGATCCAGGTCCTCGGGGATCTGAACATGTCCCACGGGCTCAAGTCGCTGGTCACCGGGCCCCAGGACCTGGACGCGCTGCGCTACCTGCTGGGCGACCCCAGCCGGGAGCAGCTGCGCGAGTTCCGCGGCCGGGCGCGGGAGCTGCGCCTGCTGGCCGATCGGCGGCAGGTGCTGCTCGAGGGGGCGTACGTGAGCCTGGGCGACGCGGCGGCGTGGCTGGTGCGGCCGCAGGATCTGATCTACCTGGAGACGGATCAGCCGGGGTTCGTCGACGAGCTGCTGGAGGTGATCTGGTTCTGGCACATCAAACAGATCGGCCTGCTGATCGACGCGGGCGTGGACGTCATCCTGCACCGCGCCTGGTACGAGATGCCCGATTTCTGGGGCGTGGCGGGCTACCGGCGCTTCCTCGCGCCGCTGGTGAAGGAAGAGGCGGCGATCGTGCAGCAGGCCGGCCGGCGCTTCTCCTACATCATGACCACTGGCATCATGCAGCTGCTGGACGACTTCCTGGACATCGACATGGATCTGCTCTGGGGCGTCGATCCGGTGCAGGGCGGTGCGGACCTGGAGCGCGTCGCGGCTCGCCTCAAGGGCCGCATCGCCGTGCTGGGCGGGATGAACGGGAACCTGACCATGACCGAGGGAACGCCCCAGGACGTGGCAGCGGCGGTGGAGCGGGCCATCCAGGTGCTCGGTCCCGGGGGCGGCTTCATCCTCTCGCCGGTGGACAAGATCGAGGCCTGGACGCCGTGGGAGAATGTGGAGGCGCTGCTGGCGCGCTGGCGCGCACTGGCCGACTGCGCGGGCTAGTGTCACCCGGCGCCGCGACGCCCTGGCTGGGGCCTGGCGGCCGCGGCGGCGCCCCGTGTCGGCGCGGCCGGGTGCCGCTGTGGACAGGAGGAGCTGCGTGATCGCGTCACCTCGACCGCTGGCACGCCGCCAGTTCGCCAGCGACAACTATGCGGGCATCTGCCCCGAAGCGTGGCAGGCCATGGGCGCGGCCAATCACGGGCACGCGCCCGCGTACGGAGAGGACGAGTGGACGGAGGCCGCCTGCGATCTGATCCGCCAGACCTTCGCGTGCGACTGCGAGGTGTTCTTCGTGTTCAACGGCACAGCAGCCAACTCGCTGGCGCTGGCGGCTCTGTGCCAGTCGTACCACAGCATCATCTGTCACCAGACCGCTCATATCGAGACGGACGAGTGCGGCGCGCCGGAGTTCTTCTCGAACGGCACCAAGATCCTGCTGGCCTCCGGGGACGACGGCAAGATCGAGCCGGATAGCGTCGCCGAGCTGGTGCACCGCCGCAGCGACATCCACTACCCGAAGCCGCGCGTGCTGAGCCTCACGCAGGCCACCGAACTGGGCACGGTGTACACGCTCGCCGAGCTGGCGCGGCTGGCGGCAGTCGCCCGCGCCTGCGGCCTGCGCATCCACATGGACGGCGCGCGGCTGGCCAACGCGGTGGTGGCGCTGGGCGCCACTCCCGCCGAGCTGGTGCGGCAGGCGGACGTGGATGTGCTCTGCCTGGGGGGCGTCAAGGGCGGGCTCGCGGTCGGCGAGGCGGTGGTCTTCCTCGACCGCGCCCTGGCGCACGAGTTCGAATACCGCTGCAAGCAGGCGGGGCAGCTGGCGTCCAAGGCGCGGTTCCTGGCCGCGCCGTGGCTGGGCGTACTGCGGGACGGCGCCTGGCTGCGGCACGCGGCGCACGCCAACGCCTGCGCGCGGCGGCTGGAGCAGGGACTGCGCCAGGTGCCGGGCGTGCAGGTGATGTTCCCCTGCGACGCCAACTCCGTGTTCGTGCGGCTGCCCGCCGAGGCGTCGGCGGCCCTGCAGGGGCGCGGGTGGCGCTTCTACTCGTTCATCGGCGTCGGCGGCGCGCGGCTGATGTGTTCGTGGGACACGCAGCCCGAGGACATCGACGCGTTCGTCGCGGACGTGGCCGCATGCATGGCCGGCGCGGCCTGAGCAGCCTGGCGCGGCGTCCCGCAGGGGGCTGCGGGCGCGGCGGGGCGGCGGGCGCCGACGGCAAAGGAGGCGGACGATGGTCGGCAGGCTGAAGCACTGGACGTGGGTGACGATGGATCTGGACACCACGGACGAGGAGTGGCGGCGGCAGTTCGCGCGCTGGCGCGCCGCCGGCATCGACGCCATCCTGCCCGAAGTCGTCAGCAACAGCGCCGCCGCCTATGGCAGCGCGCATCTGCCGGTGCGCGGGCCCTGGCTCGAGCGCCTGCTGCCGCTGGCCGCCGCGGCGGGCCTGGAGGTGCATGCCTGGATACACATCATGCCGTGCAACATCCCCGAGGTCTACCGCGAGCACCCCGAGTGGTACGCGGTGAACCGGCTGGGCGAGTCCACGGCGGACCGCCCGCCCTACGTGAGCTACTATCGCTTCCTCTGCCCGTCGCGAGCGGAGGTCCAGGAGTTCGTGGCGCGGCGCGTGCGCGAGCTGGCGGCCTACGACGGGCTCGCGGGCATCCACCTGGACTACATCCGCTTTCCGGACGTGATCCTGGCGGAAGGACTGCAGCCCCGCTACAACCTGGTGCAGGATCGGGAGTACCCGCAGTTCGACTACTGCTACTGCGAGGTGTGCCGCCGCCTGTTCCGGGCTGCCGGCGGGCAGGATCCGCTGGAGATGGCGGATCCCACCGTGGACCCCGCCTGGCGGCAGTTCCGCTACGACCGCATCAGCAACCTGGTCGTCCAGGTCCTGGCCCCGATCGCCCGGGCGGCGGGCAAGCAGCTGACGGCGGCGGTGTTCCCCAACTGGGAGCACGTGCGCCAGGAATGGCATACATGGGGCCTGGAGGCCGCGTTCCCCATGCTCTACCACAGCTTCTACAACGCGGACCTCGAGTGGATCGGGGCGCGTTGTCGCGAGGAGGTCGACCGTCTGCCAGCCGGGGTGCCGCTCTACAGCGGGCTGTTCGTGCCGGCACTGAAGCGCGAGGAGATCGGGCCGGCGGTGCGCGTCTCGGTCGCCAACGGCGCGCGGGGCGTCTCGCTGTTCGCGGCGCGCTCGCTGCGCGACGAGCACTGGAGCGAGTTCGCCGGCGTGGTCCGCGGCCTGGAGGGTGCGTGATGGTGCGCCTCGGCGTGCTGGGGGCCGGCAGCCACTCGAGCAGCAACCACGGACCGGCGCTGCAGCGATGTCGCGACGAGCAGCCGGAGCGGATCGAGCTGGCGGCGGTCTGCGACCTGGACGTCGAGCGAGCCCGCCGGTACGCCGCGCGCTTCGGCTTCGCGCGGGCCTACGTCGACCTGGAGCGGATGGTGGCCGCCGAACGGCTGGACGGCCTCGTCGCCGTGACGCCGGTCGAGGCCACGGCCGAGCTGGCGGCACGGATCGCCCGTCTCGGCGTGCCGCTGGCGATCGAGAAGCCGCCGGCGCGCACGCCGCTGGCCGTCCGCCGGCTGCGCGACGAGCTGCTTTCCACGGGCACGCCCCACATGGTCTCGCTGAACCGCCGTTTCAGCCCGGCGCTGCAGCGCGCGCGGGAATGGCTGGCGGGACGACAGCCGCCGGCAGTCGCCCTGTCGAGGATGCTGCGCCACGACCGGCGCGAGGCAGGTTTCCCGTACGATACCGGCATCCACGCCGTGGATGCCGTGGTGTGTTTCCTGGGGGAGCCTGTGCAGGTGCGCGCCACGCGCCGGCCAGTGGGTGCGCAGGGTACCGAGCTGGTGGTGGCGCAGGCCGGATTCGCTGGCGGGGGGACGGCGCTGTTCTGCATGGCGCCTGCCGCGGGGGCGGTCGAGGAGACACTGGAGCTCGTCGGCGACGAGTACGATATCCAGATCGATCTGTGGCAGTGTGCCGTGCGCATCCGCCAGGCGGATCAGCCGGTGCTGGCCTGGCAGGCGGCACCCGGCACGCCCCCGTGGGAGAGCAACGGGACGCTGGCGGAGACGCGCGCCTTCGTGCACGCCGTGGAGACGGGCGCGGGCTGGTGGCCGGACCTGGGCGAGGCTGCCTGGTCGAGCGGTCTGGCGCACGGCATCTGCGCCGGTCTGGACGGAACCCTGCCGGTGCCATGATGGACGGTCGGGACCGGCGGCCCGAGAGCGGCCAAGATGGGCGCTGATGCCTACCTGTGCGACCTGGCCGCGCAGCTGGCGGCGGTGGCATCCTCGGCGGAGCACGCGCGGCGGCGCCGGCTGTGGGACGAGGTCCTGGCGCTGCGGGGGCGGCGGGCTCCGGTCAATTTCTACCTCTACGAGTGGGTCTGGGCGCGCGAGCTGGGCGCCGACCTGCTGCGGTACGAGCGGGGCCTGGAGGCGCAGCTGGAACGCACCCTCCGGTTCCAGTTGTGGCGTGCGGAGCACCTGCCCGACGACTGGCCGGCGCATCCCTCGGTGGTCGTGCACCCGGTGCGGCCGCGGCGCTCGCGTCCCTTCCCGTGGGGCGTGGAGCTGGAGTTGCGCGTGCCGGCCGGCGCCGGGGCCTACAAGCCCGTGCCGGCGCTCCGCGACCCGGCGGATCTGGAGCGCCTCGTTCTCCCCGAGTACGCCGAGGACGCCGCCGCCACCGACGCGCTGGTCGAGCGCGCGCGCGAGCTGACGGGCGGGGCCGTCGCGATCCGCCTGCACAGCGACGAGCTGCACTGGGGCCCGTTCGAACACGCGGTGCGTCTGCGCGGCATGGATCAGCTGCTGGTGGACGTGTACGACCGGCCGGAGTTCGTGCACCGGCTGATGGGCCGCCTGACGGACGGGATGGTCGCCTACCATCGACAGCGAGAGGCCGCCGGCCGTGTCTGTGCCGGCCTCGGGATCGGCCACGTGCCGTCGCGCGACGTGCCTCCGCCGCTGCACGACCGCCTGGCCGGTTGCTGGGGCTACCTGCACGCGCAGTCGGCCGCCTCCTACTCGCCGGCGATGTACGCCGAATTCGTCCAGCCCTACAATCGGCGCCTCGCCGAGCTGGTGGGGCAGGTCTACTACCACGGCTGCGAGGACCTGTCGCGCAAGTGCGCGATCATCGCCGAGCTGCCCCATCTGCGGCTGTTCCACCTCTCGCCCTGGACGCCGCCCGAACCGGTGGTGCGGCAACTGGGCGCGCGCGTCGCGTACGAGGTGCACGCGCACCCCACGACGGTGATCTTCGGCGACGACCGGGCGGCCATCCGCCAGGAGCTGGCGCGGCTGCATCCGGCGGTGCAGGGAGTGCCGCACGTGTGGGCGCTGGCGGACGTGGAGACCTTCGCCGGCAGGTTCGAGCGGACCGTGTACTGGGCGCACGTCGCGCGCGAGCTGAGCGAGTGAGGGCCGGCGCGGGCGGCGGCAGGAGGCCGCTGGCCGCACCGGCTGCCGGTGGGCCGGGCCCGCGGCCCCGGGGAGCGCACCGGCAGCGGCCGGCGCGGGCCCGAACCCGCGGGACCTCCTACGCGCTCCGCCAGTCGGTCAGCGCGTCCAGGTGGGCCTTCTCGGCGGGCGCCAGCCGGAATCCCGCGGCCTCGACCGATTCGCGCAACTGCTCCCAGTCGCGCGCGCCGACGATGGGCGCGGTGATCAGCGGATCGCTGAGCAGCCAGCCCAGCGCGACCTGGGCCAGCGACTTGCCGTGCGCCTTGCCGATCGTCTCCATCTCGTCCAGCAGGTGGAAGTTCCGGGCGGTGAAGTAGGTCTGCATGCGCGGGTCGATCGTCCCCCGACTCTCTGCCGGCGCCCGGTCGCGGCCGCGGTGCTTGCCCGTCAGAAAGCCCATGGCCTGCGGGCTGTAGGGGATCACCCCCAGGCCGTACTCGCGCGCGACCGCCGCCTCGCCCTCCTCGAACTCCCGCCGGTCGATCAGGTTGTAGTAGGGCTGCACGCATGCGTACCGGGCCCAGTCGTGCTTGTCGCTGGTCCACAGCGCCTGACACAGGCGCCAGGCGCTGTAGTTCGAGCAGCCCAGGTAGCGCACCTTGCCCTGGCGCACCAGGTCGTCGAAGGCGCGCAGAGTCTCGTCGATGGGCGTGCGCGGATCCATCGCGTGCGCCTGGTACAGGTCGATGAAGTCGGTCTGCAGGCGCCGCAGGCTGTTCTCCGCGGCGTCCATGATGTGCCGGCGGCTCAGGCCGCGGTCGTAGGGAAGGGGGCCGACCGGGCTGCACACCTTGGTCGCCAGGACGATCTGGTGGCGCTTGCCCGTGGCGCGCAGCCAGGTGCCGATGATCTCCTCGGAGCGACCGGCGTAGCTGCCCTTGGCCCAGGCCGAGTAGTAGTCGGCGGTGTCGACGAAGCTGCCGCCCGCGTCGGTGAAGCCGTCGAGCATCCGGTGCGCTTCCCGTTCGTCCGTGTGCCAGCCGAAGGTGGCGGTGCCGAAGCAGATCTCCGACACCGTCAGGCCAGTGGATCCGAGACGGCGGTATTCCATCTTCTTCCTTTCTACCAGCGCCGGGCCGCGCGCGCCGCCGGGTGCGGCGCCGGCGAGCACGATCGGCAGCAGGGCGCCCGGAAAGCCGCTGGCGCCCTGCTGCGGCTCCTTGCAGAGGTCGCCTTTCCAGGCTAATGTTCGGCCTAATTTACCCGGGTCGGGCCGCCCGGCAAGCGGCCGCGAGAGGTGGGGATGAGGGGAGTGGAGCTGCACCGCTGTCCGGGCTCGCCACTGGTCGTGTCGGTCCCTCACACGGGCACCTGGGTGCCGGCGGCGGTGGCGGCGCGCCTGGCTGTGCCGGTGGCGGTGGTGCAGCAGCGCGTGGACGCTTTCGCCTGGGATGTGGCCTGCACGGCCATCCCCCACGCAACGGTCGTGCGCGCGGTGTGCGCCCGTGCCGTGGTGGACCCGAACCGTTCGGGCACCGTCACCGCCGTCGATCTGCACAGCGATCCGGATGCCGATGGCGAACGGCTGGTGCGGCTGTACGGCCGCCAGGGCGAGTCGCTGTGGCGGGCGCGGCCCGGCGTGCCCGCGGTGAGCGCCCAGGAGCTGGCGCGCCGGGTGCGACTCTACCATGAGCCCTACCATCGCGCCCTCGAGGCAGCGCTGGCGCAAGCTCCCCGCCCCTGCCTGCTGGTGGACGTGCACTCGATGGACGAGAGCGCCTTCGACCTGGTGATCGGCGACCATCGGGGACGCAGCGCCGGAGTCCAGTTCTGCGAGCGCGTGGTGCGGCGGTTCTTCGCCGAACGGGGCTACCGGGTGGGATACGCCGGCCCCCGGTCCGTGGATCGGCGCGGCCGGCCGCTGTCGCCGGTGGCGGTGCGGCATTCCGGCGGCTTCATCGCCAGTCGGTACGGAGACCCGGCGGGCGGCTGTCTGGCCGTCCAGCTCGAAGTCAGCCGCGCCACGGCCGAGCGCCGGTTGGCGGCAGTGCGGGCCGACTTCGGCGCCTTCTTCGCCTTCGCGAGCTCGTGGCTGAGGCAGCAGGCCGCTGCTGCGGCAGGCGCAGCGGCGCCGTGAGCTGAGCGCCGGCACCGGCGCCGACCATAGTGCGAACCGGGAGAGAACGACAGATGGCAGAGGCGTTCTGGTTCAACCGGATGGTGGAGTACTGGAGCTTGCCGCTGCACCTCGATCTGCCGGCCCTGGTGCGGCGCGCCCGGCTGCAGCTCGTCCAGGCAGGCACCTTCGGGCCGATGTTCTACGGGCTCGCCGACGACCCCTCGGTGCCCCGGCAGTGGGTGGGGATGCCGCTGGTCGGCATCGAGCCGAACCTCGAGCTGGCGCAGCGGACCATCGCCGGGGTGCAGGCCGCCGGCGCTCGCTTCGTCGGGCAGTTCAGCATGTCCTGGCACTACGGCGACCACGAGCGCGGCAAGGGGCTGTTCGGCGCGTGGGAGCGCCTGTGGACCGCCCCGCTGCTCGGGGCGCCGCCTTGTGCCGCGGCGGCCGACGCCATGGAGCGGCTGCCCGACGGCTCGCTGCGTTGCTGGCCGATCGAGGGGCGGCCCTATCGCACCTACAGCGGCTGCTTCTGCAACCCGCTGTGGCTGGCGGTGCTGAAGGCCATGGTGACCCGCGCGATCGCCCTGGGAGTGGATGGCCTGATGGCCCACCACAACTTCTCCAGCTTCTGTGGCTGCCAGCACTGCCGGGCCTATCTGCGGGCCCGCCTGGAGGCCCGCTTCGATGCTGGGGAACGGGAGGCGCTGTTCGGCGACGGCTGGGAGCGAGGCGACGATCTGCGTTCGCCCGTTGCCGGCGCCCCGGCAGCGCTGGCAGCGCAGCTGCGCCTGGAGCTGGAGCGGAGCGCCCATCGCCGCCGCAAGGAGATGTTGGACGAGGTGCTGCTCGGCCACGGCCGGTCGCTGAAGCCGGATCTGCTGGTGGCCCAGTGGTACCACAAGTACGACTTCGGCCCCCATGACGAGCGGAGCCTGCTGCCCGCATCGGAGTGGGCCCGCGGCGAGAGCTACATCTGGTACAGCCAGGGAGCGCACAAGGGTGAGAGCCAGCTGGCGCACGGGTACCTGGCGGACATGGGCCTCCCGGCGCGGTTCATGTATGCGGCGGGAGGGGGGCGACCATTCATCGCCAACAAGTACGACCACCGGCGCCTGCGCCTGTCGATCGCCGAGGCGGCAGCGAACGGGGCGGCGGCCCTGGCCTTTCACGTGCCCGGAGGCGTCGAGGCCGGCGACGAGCTGGCGCGCGACGAGTACTGCGCCGCCCTGGTCCGCTACCACGGTTTCGTGGCGGCCCACGCGGCGCTCTATCATCCGGCCCGGCCGTGGGCCGACGTGGCGCTGGTCTATCCCCGCCGCGACGAGTTGCACGGCGAGACCGGCTGCCTGGAGGCCCTGCACCGAGCCGGACGGGTGCTGGAGGACCGCCACGTGCCGTTCGCCATCGTGCTGGACGAACAGCTGATCGAGCAGGGCGCCGCGTTCGCGACGCTCATCGTGCCGCGGCCGCAGCGGCTGACCGCGACGGAGCGCTCGTGGCTGCACGACCACGCTGCCCGAGGCGGCCTGGTGGTGATGCTGGAGTCGGCCGGGGAGCAGGAGCAGGACGCGGGCGGCCGGGCGGCCGGCAGCCCCGAGGCGGCCGCGGCGCGCGCCGGCACGGGCCTCCGCTACCTGGCAGTGCACCCGTGGGCGGGCCAGACCGCGGAGGTGCGGCCCGGCGTGCGCGTGCCGGTGTGGCCGGCTCCCGAGGCCGACGAGTTCGGCCGGGCGCTGCTGGAGGTGTTGGCTGCGGGGGGCGTCCCCCGCCTGGTCACCGATGCCCCCTGGTACGTCCGCGTGCGCGCCTGGTGCCTCGAGGCTGGCGGGCTGGCGCTGCACTGGGTCAACTACCGGCAGGTCGAGTCCGCGGCCACGGAGACGCCCTGGCCGGTGGGGCCGATCGCCGTCGACTGCGCCGTGCCGCCAGGGCAGCGGATCGTGCGCCTCGACTGGCATCGCCCCGAAGCAGAAAGCGCCGCATTGCCCTTTGTCCACGCCGGCGGGCGGCTGCGCTTCGCGGTGCCGGAAGTCGTGGTGTACGGCATCGTCGTGGTCCAGTTCGACTGGCGCGCGTGAAGACGGCCGCTGTCGTCCTCGCTGCCCCGGCGCCAGGAGAGCGGGCGCGCGGGGCTGCGGCGGACGCACGCGGCGCCGGCCACGCATGGCCGCAACCGCAGCACGCCACGAGCGGAAGGGAGGCAGTGTCCATGGAGGTGCTGGTGACAGGAGCAGCGAGCGATCTCGGCCAACAGCTGGCCGCGGTCCTGGGCCGCGAGCACCGCGTGCGCTTGTTCGACGAGCGCCAGTTCCCCGTGCCGGCGCGCGCCGACAGCCGGCAGGGCAGCTTGCTGGCGGCAGAGGACGTGTGGCAGGCGGTACGCGGGGTGCAGGCGGTCGTCCATACTGCGGTGCCGCCGGCGGGCGTGCCGGCGGCCGGCCTGGGGCGCGAGCAGGCGCTGCTGGAATGGTACGCGCGCGGCACGCACGTCCTCATGCAGGCGTGCGTGGATGCCGGCGTGCGGCGGTGCGTCTACCTCAGCACGTTGGAGCTGTTCCGTGCGTACCCGGACGACGTGTACATCAGCGAGCAGTGGCGCCCCTTGCCGCCCCCGCAGATGGAGATCCTGGGGCCGTACCTGGGCGAGCTGGTCTGCCGCGAGTTCGCTGCCGACTACCGGATCGGCGTCACCGTGCTGCGGCTCGGCAGGCTCGAGTACGAGGAGACCGTGGCGCCGGACGCGCCCGACCTGCTGTGGCTGGATCCGCGGGACGCGGCCCAGGCCTGCGCCCTGGCGCTGCGCGCCGATCTGAGCCAGGAGGTGCACAGCGCGCGCCGCTGGCGCGTGCTCCACATCTGTGCGCAGCATCCCGACGGCAAGTACCTGATCCAGCGGGCCCGCGAGATCGGCTACGCGCCCGTCCACAACTACGCCGCCGTGTGGGGCGGCGAGCGAGGCTGAACATGGCCAAGAAGAAGGTGCTGCTGCTGGGCGCCGCCGGCCTGGTGGCGCCGCACATCACGGCTGGACTGGAGCGGCACTTCGAGCTGCGCCTGGCGGATATCCAGCCGCATCCGGGCGGACGGGAGCAGCTGCACGTGGACATCGGCTGCTACGAGCAGGTGCTGGCCGCGGCGCGCGGCATGGACGCGATCTTCAACTTCACGGTCAACCGCGGCCATCCGGTGCTGAGCTTCACCGTGAATGTGCTGGGCGCCTACCACGTGCTCAGGGCGGCGGTCGAGCTGGGGATCAGGCGCATCGTGCACACCGGGCCTCAGAGCGTCATCGGCGCCTACCAGCACGACTTCGACGTGGACGATCCGCCGCCCCGCCCCGGCGCGGGGTACTACGGGATCACCAAGCACCTGAGCAACGAGCTGTGCCGGGTGTTCGCGCGCGCTCACGATCTGCAGATCGTCTGCTTCCTGTTCAACGGGCTGCGGGCCAGGCCGGAGGGGCCGATTCGCGGCGAGGACTTTCCCGCGTTCACGGTCGTCTGGGAGGACTTGGTGGAGGCCTGCCGGCTGGCCGTGGAAGCCGACGCCCGGGCGATCGCGGGCGGGTTCCAGATCCTCAACCTGCACAGCCACCAGGGACACGGGAAGTACCTGCTCGACAAGGCGGCGCGGGTGCTGGGCTTCAGGCCGCTCGAGCCGGTGGAGCGGCTCTACCGCCGGCGGGTCGGGTGACGGCGGCGCCGGCGGCCCGAGGCGGCCCCGCCGGATCCGCCGCCGCGGTCGCTAGACGGCCGACAGGAGCCGCGCCCTGGCGCCCGGCTCCTCGCCGGCGACCAGCACTGCCAGGGCATACCGGTGCTCGTACCGCCCCGGGCCGAGGCGGTACTGCGGCAGGGTGTCGGGGCCGCAGCTGGCCGTGCCCAGGCCGCGCTGCATCAGATCGACGTGCAGGTACGTCGCCGCGCGGGGGTGCAGGTCGCAGGTGTGGCGAGCGGCGATCAGGTCCTCGGCCGTCAGGTGGCTGGCGTTGATGCTGAGCCGTGGCTGGCCGACGACCAGCAGACCCAGCCCCCCTGGCTGGCGCACGGCCAGCCAGCGCACGTCCACCTTGTTCCCGTGCTCCTGCGGCATGATGTACGGCACGTATTGCGCGGCGACCGTCGACGCGTGGCGGCCGATGCGGGCGCCGCGCCGGCGGTCGCAGTAGGTCTCGTGCGGGCCGGGGCCGAACCAGAGCAGCCGCTCGAAGCCGGCCGGCAGCACCAGACGCACGCCGAGACGGGGCACGTCGGGCAGCTCGGCGTCGATGCGGTACACATTGGCCACGCGGAGGCTGCCGTCGGCCGCGAAGCGCACGGTCTGCTCGTGCCACAGATAGCGGTCGGGCACCGCCGTGGCATGGCGGTGCTCGACGCGCAGCACGGGTCCGTCGGCGTCCTCGTCGGCGAACGCGCACGCCCGCAGCTCGGGCCGCAGCCGGTCGTACCCGGCCAGGTGCCACCGGCCCAGCGCCTTGCTCGGCGCGGTCCACTGCTCCGGCAGGCTCTTGATGCCGTCGTTGTCCAGCCAGCCCCGCAGCAGGCAGAACTCCGGTCCCGAGGCGATGGCCAGCGCGCCGTGCCGGCGCACCTCCACGATCCTGCCCGCCTCCAGATCGACCCGCGTGCTGGTGCCGTCGGCCGCCTGCACGACCACGTGCTTCCCGGCCGCGACCACGGCCACCCGAGCGGCGGCGCGGGGGCGCTTTGCGCGCGCCGGCACGCCGGGCACCGGGAACTGCTCCCAGGCCACCTCGTGCCCGCGCCTCGCCCACGGCAGCCGGGCGCGCGTGAGGAACCGCACCGTCAGCAGCGCCTCCTGGCCGGGCCGGAGGCGGGGCGGCGCGTAGCCGAGCGCGTACCCCCGCGCCTCGCCCGGCTTCACGTCGATGGGACCGAGCCGGCCCCGCTGCACCGCAGCGCCGTCGACGCTGAGCTCCCACCGGCCCTCCAGCCATGTCGCTGGCACGAAGGCGGCCGTGTTGCTGACCTCGATCCGTCCCGTCCGAGGCTCCAGCAGCCGGACTGCCAGCGGCTGCGCCAGCTTCTTGAACTCGTGCATGGCGGGGTGGGGGGTCCGGTCGGGCCACACCAGGCCGTTGATGCAGAAGTTGGCGTCGTGCGGCTCGTCGCCGAAGTCGCCGCCGTACGCCCAGTACCCGGTGCCGTCGGCTGCCTGGCGCCAGATGCCCTGGTCCACCCAGTCCCAGATGAAGCCGCCCTGCAGCCCAGGCAGCGTGCGGATCGCGTCCCAGTACTCGGCGAGGCCGCCGTTGCTGTTACCCATGGCGTGCGAATACTCGCACATGATGAAGGGGCGTTGCTCGCGCCGAGCGCGGGCGAAGGCGTGCAGGACCTCGAGGGGAGGGTACATGGGATTGATGACGTCGTTGGCCCGCTCGCCCCCGGGCCCGTAGACGTTGCCCCCCTGCGACCAGCCTGGCTTCAGCGCGCCTTCGTGGTGCAGTGGCCGGGTCGGGTCGTGGGCGCGGATCCAGGCGGCGATGCGGTCGTGGTTCTCGCCGTAGCCGCTCTCGTTGCCCAGCGACCACATGATCACGCAGGGGTGGTTGCGGTCGCGGGCGACCATGCGCGTGCCGCGTTCGAAGAATGCCTGAGACCAGCGGGGGTCGCGGCAGAGGGTGGCGTAGTTGGCGTGGGCCTCGATGTTGGCCTCGTCGACGACGTAGATGCCGTACTCGTCGCACAGCTCGTACCACAGCGGATCGTTGGGGTAGTGCGAGGTGCGCACCGCATTGAAGTTGAACTGCTTGAGCAGCCGGATGTCCTGCAGCTGGCGACGTCGCGACACGGTCTTGCCGGTGCGATCGTCGTGTTCGTGGCGGTTCACGCCCTTGATGAGCACGGGCTTGCCGTTGATCAGCAACTGGCGTCCTCGCACCTCGACACGGCGAAAGCCCACGCGACACGAGGTGAACTCGATGGGCCTGCCGCGCTGGTCGCGCAGGCCGACTACCAGCGTGTACAGATTCGGCGTCTCGTCGGACCACAGCCGGGGCCGGCGGACGGCCCGCGCCAGGCGCGCGGCATAGCCTTGCAGGCGATAGGAGCCGCTGACGGTGGCGCGCAGGGCCGGCTGCAGCACCGGCCTGCGCCGGTCGTCGAAGAGCTGCGCCGAGAGCCGGAACACGGCTGCCGGCCCCGGATCGGTCCGGCAGTTCACCTTCACGTCGACGGCGAGACGCCCGTGGATGCAGGCCTCGTCCAGATCGGCCCGGACCTGCACGTCTTCCAGGTAGGTGGCGGCGGTCGAGTAGAGGTACACGTCGCGGTAGATGCCAGCCATCCACCAGTGATCCTGGTCCTCCAGATACGAGCCGTCGGACCACCGGATCACCATCGCCGCCAGCTCGTTGGTCCCGGGGCGCACGTGGGGAGTCAGCTCGAACTCGGCCGGCAGGCGGCTGTCCTTGCTCATGCCCACCAGGGCGCCGTTGCAGTAGACGAACAAGCAGCTCTCGACGCCGCCGAAGTGAATCACGGTGCGTCGTCCCGACCAGCGCGCCGGCAGGACGAAGGTTCTGCGGTACACACCGGTGGGGTTGTCCTGGGGGACGCGGGGCGGGTCGTTGGCGAAGGGCATGGCCACGTTGGTGTAGTGCGGTCGGTCGTAGCCCTGCATGGTCCAGTTGCCGGGCACCGCGATGCGGTTCCAGCGCACGCCCGCGCCGCCGGACTGCAGTGCCGCGGCGGGCACTGCCTCGGGCCGGGGGAAAAGATGGAACTCCCAGGTGCCGTTCAGCCTGTGGTACAGGCGCGAGCGCGCCGGCTTGCCGCGCAGGGCGAGCGCCTCGCTGGGATAGGGCACGAGGGTGGCCCGCGCGGGCAGGCGGTTGAGGCTGGTGAGCTCGGGTGTCTCCCACGGCTTGGCGGCAGCGAACGGCATCGAGGCCATGGCGGTCTCCTCGGGGGCGAGGGCGTAGGCGCTGGATCGGGGCGTGCTGGCCGCCAAATGTGCGGCGCGCCGGCGCGCCGTTCCACTCGGCCCGAGGTTCGTCGCCGCGCCGGTTGCGCACCGACGCCCGACCATGCACATTCGAAACACCCTTCAGTCCTGCCCCTTTACAGGAGAAAGACCATGGCTTTCGCGCTGCCTGCTCTGCCCTACGCCGAGGACGCTCTCGAGCCGCACTACTCGGCCCGCACCATCGGCTTCCACCACGGCAAGCATCACGCGGCGTATGTCAAGAACCTCAACGACCTGGCAGCGGGAACGGAGCTGGCCAGCAAGAGCCTGGAGGAGATCATCCGCGCCACTGCCGGCGACGCCGCGCGCACTGCGGTCTTCAACAACGCCGCGCAGGTATGGAATCACACGTTCTTCTGGTCCTCCATGCGGCCAGGGGGCGGCGGCGAGCCCGGCGGCGCCCTGGCCGCGGCCATGGCCCGCGACTTCGGGAGCGTGGCCGCGTGCGTGGAGGCCCTGAAGAAGGCGGCGATCGCGCGCTTCGGCAGCGGTTGGGGATGGCTGGTGCTCAAGGGCGGCAAGCTGGAGGTCGCGAGCACGGCCAATGCCGAGACCCCGCTGACCTGGAACGGGGTGACGCCGTTGCTCACCGTGGATGTCTGGGAGCACGCCTACTACCTCGACTACCAGAACCGGCGGCCCGACTACCTGCAGACCTTCGTGGAGAGGCTGGCCAACTGGGAGTTCGCCGCCGCCAATCTGGCCCGCGCCTGCTGAGCGCCGGCACGCGGCGCGCGGTTGCGGCCGGTCTGCGGCGCCGGCGGCCTGTGTCCCGATGGCGGGTCCCAGTCAGCTGCCCATGGGAGGCGAATCCGGATGAAGCTGCTGAAGGAGCTGTGCGAGACCGCCGGCATCGCCGGACGGGAAGAGCGCCTGCGCGGCATCGTCGAGCGCGAACTGAGGCCGGTAGTGGACGACCTCCACGTCGACGCACTGGGGAACGTCGTGGCCCTGCGGCGGGCGGCGCGGCGCAAGGGCGCTCGCCGGCTCATGCTCGCCGCCCACATGGACGAGATCGGGTTCGTCGTCTCGCATGTCGACGACCACGGTCTGCTGCGCCTGGTGCCGCTGGGCGGCCACGACCCGCGCAACCTGGTAGCGCAACGGGTCACCGTCTGCGCCGACGGTGGCGACCTGACCGGATTGCTCTACCCCGGCCTGAAGCCGCCCCACATCCAGACCGAGGAAGACCGCAAGAAGCAGCTCAACCTGAGCGACTTCTTCGTCGATCTGTGCCTGCCGCCCGATCGCGTCCGCAGTCTGGTGGCGGTCGGCACCATGGTCACCCTGCAGCGCGACTTCCAGGAGATCGGCGCCGGCGTCAGCGGCAAGGCCATGGACGACCGGCTGGCGGTCTACGTGATGATCAGGGCCATGCAGCAGGCCAAGAGCGTTGGGTTCGACACGTACGCGGTGGCGACGACTCAGGAAGAGGTCGGGCTGCGAGGCGCGGCGGTCAGCGCGTACGGCGTGGAGCCCGAGCTGGGCATCGCGCTCGATGTGACGCTGGCAGCGGACATACCCGGCGTGCCCGAGCACGAACAGGTCACGCGCCTGGGCAAGGGCGTGGCCATCAAGCTGCTGGATTCGGCGTCCATCTCGGACCCTGGCCTCTTCCGGCAGATGCGGGCGCTGGCAGAGAAGAGGAAGATCGAGCACCAGATCGAGATCCTGCCCCGCGGCGGCACGGACGCCGGCGCCATGCAGCGCGCCCGCGCCGGCGTTCCGGTCGTCACGCTCTCCGTGCCGACCCGCTACGTGCACACCTCGATCGAGTTGGCTGCCAAGGATGACATCCGCGCGGCCATCGCCCTGTTGACCGCCTTCCTCGAGGAAGGGAACCGCAAGGGGCGTTAGCCGCGGGGCGAGGCTGCCCGTGCGGGCCTCTCCCGGCCTGCCGGGGCCGCTGCGTCGGGCGGATCAGGAGTGGTGCGGTCGCCCCGGCCGGGCGATGAGGTACACCAGCCCGGCGACCAGGCACAGCAGCAGCCCCTTGGGACCGAACGCGTACACCAGGATGCCGGCCGTCACGCCCGCCACTACCCACTTCTCGCGTGCTCCCATACTGACCTGCCTCGGCTGATCTCTCCACGCCGTGGACGGTTGGCTGGCCACCAGTATGGCCGCGAATATAGTCGCGATCGGCCGCCGGTGCAGTACACGGCGGCTGTGACCTGCCACGGCGGGGGGCGCCGGCCCGCGCGTCGCGTCCGGCGCGGAGCATCCGGGAACGCCGGTCGGCGGTCCTGCCGGATCCGCCCACGGGTGCGCGGCGGGCCTTGCGCCGTGCCTCGGCGGTCGGGCTCGGGGCGATGGTGGCAGGTACACGAAATGCGATCAAGAGAAGCAAAAAAATCCACCGAGGGCCCAAAACGATCTATGTTTTGTGTTGACACGTTAAAGAATATGTGCTATCGTTGAAACCAGACAGGAGCGACGATGCCGTGAGAAAGATCCTGGAGAAGTGTCCGGCCTGCGGCGCAGCGCTCGAGGTCACGCGACTCGGCTGCCGGCAGTGCCAGACGGTGATCGAGGGCGTTTTCGTGCCGTGCACCTTCTGCAAGCTGTCCCCGGACAGCCTGGAGTTCGTCACCACGTTCGTGCGCACCCGGGGCAACCTCAAGGAGATCGAGCGCGAGCTGGGCATGTCGTATCCCACGGTACGGGGTCGACTGCAGGCGGTTCTGGAGGAGCTTGGCTTCGGCACCGAGGAGCAACAGGGCGAGCGCCCGCCTGGCGAACAGGAACTGGCGGCGCAGCGCCGCGCCATCCTGGCGCGGCTGGAGGAGGGCCGGATCAGCGTCGACGAGGCCGTCGTCGCGCTGGAGCGGCTTCCCTGAGACAGAACACACGATGACGGAGGTGTCGCCATGGACAGCGGAGAACGTCTCAGCGTCCTCACCATGCTGGCCGAGGGGAAGATCTCGGTGGACGAGGCCGAACGTCTGCTGCTGGCGCTCGGTCAAGCCGCTGGACCGGCAGCCGACAGCACTGGTGCCGCGGGGCAGGCAGGCGCCGGGGCGGCGCCGGCCGGCCACGACGGCACGCGGGGCCTGGATCTGGAAGCGCTGGGGGCGCAGGTCCGGCGTGCGGGCAGCTCCCTGCAGGCCAGCGAGATCGGGCGCACGGTGAGCCGCGAGGTCGGCAAGGCGCTGGGATCGCTGCAGCGGGCCGACTGGGGCGGTCTGGCCAGCCGCATCGTCTCGCAGGTGACGGAAGCCGTCACGCAGGCTGTCGAGCATGCCGCTCCGCGCGTCCAGGTCGAGAAGGAGCAGGAGTGGTCCTTTGCGGGCGTCAACCTGAGGCGGCTGGCAGCGACGGTGGCCAACGGTCGCATCGAGGTCGAGGGAGGCGATGGCGAGCAGGTCTCGGTCCACGCCGTCGTGCGCGTGCGCGCCCGCGACCAGGCCGGCGCAGCGGCCGTCGCCGAGCAGGTCGTGCCGCGCGCGGTCGAGGAGGGCGACTGCCTGCGCCTGTTCGTCGAGCCCGACAAGCCCCCGAGCGGCTCGCAGGTGAGCGTCGCCTACCGCGTGCTGTGCCCGCGCTCCCTGCGGGCCGAGCTGCGGGTGGCGAACGGCAACGTGCGCTGCACCCGGATCGAAGGCGGAGCCCGGCTGGCGGCCACCAACGGCAATGTCCACGCCGAGCACTGCCGCGGCGAGCTGGACGCGCGGACGGTGAACGGCAACGTGGTGGCGCGGGTCGACGAACTGACCGCGGCTGGCTCGTTCGAGACCACCAACGGCAATGTGAGCGTGGACGTGCTGGGCGGTGGCGGCTCCCTGACGGCCACGTCGCAGAACGGGAACGTCCGGCTGTGCTTGCCTGCCGCGGCGAGCGCCGACGTCGAGGCGCGCACGACGAACGGCACCGTGACGACCGAGCTGGCCATGTCCCGGGTCGTCGAGCAGAAGCGGAACGCCCTGGTGGGAACGATCGGCGAGGCCGCCGCCGAGATGCCGCAACTGCGCCTGCGCACGCTGAACGGCAACATCCACCTCGGCTCGACCCAACCCGAGGAGGCGGGACGATGAACGCGGAGATGCGCAAGGTGCTGGCGCTGGTGGCGAGGAAGGCGATCACGCCTGCCGACGGCGAGCGGCTGCTGGCCGCCCTCGGG
Organism: uncultured Gemmatimonadaceae bacterium; assembly: GCA_964591015.1. Lineage (GTDB taxonomy): Bacteria > Latescibacterota > UBA2968 > UBA8231 > UBA8231 > SLHA01. The sequence continues at coordinate 80,137 of CAZPXM010000001.1, forward strand.
CAGCCGGAGCCCACAGGGCCGGAGGCGGCGCCGGCGCTGTCCGCAGGACTTGGCGAAGGCTCGGCGGCATCGCTGGCGGGCGCCCTGGCGGAGGGGGCGCTGCTGGAGGGGGCGCTGCTGGCGGGGGCGACCCTGGAGGGCGCCGACCTGCGCCACGCGGACCTGACCGACGCCGACCTGAGCGGCGCCAACCTGGAGGGTGCGGTGCTGGCCGACGCGGTGCTGCGCGGGGCCCGGCTGGTGCGGGCCAATCTGGAGGGCGCGCACCTGGACGCAGCGGTGGCTGCAGGAGCCGATCTGGGCGGCGCGAATCTGGAGAACTCGCGGCTGGAGGCCGCGCGCCTCGTCGGCGCCAGCCTGGCGGGCGCCAACCTGGAGAACGCCGTGCTGGCCGAGGCCGAGCTGTCCGACGCCGACCTAACCGGCGCCAATCTCGAAGGGGCCGACCTGCGGCGCGCGGTGCTGGCCGGTGCCCGGCTGGCCGGGGCCAACTGCGAGGGCCTGAGCGCCCCGGACGCCGACTGCTCGCAGGCCGACCTGGCGGGCGCCTTCCTCGGCGAGGCAGACCTGGACGGTGCCGACCTGCGCGGCGCGAACCTGGCCGGGGCCGTCGCCCCCAGGGTGCAGTGGCGTGGGCTGTGCCTGCGGGACGCGGACCTCCACGGGCGCGACCTGACGCACGGGGATCCCGGTGCCAGCGCCGGCGGCGGCGAGGCGCGCGGCTGAACCCGTCGGCAAGCCCGGCGCCGCGCACCCGGCAGCGGGGGCTGCCGGGTGCGCGGCGCCGGGTCAGCGGCAGGGCCGGGCCATGCGGTCAGCGCTCCAGGCCGACGCCGAACTCGGCGCGGAAGGCGCGCCAGACTGCCGGATCGACCTCGGCTGTGGCTGCCTCGTACGCCTCTTCGACCTTCTCTTTGTTGTAGGGTCCCGGCATCACCAGCCCGTCGAAATCGGCGTGCAGGCAGAACTGCATGGCGAGATGGCGGATGTTGACGCCGCGATCGCGACACCACTGCCACATCGCGTGCGCCAGATAGGCCTGGGGCCGCGGCCGCGACAGGTCGGGCTCGCGTCCGCCCAGCAGCCCCATGCCGAAGACGCTGGCCATGATGACGCCGACGCCGCGGGCGCGCGCCAGCGGCAGCGTCGTGCGGGCCACCGACTGGTTGAGGAGCGTGTAGTCCAGGTAGGTGAGCACGATCTCGCAGTGGCCGGTCTCGATCATCCGGCGGTGGAACTCGTGCTGGCGGACGCCGATGCCGAGGTGGCGGACCTTGCCCTCCTCCTTCATCTTCAGCAACTCGTCCAGGCAGGCTCCGGGCGCCAGCGGCACCTCGATGTCGCTGGGGTCGTGGATGAGCACCGAGTCCAGGTATTCCGTCTTCAGCAGTCGCAGGCTGTTCTCGACGCTCCAGCGCGTGCCGGCGGCGCTGAAGTCGCCGCGGCGCTCCGGGTGGGTGCCCGTCTTGGTTTCCAGGTACACCTTCTCGCGCCAGCCGCCCGCCAGCGCCAGCCCCACGCGACGTTCGCTCTGTCCGTACCCCGCCGACGTGTCGAGGAAGTCGATGCCCAGCTCGATGGCCCGCCGCACCCCTTCGATGGCGTCGCGGTCCGAGCTCTTGTCGCTGCCGAACCAGGCGCACCCGAGGCCGAGCACGCAGGGGGTCATGCCGGTGTTGCCGAGGCGCCTTCTGCCCAGTGTGCCGCTCATTCGGTGTTCTCCTTGACCGGGACTGCGGCCCTGGTGGCCGCCAGTTGCCGCGCGCCGAGGCAATGAACCGCAGGCCGGGGCCGCGGTCAAGCCGCGGTGGCCGGGCCGGTTGACAGCCAGGCGCCGAGCGGACACCTTAGCGCCGCCCGCCGACCGGCAAGATGCCTGCGCATCGGCCCGCCAGCGCCGTCCCTGGCGCAGCCGGTGTGAGCGGCAGCCGACAGGGAGCGGGTCGTCACCCCCCGGAGACTGCCCCATGCAATCGTTGCGCGCCGTGGTCTGTGCTGCGGCCGTCGCGGTGGTGGCCGCCTGCGCCGGCAGACAGTCGCGGCCGAGCCTCCCCGCAGGAACGGCGGACACCGCGCCGCTTCCCGCCGGCATCCGGCCGTACCTCCAGCAGACGATCCCGCTGGACCGGGCGCTCCACCACGGCACGCTGGCCAACGGCATGCGCTATCTGATCCGGAGGAACCAGCGGCCGGAGTCGCGGCTCGAGCTGCGTCTGGTGGTGCGCGTCGGCTCGGTGGTGGAAGCGGACCACGAACAGGGCTTTGCGCACGTCCTCGAGCACCTGGCGTTTCAGAGCACCCGGCACTTCGGCGGGCACGAGCTCGTCCAGTACCTCGAGTCGCTCGGCATCGCCTTCGGCCCGGATCTGAACGCCTACACCGGGTTCGACGCCACCGTGTACGAGCTCCGGGTGCCCACCGACTCGGCAGCCGTCGTGCAGACGGCGCTGCAGGTCCTGGCGGACTGGGCCGGGGGCATGCTGCTGCTTCCCGAGGAGGTCGACAGGGAGCGGCAGGTCATCATCGAGGAATGGCGTTCCGGCCGCGGGGCCGCTGCCCGTCTGCGCGACCAGCAGCTGCCGCTGCTGCTGTCCGGCTCCCGCTATGCCGAGCGTCTGCCGATCGGGCAGCTGGCGGTGCTGGACACCTTCCATCACGAGCAGCTGCGGGCCTTCCATCGGGCCTGGTACCGCCCCGACCTGATGGCGGTGATCGCGGTGGGCGACTGCGATCCGGCATGGCTCCTGGAACAGATCCGCGACTGCTTCGGCGCGCTGGCGGCTGCTCCGGACGCTCCCGCGCGACCCGAATTCCCCGTGCCGCCCCACGCCCAGACGCTGTTCTCGATCGCCACCGACCCGGAGGCGACGGCGGCGCAGGTAGCGCTCTACACCAAGGCGGACGCGCGTCTCCAGGCGACCGTTGGCGACTACCGCCGCTACCTCGTCGAGCTGCTCTACTACCGCATGCTGAACCAGCGTCTGTACGAGCTGACCATGCTGGCCGAGCCGCCGTTCCTCAGCGCCGCGGCGGGCAACACCCGTCTGGTGGCGACGGCGGAGGCGCAGGTCCTGCGCTGCCAGACCACGAACGCCGGCGTCCTGGGCGGGCTGGCCGCGCTGGTGCGCGAGGCCCGCAGAGCGCGGTTGTACGGTTTCACCGCCACCGAGCTCGAGCGCGAGAAGAAGGACATGCTGCGCTATATGGACCAGGTGTACCGCGAGCGAGACAAGACCGAATCGGCGACGTATGCGGCCGAGTACATCCGGCATTTCCTCGATGCGGAGCCCACGCCGGGCCTCGAGTACGAGTACGGTCTGTACCGGACCTTTCTGCCGCAGATCACGCGGGAGGAGGTGGCCGCCAGCGCGGCCCAGTGGAACGCGGAGGCCAATCGCGTGGTGCTGGTCAGCATGCCCGCCGCCGTGGACGTCGCCGTGCCGACGGAAGCGATGCTCCGGCGTACCCTCGCCGAGGTGGAGGCCGAGACCATCGAGCCCTACATCGATGCGGCTCTCGACGGTCAGCTCGTCGAGCCGCCGCCCTCACCGGGGCGGATCGTCCACGAGTCCACCGTGCCCGAGCTGGGCCTCACGGTCTGGGAGCTGAGCAACGGTGTCCGCGTCAAGGTCAAGCCCACCGACTTCAAGAACGACGAGGTGCTGCTGGCCGCCGTCAGTCCCGGAGGGCACTCGCTGGTGGACGACGCGGACTTCATCGCGGCCTCGACCGCGGACGCGGTGGTGCGCGAGTCGGGCGTGGGCCGTTACGACAAGATCGCGCTGGAGAAGGCCCTGGCCGGCAGGATGGTGCAGGTCGTGCCGTGGATCGGCGAGCTGCAGGAGGGACTCAAGGGCGCCGCCTCGCCGGAGGACCTGGAAACGCTCTTCCAGCTCGTGTACCTGTACATGGTCGAGCCGCGCGCGGACAGCACGGCGTTCGCGTCGTACCAGCACTGGCTGGCGGGCATGATCGAGAATCGGGCCGCCAGCCCGGATGCAGCCTTCAGCGACACGGTCACGGCCATCCTGTCGCAGCACCATCTCCGGGCCCGGCCCTGGTCGCCCGAGATGATCGCCGCGATGGACCTGCAGCGCTCGCTGGCCATCTACCGGCAGCGCATGGCGGCCGCCGGCGATTTCACGTTCTACCTGGTGGGCAACCTGGACCTCGAAGAGCTGCGCGGCCTGGTCTGCCGCTACCTGGGTGCCCTGCCGGCGGGCGGGCCGGGCGAGCGCTGGCGCGACGTGGGCATCGATCCGCCGCCGGGCGTCGTCGAGCGCGAGGTGCGCCGCGGGCTGGAGCAGAAGTGCTTCACCCAGATCATCTTCGCCGGCGAACGCCCGTGGTCGTACGAGGAGGCGTTCGCGCTGGACGCGCTGGCCGCGGTGCTGCGCATCAGGCTCAGGGAGGTGCTGCGCGAGGGGCTGGGCGGCACGTACGGGGTGGGTGTCGGCGGCACGCTTCTCCATTATCCGGACGAGGAGTACCGGCTGGCGATCGGGTTCGGATGCGCGCCCGAGCGGCTGGAGGAGCTCACCGGCGCGGTGTTCGCCCAGCTCGACAGCATGGCCCTGGCGGGCCCGGACACCTCGCTGATCGAGCGGGTGCGTTCGGTCAAGCGGCGCCAGCACGAGGTCGAGTTGCGCGAGAACAGCTACTGGCTGGAGCTGCTCCAGGCCGCCGACTTCCACGGGCTGGAGCCCCAGCGCGTCCTCGAGCTGGATCGCCAGCTTGCCGAGCTATCGCCCGACCTGCTGCGGGGCGCTGCGGCCCGGTACGTCGACAAGTCGCGCTACGTGCGCGTGGTGCTGCGGCCGGAGACAGACGCCTCCCAGCAGTGAGGGGACGACCCCGGGCGGGCCCTCACGCGGCTGCCAGCACGGCCTTCGCCCAGGTCTCCAGCAGGCCCAGATCCGCGGCCAGGTGCAGGATCGTGTAGCGCGCGCGAATGTCCTTGCTGTGGACCAGGGCGCGCCGGGCCCGGCGCCGCGGCACGCCGATCTGCGCGAAGGTGGCGGGAGCCTGGGCCCGCTCCAGTTCCGCGCGCAGGTCGGCTGCCGGCCGCAGGGTCGTGGCCACCTCGGCGAGGATCTCCTCCCAGTGTCGCTGCAAGCGGGTGAGCCGCGCCCGCAGGCGTTCGGGGTCCGGATGGGCGCGGCGCGCGTGCTCGACAACCGCATCCGCCAGCGTTCCGAACCGGCGCCGCACCAGGGCCCGGTAGGCCGTCCACGGAGCCAGCGCGGCCACGCGCCCCTCCACGTCGATCTGCGCCGGCGACATGCCGGCGAGCCGCTCGTACAGCGCGGCCATGGCCACGGTGGCCACGCCGACCTGACAGCCGTGCAGATCGTGGGGCTCGCCCCAGGCAAAGTGGGTCATGTCGAGATAGTGACTCACGAGATGCTCGGCGCCGCTGCTGGGCGCCGCGGGGCCCGCCAGCCCCATCGCCAGACCGGAGAGGCACAGGCTGGCGCACAGCCTGCCCACAGCAGCCGGATCGCGGCCCGGCAGGCGCTCGGCCACGCCGTCGAGCAGTGCACTGCCCGCCTCCATCAAGGCGCGCACCCGGCCGGGATAGGCCTCTCCCTCCAGATGCTGGGCCAGGCTCCAGTCGGCGCTGCTCACCGGCTTGGAGAGCAGGTCGCCCAGGCCGGAGGCGATCATCCGGTAGGGTGCCGCGGCGAGCACGTCCAGGTCGAACAGACAGACAACGGCAGGCCGGCACGGCCGGGTGATCTTGACGCCGTGGCGCAGCAGGGCGGACAGGCTGGAGGTGTAGCCGTTCATCGACGGCGCCGTCGCGACCACGCCGTACGGCAGCCCGCGGCTGTCGGCTGCTGTCTTGACGATGTCGTTGACGGTGCCGGCCCCGACCGCGACCGCGGCGCTGCAGCCCAGTTCGCCCAGCCGGGTCTGGATCGCCTCGACCCTGGCGTCGTCCGCCACGGGCGCCGTGGCGCCGGGTTCCGGCGGCACGATCGCGACCCGCGCCGGCAGGCCGGCTCGCTCCAGACTGGCTGCCACGGCCGCACCGGCCACCCGCCAGGTGGTCGGATCCGCCACCAGCAGCCAAGTGCCGGCTGGCAGGTGCGCGCGCAGCAGCGACGCCGAGCGCGGCAACAGCCCTGGCTCGAACACCAGACAGCGTGTCACCAGCTCGGCGGCGTACGGGGCCAGAAGAGGGGCGATGTCCAGGCGCTGCGCAGGCATGGAGGCAGGATCGGCGGATGGTTCGGCGAGCATGGACCCGACCTGGATCGCCCTCGCCCACAGCCGGCGGTCGGCCGTCGCGCGGCCGCGGCGCGGGCGTACGCTCGCGGCCGCGCCGTGCCGTGTCAAGCGGCCGCCGCGGGCGGTTGGCGCCGCGTCTCCTTGCCGGAGCCCGCGGGCGGCTCGTTCTTAGGATTCACCGCGTGCCGCCCCGCTGCGGGCGCCTCCGGCAGACCGTCGGCACATCCCCAGCCCTGCCATGTCACTGATCGTCGGCGAGAGGATCGACAAGTACTACGGCGCCCACGATGTCTTCAGGGGCATCAGCTTCCGGGTCGAGGCGCAGGATCGCATCGGTCTGGTGGGCCCCAACGGCGAGGGCAAGACCACGCTGCTGCGCCTGATGGCCGGACTCGAAGAGCCGACGAGCGGCTCGCTGACCGTCAAGCGCGGATTGCGCATCGGTTACCTGCCGCAGGACCCGTCAGCCTGCAGCGCGACGACGCTGTGGGAGTCGATGCTGGCCGTGTTCGCCGAGGTGCGGGCGGTCGAGAGCCAGCTGCACGCGGTGGCGGCCCGGCTGGCCGACGACGCGGGCAGCCGGGACCTGCTGGACCAGTACAGCGCGCTTCAGGCCGATCTGGAGCGCCGGGGCGGGTATGCGTACGAGAACCGCATCCGCTCCGTGCTCAGCGGCCTGGGATTCGGGCCGGGCGACTACGGGCAGCCACTGGCGCAGCTCAGCGGGGGGCAGCGGACGCGTGCCCTGCTCGGGCGGTTGCTGCTGGAAGAGCCCGAGCTCCTGCTGCTCGACGAGCCCACCAATCACCTCGACCTGGACGCCGTCGAGTGGCTGGAAGGCTGGCTGCTCGGCTTCAAGGGCAGCCTGGTGGTCGTCTCCCATGATCGCTACCTCCTCAACGCAGTCACCCAGCGCACCTGGGAGATGGCCCTGCAGCGCCTGGAGGTCTTCCGCGGCAGCTACGGGGCCTATGTCCAGCAGCGCGAGGCGCGCTATCGGGAACGCCTGCGCCAGTGGGAGGAGCAGCAGGAGTACATCGCGACTACCGAGGAGTTCATCCGCAGGTACATCGCCGGGCAGCGCTCGCGCGAGGCCCAGGGCCGGCGCACCCGTCTGGAGCGCTTCCTGCGCGAGGAGGCCATCCCGCGCCCCCAGCAGCCCGCCCACATCCGCGTGCGGCTCGATCCGCACCGCCGCAGCGGCGACATCGTCGCGCGGCTCGAGGACGTCGTCGTCGGCTACGCCCCCGAACGCCCGCTGCTGCGGCTGCCCACCGTGGAAGTGCGGCGCGGCATGCGCGTGGGCGTGGTCGGCCCCAACGGCGCCGGCAAGACCACGCTCGTGCGCACGCTGCTGGGCGATCTGCCGCCGCTCGCGGGCACGGTGCGCCTGGGCGCGCAGGTCGTGGTGGGGTACCTGTCCCAGACGCACGACTACCTGGACCCGGACAGCACGGTGCTGGAGGCCCTGCTGGCGGCCAGGCCCGGGCTGGGGCGCGAGCGGGCCCGCACCCTGCTGGCCAGCTTCCTGTTCACGGGCGACGATGTCTTCAAGACGGTGGCCCAGTTGAGCGGGGGACAGCGCAGCCGCGTGGCGCTGGCGCGGCTGGCAGTCCAGGACGCCAATCTGCTGGTGTTGGACGAGCCCACCAACCATCTGGACATCGCCTCGCAGGAGATCCTCCAGGAGGCACTGCAGTCGTACGGGGGGACGCTGCTGCTGGTGAGCCACGACCGCTATCTCATCGAAGGGCTGGCCACGCACGTGTGGGTGGTGACCGAGGGCACCGTGGCGGTCATCGAGGGAGGGTGGGCGGCGTACCTGGCATGGCGGGACCGGTCCGCGCCGGCTGCTGCTGCGGCCGAGCCAGCGCCGACGCCCGCGCAGTTGGGGCGCGAGGCGCAGAAGCAGTTGCGCCGCGAACGCAAGCAACTCGAGCGGCTCGGCATGCAGCGCTCCCTTCTGGAAGAGCAGATCCAGCAGCACGAGGAGCAGCTCGCGCAGCTCAGCGCGCGCATCGGCGCGGCCGGGCAGGCTCGGGACATGGTCCTGGTGCACGATCTGGGGCGCGAGTACCGCGACGCCGAGAAACGGCTCGAAGGCCTGTGGGCCGACTGGGAGGCACTGACCGAGACGCTGGAGGCTGGCGCGGCGCCGGCTGCCGCCGGCGGTCTTGAGGCGCCACCAGAAACTCGCGCCGGGTGAGCGCTGCCGGGCGCTCGCCGGCGCCCCGCCGTGGCTCGCCTGTCCATTGCCCTTGGAGGTTGCCCATGGTGTGGCGCGTGCCCCGTTCCCTGCACCAGTACTGCCGCGACGTCCTCCCGTTGCTGCTGGCGCACAGCAGCGGCGACCGCATGCTCGAGGCGGTGGCGGCGGTGCTGCGGTCCGACCGCTGGAACTCCTTCGACCGGTTCCACGAGACCACGGAGACGCTGGTCGGCCGCTACCGGGCCGTGGGGGCCCAGGCAGAGGTGTACCCGGTCCAGACGGGAGGTCGGATCGGCAGCGGGCGCTGGGTGATCCAGGAAGCCGCGGACATTCTCGGTGCCAGCGTCGAGGTGGTGTCGCCCGTGCACCGGCGCGTGCTGGACTACGCGGAGAATCCGTGGCACGTGATCCAGTGGTCGACCAGCACACCGGCGGCGGGGCTGGAGTGCCGGCTGGCGATCGTCGACGACATGGAGGAACTCGGGCGTCTGGGACCGGAGGGCCTGCGCGGCGCGGCGGTGCTGAGCAGACTGGGCGCCCGCGAACTGCTGCGGCCGCTGGCCGACCGGGGCGCGGCCGCGCTGATCGTCGACCGGGCCGCAGCCGCCGGCTCGCAGGCGCTGCAGTGGACGAAGTTCGGCTGGGGGGCCATCGCCCCGGAGGCGGCCTGCGCGCGGCTGGTGGGGTACGTGGTGAGCGCCGATCAGGGACGGCAGTTGCGCGAGCTGGCGCGTACCGAGGGCGAGGTGCGCCTGCGGCTGCGCGCCGACATCCGGCGGTACGTCGGCACCCACGATGTGGTGAGCGGCCTGGTGCCGGGCAGCGGCGACCCGCAGGACGAGGTCTGGGCGATCGCCCACAGCGCCGAGCCCGGGGCGGTGGACAACGCCTCGGGCGTGGCCGTGTGCCTCGAGATCGCCCGCGTCCTGGAGGAGCTGATCCGCGCCGGCCGCCTGCGGCGCCCGAAGCGCTCGATCCGCCTGGTGAACGCCTACGAGTGCTACGGGTTCTTCGCCTTCCTGGAGCGGGTGCGGCGCCTGCAGCCGCCGCTGGCCGGCGTGTGCCTGGACGCCCTGGGCACCAGGCCCGAGGCGTGCGACGGGCGCCTGGAGTGGCATGCGACCGTGCCGGCCTCCGCCGGCTTCGTCGACCGCGCCGGCGCGACCCTGCTGCGCGCCGCGCTGCGCCAGCGCCGGCCCGGATACCGGCTCCACTTGGGCGCGTTCCAGTCCACGGCGGACACGCTGATCGGCGATCCCCGCTATGGCTTCCCGTGTCCGTGGCTGACGTCGATGTACCGGCGGCAGGGCAGCTATGCGGCCTACCACAACTCCGCCGACACGGTCGCCCTGCTCGACGGTGCGTGCCTCGAGGCGATCGCCGGCGCCATGGCGGGGTACCTGCACTATCTGGCCGACATGGACACGGAGGACGTGCTGGCGTGGACCGCGTGCGAGGCGGCGCTGGCGGCCCGCGCGCTCGGCGAGCAGGAACCGGCCAGTGCCGCGGCAGCGTCCGTGCGCGCGGGCTATGCCGCCACGGAGGCGCGGCTGCGGCGCTGGCTGTGGGGGGGCGAGCGGCCGGCAGTCATGGCGCGGCTGCGAACAGCCAGGGCGCGCGTGGAGCAGGCCGCGCCGGGCGGCTGGCAGCGACGGCCGGTGCCCCGCGCGCTGGCGGCCGCAGTGCGCCGCGTGCCGCGGCGGACCGCGCCGCTCACGCCGACGCTGGAGAACACGCCGGAGGCGCTGGCGGCGCGCCTGCGGCGAGCGGGGTTGGATCCGTGGACCCTCTACTGGGCCGACGGCCGCCGCAGCATCGCGGAGATTGCGGCCCTGGCGGCCGGGGACCGTCCGGGTGCCAAGGGCGGTCCGGCGGCCGGCGACTGGAAGCAGGTGCTGCAGCGCCACGCGGAGTTCTTCGCCGTGCACGCCGAGCTGGGCTACGTCCAGCTGATGGACCCGCAGCAGATGTGGACGCGGGCCCGGCTCACCGGCGACCTGCGGCGTCTGGGCGTGCGGCCTGGCATGGATCTGATGGTGCACAGCTCGCTGTCCGCGCTCGGCCCGGTGGCCGGCGGCGCCGAGACCGTGGTGGCGGCCCTATTGGCCGCGATCGGTCCGCGCGGCACCCTCTTGATGCCGTCCTTCAACCATCGCGCCGCGCGGGTGTACAACCCGCTGACGACGCCCACGACCAACGGCGCCATCCCCGATGCCATGTGGCGGCGCCCCGATGCGGTGCGGAGCCTGCACCCGACGCACGCGGTGGCCGCGATCGGACCCCGCGCCGAGCACTACTGCCGCGGGCACGTGGAGGCGGGCGTGTGGGCCGAGGACAGCCCCATCGGCCGGCTCATCCACGGCGGCGGCTACCTGCTGTGCCTGGGTACCACGCACAACACCTCGACCGCCTACCACGTGGCGGAGATCTCGATGCCCTGCCGGTGCATCGACATGTTCGGGGCGGACGATGTGGTCGTGATGCCGGACGGCAACCTCCAGCGCGTGCGCGGCCTGGCGTTCCGCGCCGGCCCGTGCCCGGTTCCCACCAGCAAGCTCGACGAGACGCTGGACCGGCGCGGCCTGCAGCGCCGGGGCAAGGTGGGACAGGCGGACAGCGCGCTGTGCCGCGCCATCGACCTGTGGCGCGTGCGCCGCGAGCACCTGCGCGGCGTCTGCGCGACATGCACGGTGCGGCCGCAGCGGGCCCGCGGTTGACCGACGCCGGTGGCGCCGCCGCCGGCCCGCACCGGCCTTGAGACGGTGCGGCAAGGCTCCTATACTTGCCCGGCACCCCCGGGGGGTGCGTGGCTGCTGCCATCCTCGTCCATCACACCTGCGGGACAGCGGCATGGCGAATCGCGAGCACTGGAGTTCGCGGCTGGGCTTCATCCTGGCGGCCGCCGGTTCGGCGATCGGTCTGGGCAATCTGTGGAAGTTCCCCTACATCACCTACGAGAACGGCGGCGGTTCGTTCGTCCTGGTCTACCTCGTCTGCGTGGCGCTCATCGGGCTGCCGATCATGGTCGCCGAGACGCTGCTGGGACGCCGCGCCGGCACGAGCGTGGTCGGCGCCTTCCGGGTGCTGGCCCCGCACGCCCGTTACTGCCAGATCATCGGCTGGCTGGGGGTCGCGGCGGGATTCGTCATCCTCAGCTACTACAGCGTCGTCGCCGGCTGGACCCTGGAGTACGCGGTGCGGGCGAGTTCGGGGTACTTCGACGGCATGGATGCCCAGCAGGTCTCGGCCTCGTTCGGGTCCTTCCTGGCCGACCCCGTGCGGCAGGTAGGCTGGCACGCGGTCTTCATGCTGCTGACCATGGGCGTGGTGATGGGCGGCGTCAAGCGGGGGATCGAACGCTGGGCGCGCATCCTCATGCCCGTGTTGCTGGCCCTGATCGTCGCGCTGATGGTGTACTCGCTGGTGACCGGCGATGCGATCAGCGCGTTCCGCTTCGTCTTCCGCCTCTCGCCGGTCAGCAAGCACGGCGTGCTGGAGGCCATGGGCCACGCGTTCTTCACGCTGAGTCTGGGCATGGGCGCGATGGCGACCTACGGGAGCTACGTCTCGAAGGATGTGGGCCTGGCGAGGATCTCGCTGGCGGTGACCGCCATGGACACTGCGATCGCGCTGGGGGCGTGCATGGTGCTTTATCCCATGATCTACGCGCACGGCCTGCGCATCGAGGAGAGCGTGGGGATCATCTTCACGACGCTGCCCTCGATCTTCGCGCGGATCCCCCTGGGCGGGGTGGTGGCGCCGGTGTTCTTCCTGCTGATGGCGTTCGCGGCGCTCACCTCCACGATCTCGCTCCTAGAGGTGGTGGTCGCCTTCGGAGTGGACGAGCTGGGACTGCGGCGGCGGACGGCGGCACTGAGCGCCACCCTGATCATCTTCCTGTTCGGCGTGCCCTCCGCCCTGTGCAACGGGGCGGTCGGCTGGCTGGCGCGGGTCCGCCTGCTGGCCAAGGGCGCGCACGAGCTCAACTGGTTCGACTCGTTCGACTACCTGGCCACCAACTGGATGCTGCCGCTGGGCGGCCTGCTGATCTCGGTGTTCATCGGCTGGGTGCTGCCCGCGGCAGCGCGAGAGGAGGAGTTCCGCCTCGGCGCGCGCTGCGGGCCACGCCTGCCGTTCGTGCTGTGGGACATTGCCATCCGCTACGTCTCGCCGGCCGCCGTGCTGGTCGTGCTGCTGTACAAGGTGGGTCTGTTCGGCTGAGGCCACTCGCCGGCCTGGGAGCGGCGGGGATCAGGAGGGAGGGGAGGATGGGCGACAGGTATCGCGTGGTCATCACCGACTTCGTGACGGACGTCGGGCTGGAGGAGCGGCTGCTGGGCGACCTGGCGGCCGTGGAGGCGGTGCAGGCCACGGCCGAGGAGCAGCTGCGCGGTCGGGTCGAAGACGCGGACGCGCTCCTCGTGTACCACTACATCGCGCTCGGCGCCGCGACGATCGAGCGGCTGCGGCGCTGCCGCGTGATCGTCCGGTGCGGCGTCGGGTACGACAACGTGGATGGTGCCTGCGCGCGGCGGCGGGGGATTCCTCTGTGCAACGTCCCCGACTACGGCACCGAGGACGTGGCGGATTCGACCATGGGGTTGCTGCTGGCGCTGGCGCGCGGCATCGGGGTGCTGAACTCGCGCCTGCGGGCCGGTCTGGGGTCATGGTCCTACACCCAGGCGGCCCCGCTGCTGCGGCTGCGCGACCGGGTGCTGGGCATCGTGGGCCTGGGCCGCATCGGCACGGCGGTGGCGCTGCGCGCGCGCGCCCTGGGTATGGACGTGGTGTTCTACGACCCCTACCGGCCGGACGGCGTCGAGCGGGCCATCGGCGTGCGGCGCGCCTGGACGCTGGAGGAGCTGCTGGCCCAGGCCTTCGTGCTGAGCGTTCACTGCCCGCTGACCGCCGAGACGGCGGGCATGATCGGGGCGGCGGCTTTGGCGCGGCTGCCGCGCGGCGCGTACCTGGTCAACACCGCGCGCGGCGGCATCGTCGACACGGGCGCGGTGGCCGACGCGATCGCGTCGGGCCAGCTGGCGGGGGCCGGCATCGACGTGCTGCCGGTGGAGCCGCCCCCGCCCGACGATCGGCTGGTGGCGGCCTGGCGCGATTCTGCGCACCCCGCCCATCACCGCGTGCTCATCACCCCGCACGTGGCGTTCTACTCCGAGCAGGGACTGGAGGACATGCGGGTGAAGGGGGCCGCGGGTGTGCGCCGGGCGCTGCTGGGCGAACCCCTCCGCAACGTGGTGAACTGAGACCGCCTGCCCGGGCGGGTTCGGAGCGGGGGCAGCGGCGGGATGGCCGGTACCTGACCAGAGAGGAGGCGGACCCATGCGGATCCTGTTCATCGACATCGACACCCTGCGGCCGGATCATCTGTCCTGCTACGGCTATCACCGGCACACCTCGCCGCACATCGATGCCGTGGCGGCCGAGGGCGTGCGCCTGACGGACTACTATGCGTCGGACACGCCCTGCCTGCCGAGCCGGACGGCGCTGTTCACCGGCCGCTTCGGCGTGTGCACGGGGACGGTCAACCACGGCGGCGAGTACGCGGACCTGCCGCTGGAAGGGGCGGCGCGCGGCTTCCGCCAGGGCTTCGCCGCGACGGCGCTGGGCGCCGTCCTGCGCCGCGCCGGCCTGCACACCGCGACCATCAGCCCCTTCCCCAGTCGACACACGGCGTACCACATGCTGTACGGCTTCACCGAGGCCTACGACACGGGCAGCGGCGGCCTCGAGAACGCGGACGACGTGTATCCGCCGGCGCGGCGCTGGCTGCAGGCCAACGGAGCCCGCGACAACTGGTTCCTGCACGTCAACTTCTGGGATCCGCACACGCCCTACGATCACCCCGAGAGCCACGGCAACCCGTTCGCCACCGAGCCGCTGGAGCCGTGGCTCACCGAGGAGCTGATCGCCCGGCAGCGCGAGAGCTTCGGGCCGCACAGCGCCCGGGAGGTGCCGGGCGAGACCGACGAGCTGCCGCCCCGGTGGCGGATGGGGCGCGGCAGCATCGCCAGCCTGGCGGACGCCAAGGCCCACTATGATGGATACGACACCGGCATCCATTTCGTCGACCAGTACGTGGGGCGGCTCGTCCAGGACCTGCGCGACCTGGGCCTCTACGAGGACACGGCCATCGTCATCACTGCGGACCATGGCGAGAACCAGGGCGAACTGAATGTCTGGGGAGACCACCAGACCGCCGATTACGTCTGCAACCGCATCCCGCTGATCGTCCGCTGGCCCGGGGTCACGGATGGGCAGGCCGGGCGGGCCCTGGGCGGCCTGCACTACAACGTCGATCTGGCGGCGACGCTGGCCGAGCTGGTGGGTGCGGAGGCGCCGGCGGTCTGGAACGGCCGCAGCTTCGCCGCAGCCCTGGCGCGCGGCGAGGCTGCCGGGCGCGACTTCCTGGTGCTCGGCCACGGGGCCTGGAGCTGCCAGCGCAGCGCGCGCTGGGGCGACTACCTGCTGATCCGCACCTACCACACCGGGATGAAGGAGTTCCCGGAGTACATGCTCTTCGACGTGGCCCGCGATCCGCACGAGCTGCAGAGCCTGGCGGCGACGCGCCCCGAGCTGGTGGCGCACGGCCTGCTGCTGATCGACCGCTGGCTCGGCGCGCGCATGCCCGAGGCGCTGCGCGGCGATCCCTTCTGGGGCATCATCCGCGAGGGCGGCCCGCTGCACGCCAACGAGCGCCACCCGCGCTGGGGCCGCTATCTGGAGCGCCTCCGGCAGACGGGCCGCGCCCACCATGCGCAGCGGCTCGAGCGGTTCGGCGGCCGGCCGTTCACCAGCGGTCTGTAGCGCCCCAGCGTCCCGCCGGCAGACCGGCAGGCCGGGCGCCCGGAGCCTGGCTGGCGGCGAGTCGCGGGGCCAGGACGAGCCGAACCCGGGAGTCGTGCCATGCGAGCGGCAGAGCTGCGTTTCCGCCAGATCCACCTGGACTTCCACACGAGCGAGCACATCACGCGCATCGGCGCGGACTTCGACGCCGGGGAGTTCGCCGAGACGCTGGCCCGGGCGCGTGTGGACTCGGTGACCTGCTTCGCGCGCTGCCACCACGGCTGGATCTACTTCGACACGCAACGCCACCCGGAGCGCCGGCATCCGCACCTCCAGCGCAACCTGCTGCGCGAGCAGATCGAGGCCTGCCACGCGCGCGGCATCCGGGTGCCGATCTACGTGACCGTCCAGTGGGATCACTTCACGGCCGGCCAGCATCCCGAGTGGCTGTGCCTGACCGCCGACGGTCAGCTCCAGGGGACGGCGCCGTACCAGGCCGGCTTCTACCGCAAGCTGTGCGTCAACACGCCCTACGTGGACTGGCTGAAGGAGCACGTGCAGGAGATTCTCGATACCTTGCCGGTCGACGGCTTCTTCTTCGACATCGTGCAGCCCAACGACTGCTCCTGCGAGCACTGCCGCCGTGGCATGGTGGAGGCCGGTCTCGATCCGTCCGACCCGGCGGCGCGGCAGGCGTACGGCCTGGAGACCGTGAACGCCTTCAAGCGCGACATGACCCTCTTCGTCCGGCAGCAGAACGCCGACTGCACGCTGTTCTACAACGCCGGGCACATCGGGCCCCGGCACCGCCACGTCGTGGACGCCTACACCCACTTCGAGCTGGAGTCGCTGCCGAGCGGCGGCTGGGGCTACCTGCACTTCCCGCTCACCATGCGCTACGCCCGCGGGCTGGGCCGGGACTGCCTGGGCATGACCGGCAAGTTTCACACCACCTGGGGCGATTTTCACTCGTTCAAGAACCCGGCGGCGCTGGAGTTCGAGTGCTTCCAGATGCTGGCGCTGAACGCCAAGTGCTCGGTGGGGGACCAACTCCATCCCACCGGCCGCCTGTGCGCCCACACGTACGCGCTGATCGGCAGGGTCTACCGCCAGGTAGAGCGCAAGGAGCCGTGGTGCCGGGGCGCCCGGCCGGTGACCGAGATCGGCGTGTACCACCCCGAGGAGTTCGCCGGCGGCCACAGCCGCCTGCCGGAGGCGGCGCTGGGGGTCGTCCGCATGCTCCAGGAGGGGCGGCACCAGTTCGACCTCATCGATACGCACGCCGAGCTGGACGGCTATCGCCTGGTGGTCCTGCCCGAATGCATCCCCCTGGACGCAGCGCTGCGGGCGCGTCTCGAGAGCTTCCTGGCCGGCGGTGGGGCGGTGATCGGGGCCTACCGCGGCGGCGTGGACGCCGCAGGCAGGGGGCTCGGCTTCACGGTCAAGGGAGAGGCGCCCTGCGCGCCCGACTTCGTCGTGCCCGCCGGCGCGCTCGCGGCCGGGCTGGCGCCGACCGCCCACGTGATGTACGCGCGCGGTCTGGAGCTCGAGCCCGGTGCCGGAGCCGCGGTGCTCGCCTGGACCGAGGTCCCTTACTTCGAGCGCTCGTGGCGCCACTTCTGCTCGCACCGGCACACGCCTTCGTCGGGGCGGCGGGGCGGGCCCGCGGCGATTCGCTGCGGCGAGGTGATCCACTTCGCGCACCCGCTCTTCAGCCAGTACGCGCGCAACGCGCCGAGCTGGTGCAAGCGGCTCTTTCTCAACGCAGTCGCGGCGCTGCTGCCGGAGCCGCTCGTGCGCGCCGAGGGCCCCAGCGGCCTGGTGGCGGCGCTCAACCGTCAGACCGAGCCCAGCCGGCTGGTGCTGCACCTGCTGTACTACGTCCCCGAGCGTCGCGGCGCCGATTTCGACGTGGTGGAGGACGTGGTGCCGCTGCACGAGGTGCCCATCTCGGTGCGCGCGGGAGCGGTCGGCCGGGTGGTGCTGGTACCCGAGGGAGAGACGCTGCCGCACGCGATGCGAGGCGGCCGCTGCGAGTTCGTGGTGCCGCGCATGTGCGGCCACTGCATGGTGGCCCTGGAGCCGGCCTGACAGGAGCAGCGCCCCTCGTCGGGGAGGCACGGGCTGCCCGCGCGAGACTCGCCGTGCGAGGCCGGGCGCGGGAGCCGGGCACATCCCCGCTGATTGGGGCGCGGCTGCTGGGATCGTGGCCGCGCCCGCTCGGGCCCGGAGACGGAGGCGGCCGCAGGTGTGCACGCTGGGAGGCATCGCGCAGGGAGACCGAAGGCTCGTGCTGCTGGCCTGCGGGCCCGAGTTGCGCCCGGTGCCCTGGGCGGCGCCAGGCGCAGCCGCGGACCATACAGGGCAGGCGGTGGGCGACGACGGACAGCGGCTGCGCTGCGGCGTCAACGACGCGGGGCTGGCGCTGGCGCTGGCGTGGGCGGCCGGGGCTTCGCCCGGCGTCCTCGCGCGCGTCCTGGCCCGGGCGGGCAGCGTGGCGGCGGCGGCCGAGGAGCTTGCGGCCCAGATGGCCGGCCGGCCGCAGGCGCCGGCTGGCGTGGCGGTGATCGCCGGCCCGGAGGGGCTGGCGGTGGCTGACTATGGGCCGGACCGAGCCCGCCTCGAGCGCTGCGCGCAGGGGTGCGTGGCGCGCGCGTGCGGGAGCGCCGCGGGCACCGGCGACGCGGCAGCGGGCGGGGAGCGGCGGCAGGACGCCATGCTCGGTTTCCTCGACGAGCTGTACGTATGGATGCCGCTGCTCGACGATGAGGACACGATCGAGCGATGCCAGCAGGCCCTGGAGCGGGGCGCGCTGGCGCAGGACAGCGCGAGAGGACGCGCGATCGTCGATGCAGCGTCGCGCTGCCTGTACGTGGCCGCCGCACCGGGTCGCTGGCGGGCCATGCCGCTGCGGCGCTGCTGAGCGCCTCCCGGGCGCTCGCCGCGCCGCGGCGGCGCGGCAGGGCGCGGCGGGGCGCGGCCGCCTCAGACGCGCCAGGGCTGGAGCCGGCCGGTCACGGCAACGTGCTGGCCCTGGGTGACGCGCGCCGCCCAGGCCTGGGCGACCACGATTCCATCCACGCCGGCGCGGATGGGAAACGGCTCCAGGTCGATGCGCTCGAAATCGTGCAGCCAGCCGATGACCTGGCCTGCCGTGACCTCGCAGCCGCAGGGCAGCGCCTCCTCGTAGTGGCCCGAGAAGGGCGCGACGGAGAAGCACTCCCGGTCGACCATGGCCGCCTTGCGCTGCGTGCCGTCGCGGTGGTGGTCGATCCGGTCGATGGCGCCCTCCAGCTGCCCGTGGTGGATGGCGGCGGCCAGCACGCCGTGGCGGCCCCAGCGCACGCCGCTGGCCTGCACGGCCCGGCCCCAGCCCAGCTCCGCGCCCACGGTGATCTTGCCCAGGCGCTCGGCCTCGCTGGTCAACAGGCCGGGCGTCTCGTTCTGATAGGTGAGCACCAGCGGTGTGCCGAACCAGCGCGCGGTGGTCTCGCTCTGCCGCGCCTGCCCGGCGTCGGCGACCTCGTGACAGCTGGCACACGGCAGGAAGCGGGTGTCGGCCCCGCCTGCGTGCAGATCGAGGACGACGTGCACGCGCGGCCAGATGGCCTCGCGGACAAAGGCGGCGATGCGGTGCGTGATGCCCGCCAGGGCCGCGGTCCGGCCGGCACCGTCGACGAAGGCGCGGTTGAGATTGGCCCCGTCGGCGGCGTTCGAGTCGCGCGTGCCGTGGCGAAAGGCCGCCGCATTCAGCACCGGCACGAGCAGGATGCGGCCGAGGACCTGCGCCGCGTCGATCTCCCTGAGCAGACGACGCAGCGCGATCGGCCCCTCGTACTCGTCGCCGTGGGTGGAACCGAAGGCTGCCAGCCCCTGGCCGGGACGGGCGCGCGGGCCGACGAAGACGGTGAGCGGTATCAGATAGTCGCCCCAGATGGAGTCGTGCTCCAGCGCTACCCAGTAGTCGCGCCTTCCGGGCGAGTCGAGATCGAGTTCTGCGGGCCTGGCGATCTGGCGTTCCATGCGATTGGCTCCCGTCGGCAAGGGTGTCGGCTGGATCCTCGTCCGGCGGCGCTCGCCGGCGCGCGGCGCACTGGCGGCGGGTGCTGCCGGGCACGGGCTGGCCGCTGCCCGGCCGGATTCAGCGCGTGCGCGGGTACTCGCTGTCGGCGAACAGCCCGTCGATGGCGCTCACCGTCTCGTCCACCAGGATCTGCCCGCCCTCGGGACCGACCCAGTTGGACTTGATGAGGGCGCTGTAGTGGCCGCCCATCAACGCCCGCTGCGTGGGCAGATAGAAGCCTTCCTGCGAACCGTCGGCCAGCTGGACCAGGAACGTCTGCAGGGCGCGGCTGCGGCACCGGATGCGCCTGCCGTAGTCGACGAACAGCTCGAACGGGTTGGTGGCGATGGCAGCCTCCCCGAGCCGGATGATGTGGGTCTCCGCCTCGTGCTCCGGATGGTCCGCCTGCTGTTCGTACCGCCGCACCAGATCGCTGACCAGGCCGAACGGCCACAGACGCTGAAAGGCGAAGGGCTGCCGGGCGCGTTCCTGCTCGTCCATGGCCGGCAAGCGCTTCTCCAGCGCGTACTCGTCGGCCGTGACCATGAGCCTGGGCAGGCGCAGGGTTCTCACCTCGTGGCCGAACTCGAGCGTGGCGCGGGCGGGCGAGCGGCTCTGCAGCCCCTCGTCCAGCGCGGCCATGAGGCGGCGGGCGATGATGCCCTTGGCATCCACTCCCAGGCGGTCGCGCAGGTCCTTCTCCTCCTTCTGGTCGGCCAGCAGGTGCGGCGAGAGGTCACCGGCCGGGGCGCACTGCGGCAGCAGGTGGACCGCGGCGCCGAAGCGTTCGGCCACCCGCGCGCGCACCTCGTGCCAGTAGTCCGCGGAGAACGCCGACAGGCCCTCGTCGCACTGGGCGGGGCAGGCCACGTTGGCGACGATCCCGGTCAGGGCGCCGTCCTCCCCGAACGTGTACAGCATGTTGACGGCGTGATCGTCGCAGGACTCGAAGCCCACGAAGTCCTGGCGGTCCGTCCTGCCGTACATCAGGGCCGAGCCGTCCGCGTACACGGCCCGGCGACACCGGCCCACGACGGCGTAGCCGAAGCCGCGCGCCACGCGCGCCGGCTGGCGGCCCTCCCAGGCGGCCGCGATGACCTCGGCCAGCCGACGCGCCAGCCAGGCGCGGTACTCGCCGGGCGGCATGAAGACGGGGTCGCCGACGGGCTCTTGGTACCAGCCGCTGGCCAGGCAGGGCGCGGTGTGCGTGTGGGTGCAGTTGAGGGTGAGCTTGCGTCGGTCCAGGTCAGGACAACGCCCTGCCAGGGCGGCCACCAGGTCGCTCTTGACGCCCTCGGCGAGCAGGTCGCAGGAGACGAGGACCGCCTGATCGGCAGCCCCGTCCGGGGCGCGGACCTCCAGGGCCAGTGCCGTGGCCGTCAGGGGCGAGACCACGCGGTCGGAGAGGCGGGCGTGGAACTGCCCGCTGACCAGCGTCCGGCGCGGCGGCGTGATGTCGCCCCGGCTCCAACCAGCATGCAGCGTACCCGTGAGCATCGAGCACTCCTGTTCGTACGGCGGCGTGGCCCGGGGGTCGGCGCGGATGCCCTCGGGGCCGCGCGCCCCTCGCGCCGGCATGCGGCGCGCGCCCACGGCGACCGCCGGGCTGCGGTTCACGGCGCGCGCGGAGAGGTCGGCAGGTCGATTCCCACCTGCTGCAGCAGTTGCGCCGTCAGCCGGTAGGTCAGTCCCCACAGCAGGGGCCGGCCGGGTCCCAGCAGGTCGATGGCGGGCAGGTCGCGTCCCTCCAGGCCCCTGAACGCGAAGGTGCGAACGAGCTGGCGCTCGGGAGCGCACAGCACCGAGATGGGCACCCAGAACGCCTGCGCGACTTCGGCGTTGGGGCGCACCTGGACGCCCGCCGGCACGGCGAAGACGAACGCTGCCACGCGCACCGGCAGCGACGCTCCGCCCAGCTCGTCGAGCTGGCCCAGCAGATCGCGCGCGGTCAGCTCCAGGCCCACCTCCTCGTGGGCCTCGCGCAGGGCGGTGGCCAGCAGGTCCGCGTCCTGCGGCTCGTGCCGGCCGCCGGGAAAGGCGAGGTGTCCCGACCAGGGGTCGTCTGGATGCTGCGTGCGCTCGATGAATAGCAGCTCCGCCTCCGCCGCGCCCGAGCGCAGCACGGCGGCCACCGCTGCCGGCGTCGCCGCGGGCGCGCCGAGCGCCGCCGGGACGCGGCCGGCCAGGGCGCGGCCGAGCTCGCCAACGCTGACGGCGCGGCAGGCGCGGCGCGGGGTCGAGGAGCGTACCGGGTTCATGGCAGGGGCCTCTCGCCGGCCGCCGCCAGCGCGCGCCAGCTCAGCAGCGATCCCACCACCAGCGTGCCGCAGCCGAACCACAGCCGCGCCCCGGGCATCACGCGCAGGTACGCGCAGCTCGCCAGCGTCGACAGCAGAGGGGTCAGGTACGAGATGGTCGCCACCAGCGTCACGTCGGCGCGCCGCATGGCGACCTCCCAGCAGGCGTACGCCGCGGCGGTGGACGAGCCCAGGAAGAGCAGCTCGCCGGTCGCCTGCCAGCTCCAGACGAACGCCTCGGCAGCGAACAGGCGAACGGCCAGCATCAGCACTCCAGTGGCCGCCACGAAGGCGAACACGGCCCCGCGGGCGCCGGGCGCAGCCCAGCGGCGGGTCAGCGTCGAGTACAGGGCCCACGAGACTCCGGCCCCCAGGGCCAGGCCGTACGCCAGCGGATTGGCTGCCAGGTTCGCCCGCGTCAGCCGCCAGGAGAGCCGCTCCTGATGGCTGAGCACGAGAAACACGCCGCCCAGCGACAGCAGCGTGCCCGGCCACAGCAGCCACGCGGCCCGCCGCCGCAACAGCACGGTCGAGAAGACGACGGTGAGGGTCGGCCACGTGTAGTTGAGCATGCCCAGCTCGAGTACCTGCACGCGGTCGGCAGCCAGCCCGAGGGCCTGGTAGAGGGCGAAGGTGTAGAAGACGAACAGGCTGCCGCACCCCAGCAGGTACGCGCGGGGCTGGGCGCGCAGATCCAGCAGCGGTTGCCGCCGCACCCACGCTGCCGCCGCGATGAGCGCGGCGCTCGTCAGGTACACGGCGGCCACCGCTGTGCGCGCGCCCAGCCGCTCTGCCAGGCTGCGCGCCACCGCGATGGTCATGCTCCACAGCCCGATCGCGGCGATGCCGGCGAGGGTGTAGCGGTCGACACGGAGGCGGTCCGGCATGCGGTCCTGGTCAGCTTCTCGGTCGGTCGCGCCGGCGAGGCCGAGGCCGACGGCGCCGCCGGACACCGCACGGACACCGCGCGGCGACCAGGCTCCACCCCGGCGCGGGCACCCCGCGCGCCGCCGCCAAGCGGGCGGCGGGCGGGCGCGGCGAAGATAGGCGCCGCACGGCCGCCGAACAACCCCGCGGCGAGAGCCGGTGCCGCGGCCCGGGCCGCCTGGCGCAGATGGCCCGCAGAGCCGTCGGTGCGTAGCTTACCGGCCCGATCGCAGCCGGCGTGTCCCATCTTCCCCGGAGTCGCCCGTGACCCCACGCGAGCGGTTCATCCATGCGCTGGAGCGCCGCCCACCCATCCCGGGCCGCGTGCCCACCTTCGAACTGGTGTTCTTCTTGACGATGGAGGCGTTCGGCAAGGTCCATCCCTCCCACCGTCACTACGCGCAGTGGGACCAGATGGAGGAGAAGGAGCGGCAGCTCCACCGCCGCGACATGGCGGAGCTGTTCATCGCCACGGCGCGCCGCTTCGAGCACAGCGCGATCTTCCTCCACCCCAATCCCGGCAGCGAGGCGGAGACCCTGCGCCTGATCGATCTGGTGCGCGACCTCAGCGGCGACACCTACTTCCTCATGCTGCACGGCGACGCGACCTACGGAGTGCCCAGCGGCAGCCACATGGAGCAGTGGTGCGCGCGGCTGGTGGAGGAACCGCAGCGGCTCAAGCAGGAGGCGGCCGCGATGGTGGACCAGGCGCTGGAGCGCGGCGCGCGCCTGGCCGCGCACGGCGGCCTGGACGGCTTCGCCCTGTGCGCAGACTACTGCTTCAACACCGGGCCGTTTCTGTCGCCGGCGCAGTTCGGCGAGTTCGTGACTCCCTATCTGGCGCGCCTGATCCGCGGCTACCGGGCACAGGGGCACTACGTGATCAAGCACACCGACGGCAACATCATGCCGATCCTCGACCAGCTGGTCGAGGGGCCCCCCCACGCGCTCCACTCGCTGGATCCCCAGGGCGGAGTGGACATGGCCGAGGTGAAGCGACGGGTGGGCGACAGGGTGTGCCTGATCGGCAACGTGAACTGCGGCCTGCTGGACTCCGGGACGGACGCGGATGCCATCGCCTCGGCCCGCTATGCGCTGCGTCACGGCATGCCCGGCGGCGGCTACGTATTCTCCACCAGCAACTGCGTGTACACGGGCATGCGCCTGCGCCGCTACGAGCTGATCCTCGACGTGTGGCGGGGCGAGGGCAACTACCCGCAATCGTGAGGCGCCTGGCCACGGCGGCGCGGGGTGCCGTCCCGGTGGGCGCGGGGTCGCTGGAGGCGGCGAACATGCACGCGGAGCAATACGCGCGGCAGGTGCTCATCCCCGGCTGGGGAGAGGCCGGGCAGGAGCGGCTGCGCCGGGCCAGAGTCGTGGTGGCCGGCGCCGGCGGGCTGGGTTGCCCGCTGTCCACCTACCTGGCCGTGGCGGGCGTCGGCGAACTGCGCCTGTGCGACCCGGACTGCGTGGCCGTGTCGAATCTCAACCGGCAGATCCACTACACCGCTGCGGACGTGGGCCGGCCGAAGGTGGAGGTGGCGGCCGCGCGGCTGCGGGCGCTCAATCCCGCTGTCAGCGTCCTGGCGCACCGCGTCCGGCTGGACGCCGACTCGCTGCCGGCCATCGCTGCCGGTGCGGATCTGGTGGTGGACTGCCTGGACAACTTCGCCGGGCGCTACGTCCTCAATGCCTACTGCGTCCGCCATCGCCTGCCCCTGCTGCACGCCGGCGTGTGGGGGCTGGGCGGCCAACTGGCGCTGCTGCTGCCGCCGCGCACCGCCTGCCTGCGCTGCGTGTTCCCGGAGCCTCCGCCTGCGGCGCCGGCGCTGCCGGTGGCCGGGGCCGGGGCCGGCCTGGTCGGTGCGGCGCAGGCTGTCCTGGCGCTGCGCTGGCTGACGGGGATGGGGGTGGAGGAAGCGGGGCGGCTGCTCGTGCTGGAGGGCGAACCGCTCGCCATGCAGCAGATCGCTCTGCGGCGTGTCCCTGGGTGCCCCGACTGCGGCGCCTGAGCGGTCCGGTGGGAGGAGGGGCGCCGCGCGGGCAGTGCTCGACGACGGGCTCGGACCCGGGCGAGGAGGGAGCCATGCAGCGAGAGGGGTCGTGGCCGGTGCTGCGCACCTACCGCGGCGAGCACCTGCGCCGCGTGGCCATGCCGCTGGGCGGCATCGGCACGGGAACCGTGTCGCTGGGGGGTCGCGGCGATCTGCGGGACTGGGAACTGGTCAACCGGCCCGCCAAGGGGTTCGTGCCGCGGTCGGCCGCGCCGCCATTCTTCGCGCTGTATGCGCGCGCCGCCGGCCAGCCTGCCGTGTGCCGCCTGCTCGAAGGACCGCTCGATGCGGAGCTGTACGAGGGCGCCTCGGGGGCGGTCGGGACCAACCACGGCCTGCCGCGCTTCCGCCAGTGCTCGTTCTCCGCGGCCTATCCGCTGGCCCAGATCGAGCTGGCGGATCGCCAGGTGCCTGTGCGTGTCCGCCTGGAGGCCTTCAACCCGTTCGTGCCCGGCGATGCGGCTGCCAGCGGCATCCCGGTGGCGATCCTGCGCTTCGTGCTGCAGAACAGCGGCGCGCGGCCGGTGACGGCCGCGGTGTGCGGTTCGCTGCCCAACTTCATCGGGCTCGACGGCAGCGGGGGCACGTGTGCGCGCAATCGGAATCGCCCGGTCGCCAGCTCGCGGTGGCGCGGCATCTGCCTGCACTCCGACGGGCTGGATCCGGCCGCGCCGCAGTGGGGAACCCTGGCGCTGGGCACCACGGCGCCCGCGCGGGCCGTGACGGTGCGGACCGCGTGGCTGGCCGCCGGCTGGGGCACGCCGCTCCTGGATTTCTGGGACGATTTCAGCGAAGACGGCGCCTTGGACGAGCGCGAGCCGGGCGGACACGACATGCCCATGGCGTCCCTGGCCGTGCGAGTGCGCGTGTCGCCGGGCGCGGCGCGCCACGTGGTCTTCCTGCTCGCCTGGCACTTCCCGAATCGACAGACCTGGGCCCCGCGCGGCGAGGGGGACGATCTGGTCGGCAACTACTACACCACGCAGTACGCGGATGCGGTCGACGTGCTCGAGCGGGTCGTGCCGGCGGCGGCGGACCTGGAACGGCGCACCGTGGACTTCGTGCGCTGCTTCTGCGCCAGCGACCTGCCGGCGGTGGTCAAGGAGGCCGCCCTCTTCAACCTCAGCACGCTGCGCACGCAGACCTGCTTCCGCACCGCGGATGGCCGCTTCTACGGCTGGGAGGGATGCAGCGACCGCGGCGGCTGCTGCTGGGGCTCGTGCACGCACGTGTGGAATTACGAGCAGGCCACTGCCTTCCTGTTCGCCGAGCTGGCGCGCAGCATGCGCGAGGTGGAATTCGGCCACGCCACCGGCGCCGACGGCCTGATGAGCTTCCGCGTGGAGCTGCCGCTGCGCAGGGCCCAGCAGTTCGGCCGGGCCGCCGCCGACGGTCAGCTGGGCTGCATCATGAAGGCCTACCGCGACTGGCAGCTCAGCGGCGACGAGTCGCTGCTGCGCGCCCTGTGGCCAGGCGTGCGGCGAGCCCTGGAGTTCTGCTGGATCGACGGCGGCTGGGACGCCGACCAGGACGGGGTCATGGAGGGCTGTCAGCACAACACGATGGACGTGGAGTACTACGGCCCGAATCCGCAGATGGGCCTGTGGTACCTGGGAGCGCTGCGGGCGGCGGCGGCCATGGCCGAGCACCTCGGGGAGGAGGCGTTCGCGGCGCGGTGCCGGCGCCTGGCCGCCGACGGCAGCCGGTGGCTCGATCAGGAGCTGTTCAACGGGGAGTACTACGAGCAGCAGATCCGTCCGGCCGGGCAGGTCGCGGCGGGGCTGCGCGTGGGCATGGGTGCGGCGGATCCGGCCGAGCCGGACTACCAGTTGGGCCCTGGATGCCTGGTGGATCAGCTCGTCGGGCAGCTGATGGCGCACATCTGCGGTCTGGGCTACCTGGTGCGACCCGACCATGTCCGCCGGACGCTGCGGAGCATCTACCGGTACAACCGGCGCGCGTCGCTGCACGACCACTTCAACTGCCTGCGGTCCTTCGCGCTGGGCGAGGAGGCGGCGCTGCTGATGGCGAGCTACCCGCGCGGGCGCCCGCGCAATCCGTTCCCGTACTTCGCGGAGGTCATGACCGGCTTCGAGTACGCGGCGGCCGTCGGCATGCTGTACGAGGGCCAGATCGCGGCAGGACTGCGCTGCATCCGGGACATCCGCGCGCGCTACGACGGCCGCAAGCGCAACCCGTTCGACGAGGCCGAGTGCGGCCACCACTACGCCCGCGCCATGGCCGCCTGGGCCGCCGTGCTCGCGCTGACCGGCTTCCACTATTCCGGCGTTGACGGCACGATGACCTTCGCCGCGAAAACCGGCCTCCACTTCTGGTCGACCGGCAACGCCTGGGGCACGTGCCGCATCACGTGTAGGGGCACGGCACGCC
>CAZPXM010000002.1:0-74120 GCA_964591015.1 uncultured Gemmatimonadaceae bacterium
GCGGCGGCGGGGAAGAACCCGCTGCAGCTGGACTCCAAGCCGCCGCGGGTGCCGTTCAAGGACTACGCCTACCGGGAGACCCGTTACAGCATGCTGGCCAAGGCCAAGCCCGAGGTTGCCGAGCGGCTGCTGCGCCAGGCAGAGGCCGGCGTGGCGGCGCGCTGGCGGCTGTACGAGCAACTGGCGGCGATGCCCTGGAGCGGCACGGAAGCAGCCCCGGCCGCCGCGGCCGGCGCCTGACCGAGGAGGGAGGAGAGCGGTGGATCTGGCGACGTCCTATCTGGGTCTGAAGCTGCGCGCGCCTCTGGTCGTCTCCGCGAGTCCGCTGTCGCGCGCGGTGGACAATGTCCGGAAGATGGAGGATGCTGGCGCCGGCGCCGTGGTGCTCTTCTCGCTGTTCGAGGAGGAGATCCGCCACGAGAGCCTCGAGCTCGACCATTACCTGAGCGTCGGCACCGACAGCTTTGCCGAGGCGCAGGACTATTTCCCGGAGCCCGAGCAGTACGCGCTCGGCCCCGACCAGTACCTGGAGCATATCCGCCGCCTGAAGGCCGCCGTGAGCCTTCCCGTCATCGCCAGCCTCAACGGCAGCACGCTGGGCGGCTGGACGGAGTACGGCCGGCGGATGGAGGAGGCGGGCGCGGACGCGCTGGAGCTCAATCTCTACCGCGTCTCTGCCGACCCGGGCGTCAGCGGCGTGGATGTCGAGCGCCTGCATCTGGACATCCTCGCCGAGGTCAAGAAGCACGTCCGCATCCCCGTGGCCGTGAAGCTCAGCCCGTACTTCAGCTCGATGGCGCACATGGCCAGGCAGCTCGACTGGGCGGGGGCCAACGGTCTGGTGCTGTTCAACCGCTTCTACCAGCCGGACATCGATCTGGAGCGCCTCGAGGTGACGCCGAACGTGGTGCTCAGCACGCCGGCGGCGCTGCGGCTGCCGCTGCGCTGGATCGCGATTCTGTACGGTCAGGTACAGGCCGATCTGGCGGCGACCAGCGGCATCCACACGGGAGCCGACGCGGTCAAGGCGCTGCTCGCGGGCGCCAGCGTGGCGATGCTGTGCTCGGCACTGCTGCAGCGCGGGATCGAGCACCTGCGGACGGTGCGGTCGGAGCTGGAGGGCTGGGCGGCCGCCCACGAGTACGCCTCTCTGGACCAGTTGCGCGGCAGCATGAGCCAGCGCAAGTACGGCAGCCCGACCGCGTTCGAGCGCGCCAACTACATCCGGGCCCTCAACACGTTCGCAGGATGAGCGGCGTGCGTGTTGGCTCGAGAGTCGGGCTGCCGGCATCGGCGGCGCCCGCTGAGCCAGCCGCCGGCGGGACCGTGCCGGCGGCGTTCCGGTCTGCCTCGCGGTGCGGAGGAGGCTGCTGCGGGTGCGACCGTGCGGCGGTGGACGCGGCGCCGGGCGGCCGGGCGGTTGCGGCCGCGGCGATGGGCGTCTTCCTTATGCCGCCCAGTGCGGCCTGCGTCGGCGCCGCGCTGGGCACCTCGGCGGTGGGGCAGCTCGTTGGTGCCGTTCTCGGCTTCCTGGCAGGGATGGTGGCGTCGCTGGCGTTGTCCCGATGGACGCACGGGCGGCGGCGGGCGCGCGAGGAGGCAGCATGCCAGCAACGATAGGGGTCGTGCGAGGCACCGGGACGTTCGCGCGAGGGCTCCATCCACCCGACGGCAAGGCGCTGGCAGCGGCGGCGGCGATCGAGGTCATCGCCAGCCCAGCGGAGGTCCAGGTGCCGCTGCTGCAGCATACCGGCGCGCCGTGCGTGCCGGTGGTCAAGAATCGCCAGGCGGTGGCCGCTGGCGACCTGCTGGGCAAGGCGGAGGCGTTCGTCTCGGCCGCGGTGCACGCGCCCATCGCCGGCAAGGTGGGAAGGGAGGCGAGAGTCACCCTGCCCAACGGCCGCCACGTCGCGGCGCTGTCGCTGCGCGCGGACGGAGAGCAGCTGGACGGCGAGGCCCTGCGCGCCGACGTCCTCGGTGGCGAGTGGCCGACCACGGGCCTGGAGGCCCATGCCCCCGAGCAGATCGTGCAGGCGGTGCGCGCTGCGGGAGTCGTCGGGCTCGGCGGCGCGGCGTTCCCGACCCACGTCAAGCTCACCCGCAACCCCCAGCGGCCCACCGAAGTGCTTCTCGTCAACGGCTCCGAGTGCGAGCCCTACCTCACGGCCGACTACCGGCTGATGGTGGAGGCCCCCGGGCCGATCGTCACCGGCGCGCTGCTGGCTGCCAGGGCCGTCGGCGCCGGGCGGGTCCTGGTCGCCATCGAGGACAACAAGCCGCAGGCGGTCGACGCCCTCCGGCAGGCGGCTGGCGGGACGGGCATCGAGATCGTCCCCGTGCGAACCAAGTACCCGATGGGCGGCGAGCGGCAGCTGATTCCGGCCGTGCTGGGACGCGAGGTCCCGACCGGCGGGCTGCCGCTGGATGTGGGCGTGGTGGTGCTGAACGTCGGCACGGCGGCAGCCGTGGCGCGCGCGGTGCTGCGCGGCAAGCCGCTGACGCACCGCGTTGTCACCGTGTCCGGCCACGGGGTGGCGCACCCCAGAAACCTGCTGGTCCCCGTCGGCATCTCCTGCCGCGAGCTGATCGACGCATGCGGCGGCCTGCGCGACGATGCGGCGCGCGTGGTGGCCGGTGGGCCCATGATGGGCTTCGCGCTGGGTGAGCTGTCCACCCCCGTGACCAAGGGTACCAGCGGCATCACGGTGCTGACCGCTGCCGAAGTCGCCCAGGCCGCCGAGATGCCGTGCGTGCACTGCGGTCGCTGTGTCGATGTGTGCCCTCTGCATCTGGTACCCACCCGCATCGCGCTGGCTGCCAGGCACCGCGACTGGGAGCTGGCCAGGCGGTACCACATCCTGGCCTGCATGGAGTGCGGCTGTTGCGCCTACGCCTGTCCGTCGCGGCTGCCGCTGGTGCAGTTGATCCGCATGGGCAAGGCGCTGCTGCCGCGCTCCTGACGCGCGCCGGGGGCGATCTCCGAGGCGTTGGGGCCTGCTCCCGCGGGCGATCGGTGCGCCTGCGGCGAGGAAGGGGCCCGATCTCGACGAAGAGGCTGTCGGCTATGGCAGACGTGGAATCCACCCAGCAGGAGGCGGCCGCCGCGCCGGAACCCGGCTTCCATGTGGCGCCGTCGCCGCACCTTCCCGGTCGCGGCGCGCCGACTTCCACCCGCTGGATGATGCTGGATGTGCTGCTGGCCCTCGTCCCCGTGCTGCTGGCGGCGGTGTGGGTCTTCCAGTGGTATGCGGTCAAGCAACTGGTGGTCTGCGTGCTGGCCTGCCTGGCCGGCGAGAGCCTGTTCATGGGCTGGCGCGGCCGCCGCGGCACCGTGCGGGACTTGTCGGCGGTCGTCACCGGCGCGATCCTGGCCCTGTCGTTGCCGTGGAGCGCTCCGTGGTACGTGGGCGTGATCGCCGGCATGGTCGCCGTGGGGCTCGGCAAGGTCGTCTTCGGCGGCCTGGGCCAGAACCTGTTCAATCCGGCCATGGTCGGGCGCGCCTTCGTGCTGGTGTGCTTTCCCGCGGCTCTCGGGGCCACCGCCTACCAGGCGGACGGGGCGCTGCTGGATGTCGTGTCGCGCGCCACGCCGCTGACGCTGGCCAAACAGATGGGGGAGGGCACGCTGCTGTGGCCGCTGTTCGTCGGCAACGTCAACGGTTCGCTCGGCGAGACCAGCGCCCTGGCCTGCATCCTCGGCGGCCTGTACCTGTGCCTGCGGCGCACGGCCTCCTGGGAGATCCCGGTGGCCACCGTCCTGACCGTGGCGGTGCTCGGTGCGCTGGCGCAGGCTGCGGGGCTGACCGTGTGGAGCGCCATGCACCATCTGGTGGGCGGGGCCTTGCTGTTCGGCGCCTTCTACATCGCGACCGATCCGGTGACCAGCCCGCTGACCGGGCGGGGCAAGGTCGTCTTCGGCGCCGGGGTCGGGGCGGTGGTGATGCTGATCCGGCTGTTCAGCGGCTACCCCGAGGGCGTGATGTTCGCGGTGCTGCTGATGAATGCGCTCACCCCGCTGATCAACCGGTGGACCGTGCCCCGCCCGGTGGGGGGACCGGTGCCGGTGCGGGCTTGAGCGGAGGGCGAGGACCATGCGGAACAACTACATCGCTCAGGCATGGCTGGTGATCGTGCTCGGTCTGGTCTTCGGCGGAGCCCTGGCCGGCGTCCAGGCCGCGCTGAGCGACCGGATAGCCCAGAACAAGCTGGAGGAGGCGCTGAGCCAGATTCCGGCGCTGGTACCGGGGGCCACCAAGGAGGCCAGCACCGAGGTCGAGGTGGGCGGCGCGCGCGTCTTCCGCGCCGGCGCGGCCAGCGGCCAACTGGGCTGGGTGATACCGTGCGGCGGCCAGGGGTTCGGCGACCGGATCGAGCTGCTGGTGGGGGTGGACCGCGGCGTCGAGAGGATCACCGGTCTGTACGTCCTCGAGCAGAAGGAGACGCCCGGTCTGGGCAACAAGATCGCCGACGCGCGCCTGTTCCGGAACCAGTTCGCCGGCAAGACGGCCACGCGCTACCTGGTGGTCACCAAGCAAGGCGCCAAGACCGACTACGAGATCGACGCGATCACCGGGGCGACGATCTCCTCCATGGCAGTGTGCGGGATCGTGAACGAGACGCTGGGGCGCCTGCGCGCGGAGCTGCTCGCGGCGCTCCCGAAGGAGTGATGGGCATGCCAGACGCACGGACTGCCGCCGCCGAGACCAGCAGCGACGGGGGGCCCAGCGCGGCGGAGCGCTTCCTCAACGGCATCCTGCCCGAGAATCCGACCTACCGGCAGATGCTCGGCATGTGTCCGACGCTGGCCATCACGAACGGCATGCGCTCGGCCATGACGATGGCCGGGGCGGTGCTGTTCGTGCTGGTGTGCGCCAACGTCATGGTCAGCCTGATCCGCGGGCTGCTGAAGCCCCATCTGCGCATCCTGGTGTTCACGCTCACCATCGCCGCGTTCGTGACGATCGTCGACCGGCTGCTGGCGGCCTACATGTACGCGATGAGCAAGCAGCTGGGCCCCTACGTGCCGCTGATCATCGTCAACTGCATCATCATCAGCCGGTGCGAGGTGTGTGCCGCCAAGCAGTCGGTGCCGACTGCCATCGCGGACGCCGTCGGCCAGTCGCTCGGCTTCGCCCTCGGGTTGGCCAGCATCGCGACCGTCCGCGAGATCCTCGGGGCGGGCACCTGGTTCGGGCTGCCGGTGCTGCCGGCGGCGTGGCCGGCCTGGGTGATCATGGTGCTGCCGCCGGGCGCCTTCATCACCCTGGGGCTGTTGATGGGCGGGGTGAACTGGTTCCTGGCGAGGCGCCAGACAGCGCGGGGTTGAGGCCATGGAATACCTGAGCTCCATCATCCTGATCGCGATCAGCGCCGCCCTGATCAACAACTTCGTCCTCTACTACTTCGTCGGCATCTGCCCGTTCCTCGGCGTCTCGCGGCGCGTGGACATGGCGTTCGGGATGGGCTGCGCGGTCACCTTCGTGATCTCGATCGCCGCCTTCCTGAGCTGGGTGCTCACGGCCTTCGTCCTGCGCCCCGGGGCACCGCTGGCCTCCTGGGTCTGGCAGCGGCTGAGTCCTGGCTCCGAGGGCGTGGCGGACCTGAGCATCCTCAACTACCTCGTCTACATCTTCGTGATCGCGTCGTCCGTCCAGTTCGTCGAGATGTACCTGCGCAAATTCTACCCGCCGCTCTACAAGTCCTTCGGCATCTATCTGCCGCTGATCACCACCAACTGCGCGATCCTGTTCGCCTGCCTGGAGATCATGAAGCACGTTTCGGGCGTGCCGGCGGCCGAGATGTGGGATCTGGGGCGCGCGCTGGCGCTGGCATTCTTCGGCGGCGTGGGTTTCACCCTGGCCATCGTGCTGATGGCGGGCATGCGCGAGGATCTCGAGCTGTGCGACGTGCCGCGGGCGCTGCGAGGTCCCGCGATCGCCCTCATCGTGTCCGGCATCCTGGCCATGGCGTTCATGGGCTTCACGGGCGTGGACCGCAACCTCGCCGCCTTGCTGCGGTAGGGAGACGGTAGCGATGATCTCTGGGGAAGTGCTGGTGGCCGGGGGAGCTATGACGGTCCTGGCCGTGGCGGTCGCCTACGTGCTGGGCTGGGCGAACAAGACCTTCCACGTCGAGGTGGATCCGCGCGTGGAGGCCGCCGTTGCCGCTCTTCCCGGCGCCAACTGCGGGGGCTGCGGCTATGTCGGCTGCAGCGAGTACGCCGAAGCCGTCGTGCTCAAGGGGGAACAGGTGACCAAGTGCACGGTGGGCGGCGCGAGCGTGGCCACGGCACTGGCGGGCCTCATGGGCGTGGAGGTGGGCGAGTCCTGGCCCTACCGAGCCGTGGTACACTGCGGGGCCACCACCGCGCAGCGGCTGCAGCGGCGCGAGTACCGCGGCGAGCAGAGCTGCGGTGCCGCGAACATGATCAGCGGCATCCAGGGGTGCACCTACGGCTGCCTCGGGCTGGGAGACTGCGTCGCGGCCTGCAAGTTCGGCGCCATCCACGTGTGCGACGGGCTGGCCACGGTAGACTACGAGCGTTGCACGGGCTGCGGGGCGTGTGTGCGCGCGTGCCCGCGCCACATCATCACGATGGTCCCCTTCAAGGCCGAGCGCATGCTGGTGGTGAAGTGCTCGAACAAGGACACGGGCAAGGACGTCACCTCGGTGTGCACGGTCGGCTGCATCGGTTGCGGCATCTGCGCGCGCACGAACAAGCTGCTGCAGATCGACAGCGGCCTGGCCGGCATCGACTACGACCAGTACGACCCGGCCACCGCCGATTTCGCCACGGTCCTCAGCAAGTGCCCGCGGGAGAGCCTCGTGTGGGTGGGCAAGCCGACGCCCAGGGATCTGGCGGCGGTGGCGGACGAGAAGCTGCCCGATCGCGTCGAGGCGGATTTCAAGACGACCGTCGACGACGCCGAGTGGCGCGGCTGAGCGGCGCCGCGGGCCGCCGCGGCGCCTGCCGTGGCCCGCGCGGCCGGGGCGGTGTCCGGCAGGCCGCGCTCGGCCGGTCGGCGGCTCAGCGTTCGACCGACCAGGTCACGAACACGCTCCGGCCCGGGGCGGTCAGGGGGGTGCCGCGCGACGTGGCCAGATGATCTCGGTAGGCCGCGTCCAGCGCGTTGCGCACGCCGGCCGTCAGGCGGTGCGCAGCGCCGCCCCACGCGATCCGCTCGAGGCCGGCGCTCACGCCGAGCGTCAGGTGGCCGCCGGTGGTGCTCTCGCCGGCAGCCACGCGCCGCTGCGGCGCCGCCAGCTCGAGGTCGGCCGCCAGCCACCGGCGGTTGCCGCAGCGGGCTCCCAGCGAGCCGGTCAGCGGGGGCATCGCGGGCAGGGGCGTGTTCTCCTTTTCGTCGGTGCCGCGCACGGACGCGGCCGAGGCGGACAGCAGGACGTCCGACCGTGGCGTGTACCCGAGGCCGGCCTCCCACCCCCACAGCAGGGCTTCGCCGGCATTGGCCTTGCGCAGCGCCGGTCTGCCCTCGTACAGCGCCGGACGCTCGATGACCATGTCGAGGATCCGGTTGGCGAACACCTGGCCGGTGGCGCGCAGGCGATCGGACTGGGCGCTCAGCCCGAGTTCGGCGAACAGACCGTCTTCGCTGCGCAGCGCCGGATCGCCCCAGCGGACCGTGCTGCCCAGGTCGACGAACAGGAAGCGTTCCTCCAGGCTGGGGGCACGGAACGAGCGCGCCAGGTTCGCGTACCCCTCCAGATGCGTTCCGAACCGGTAGGACAGCCGCACCTGCCCGCTCAGCGAGTAGTCGGTCTCTGTCGCGGCGTCCCAGAGCACCGCCTCCGTGGCAGGCACGTAGGTCACGTAGGTCTTCTCGCCGGTGATCCGGATCCGGTCGATCCGCACGCCGGCGACGAGCGCAGCGCGGGCCGAGAGGGCCAGCTCGTCTTCGAGGTACAGCCCGAAGGGCAGGAAGGCGCTGTTGGGCAGCGAGCGGTCCTCGACGGCGGTCGTGCTGGTGCGCAGGACCGTGCTGTCGGGGGCCAGCACGGCGATCTCGGTCACGCGCCTGCGGTGCGAGCGCAGCCGCTTCTCCCAGGCATCGACCCCGAAGACGAGGGTATGCCTGCCTGTCCTGACGGTGTTGTTCCAGCGCACGCCGCGCGCGTCGTGGTCGGCGCTGGGCTGGATGAGCAGGGGGCGGACGCGCCGGAAGGGAGCCGTGGCGCTGGCGGGCAGATAGCTGACCGTGTGGGGGACGACCTCGACGCGGCGATCGATCGTCTGTACGAACAGCCGCAGCTCCGACTGGCGCCAGGGGGCCTGCGGCCGCGTCCGGCTCCAGGTGATCTCGGCGAGCGTTCTGCGCGTGGCCGGATAGGTGGCCGTCGCGGTGGCGGGGAATGCCGCGCCGCCGCCGGGGATGCCGACGTCGCGGGCCGCGAACCACTGGCAGCGCACCTCGGCCGTCTGGGTTTCGGTCAGGCGCACGCCAGCGTGGACGTGGCTCTGCCGGTCGGCGAACTGGCTGTTGGCCACGCGGCGGCCCGCTCCGTCCCGGTAGGAGCCATAGTCGCGGTAGGCCTGCGATCCCAGCAGGAAGAACCGCGGCGCGCCGACACTCGCGCGCGCGTAGCCGCTCAACCCGTGCGCGGCCGATTCGTAGCTGGCGGTGGCGGCGCTCGTCCAGCTGACCTGGGGGGCGAACCGGCCGCTGTGAGGAATCGCGTTGACGATGCCGCCCGTCGACCCGGTGCCGTAGAGGACGGACACCGGCCCCTTGAGCACTTCGAGGCGCTCCACGTCCGCGGGCGGCACCGTGCCGTACTGGGCGGCCAGTTCGGTGGTCGTCGAGACCCGGTTGCCGTTGACGAGGAAGACCACGTGCTCGCGGCTCAGGCCCCGGATATGGGGACGAGCGCTCCAGGGCATGTCGGTGCCCAGCCAGACCCCCGGCAGCGCGCTGGCGGCCTCGGCCAGACTGAGCAGCGGCCGCTCCGTGAGGTCGGCCGCGTCCAGTGCCCCCGCCGTGCCGCCCAGCGCGAGGCCGGCTGCCGCGCGGCCGCGGGCGGTGACAATGACCTCGGGCATGGGCAACAGGTCGGGCTCGAGCCGCACGGCGAGGTCCAGCGAGTCGCCAGGCGCGACGGCCAGGTCCAGCGTCTCGGTGCGGTAGCCCACGTGCGAGAAGGTGGCCTGCTGGCGTCCAGCCGGGACGGCGCCCAGCGCGAATCTGCCCTGCGCATCGGTCACGGTGAAGAGGGGGAGCGGAGTGACGAGCACGTGCACGTCCGGCAGGGGCTCGCCGGTGTCCTTGTCCACGACCCATCCGGAGACGGCGCCGGAGGTCCCGGCAGCCGCCTGGCCTGGCGAGAGGATACCCGCCACGCAGAAGACGAGGATGCAGATCAGCAAGCGGGCCCTCCTCGCCGCCGGCAGTCCGGCGCCGCCGCCGGCGCGGCCCCCGAGCGCCGGGTCGCTCCGCCGCGCTCCCAGCCGCGCCCGGCCCAGGTCCAGGCGAGCTGCGCGGCAGCGGGCGGCCCGCACAGCCGATTCTCCAGCAGGCTGGCGCCCCAGATGACGGCCAGCGTTACCGCCAGGTTCGCGACGACGTAGTAGTGCAGCGCCAGCGGTTCCACCGCGACGCAGATGTACGTGCTGGCGAGTGCGCCCAGGAGCGCGCCGGCCAGCGCGCTGCGCCGGTTGGCCCGCCGCGACAACAACCCCGCGAGGAACAGCGCCAGCAGCGGTCCGCCCATGGCGTTGATCACCCGGTTGGCGACCTCGAATACCGTGCCCAGGCGGCCGACGAACAGCGCCATCCCGGTGGCTGCCGCGCCGAACGCCAGCACCGCGCCGCGGCTGACCCGCTCCTCGGCTGGCGTGTCCGGCGCGCCGCCCAGCAGCCGTCGGTAGAAGTCCGCCACCACGGCGGCGGCGCAGGCGTTCATGCCGGAATCGGCACTGGACATCGTCGCGGCCAGCAGACCGGCCAGGACCAGCCCCGGAACGCCGGCCGGCAGCGACCGCACGAAACTGCTGAAGGACAGCATGGGCACCTGCCGGGCCTGCGGGTCCAGAGCCCTGACGGCGTGGCCGTGGATGGCGAAGCCGAGCAGCGCCAGCAGCAGCAGCGCGCCCATCGAACTGGCCACGTGGAGGCCGAAGCCCGTGCGGGCGTCGCGCAGCGTCCGCGCGGCCAGGTAGCGCTGGGTGAGCATCTGGTCAGCGCCGTAGCGGGCCAGGAAGGCGACGAACGTGCCCACCCAGCAACTCCACAGCGTGATGCGCAGCGTCGGGTCGAGGGCGAATACCTCTGGCGCGAACGGGTGGAACGGACGCGCGAGGCCGGCGTCCAGCCCTTCGTGCAGCAGGCCGAGCATGCCTGCCGGATGGCGCGTGGCGGCCACGGCGATGGCGAGCAGGATGCTGCCGACGACGACGACGAACTGCGCGACGTCGGTGTACATGACGGCGCGCATGCCCCCCACCAGGGTGTAGGCGGTGGCCACGGCCCCGCTCAGGAGGACCAGGAGGCGATGGTCCAGCCCGCCCATCAGGCTCAGCGCCTTGCTCGGCACGTGGATGAGCAGGGCCATCCAGAGCAGGCGCCAGAAGATGAACAGCGCGCTCGCCGCCGTGCGCACCCGCACGTCGAACCGGTGCTCGAGGTACTCGTAGATGCTGTGGACCCCCATCGCCCGGTAGAGGGGCATGACCAGGCGAGTCACCGGCCAGGCCACCACGGCGAAGACCGGCAGGCACAGCAGCACATAGCAGCCGTACTGGGACACCTCGGCGGAGAAGCCGGCGTAGTTGACGGCGCTGAACGCCGTGGCCACGATGGACAGGCCCACGGGCAGCCAGTGCATGCTGCGGCCGGCGAGGAAATAGGCGGCGAACCCGTGGCTCTGCCGGCGCTGCCGCAGCCCCAGGACGAGCACGCCGAGGAGGTAACCCCAGAACGCGACGTGGTCCCAGACGCTCATCGGTCCCCGGCTCTGGCGCAGCGGCGGCTTCAGGCAGGCGCCGGCGCCGACGCCTGCCCCGGCGCCTTCCGCAGCGTCACGGTGAACGTGCTGCCCACTTCCGGTTCGCTGTGGACGGTGATCGAGCCGTCGTACAACGCCACCAGCTTCTTCACGATGGACAGCCCCAGGCCGCTGCCAAGCACGGCGGCGGTCTTCTCGTTCTTGATGCGGACGAACTCGCCGAAGAGCTTGCCGACCTCGGCGGGCGTCATGCCGATGCCGGTGTCCGCCACCGCGATCTGGACGTGCTGGTCCTGATCGGCAACGCGGACGGTCACCGAGCCGCCGCTGCGGTTGTACTTGACGGCATTGGAGATCAGGTTGTTGAGGATGATCTCGAGTTCGCCGCGGTCGGCGATGAGCTGCGCCTGCGCCGGCAGGTCGGTGGCCAGCGAGAGCTGGCGTCTGGCCGCCTCCGGCCCGGCGGTCTCGACTGCCGTGGCCACCACCTCGCACAGGTCCACCGGCGCCAGCGTCCGCTGCTTGTTGCCCGATTCGATGCGAGTCAGGTCCAGCAAGTCGAAGATCAGCTTGCGCATGCCCTCGAGGCGCAGGAGGCTGCGGGCCACGATCGCGTCGTATCGGGCGATGTCCTCTCCCAGCGCCCTCTTCTCGATCAGGCGCAGATAGCCCTCCACGGCGGCCAGCGGCGCCTTCAGCTCGTGGCCGAGCACGCGGATGAACTCGAAGCGGATCTGCCGGCGCTCCTCGGCCAGACGCACGGCCTGGCGGTGGGCCAGCAGGTGGTGCGCCGCGCGCTGGACCGTGACGCGCAGCTCTTCGGGCGTGAACGGTTTGACCAGGAAGTCGAAGGCGCCGCGCTTGGTGGCCGTGATGACCGTCTGCAGCGAGCTGTAGGCCGAGATCATGACGGTCAGCACCTGCGCGCCGCGCTCGACGAGCCTGCTCTGCACCTCCAGCCCCGAGATGCCGGGAAGCTTGTAGTCGAGCAGGAGGATGTCGGGCAGCTCGGCCTCGGTGCGCGCGAGCGCCTCCTCGCCGCTCTCGGCCGTGGCCACCGCGAAGTCCACGGTGGCCTGCAGGTCGGGGAACTCGGCCACGTGCCGGCGCAGCGCGCGCTCGGTTCCCCGGCGCATGCCGGGCTCGTCGTCGCAGACCAGGATCCGGAGAGTCTCTGGCATGGCCAGTCTCCGCGCGCAGGCGCTCAGTGCAGCAGGCGCCGGAGCTGCGCCAGCAGGGTTTCGAACCGCACCGGCTTGTCGAGGACCACATCGGCCTTGACCCACGCTCTCTCCTCGGCGGTCACGGCATCGAAGTCGATCCCGGTCTCGCTGGCGACGGCCGTCAGCAGGATGACGGGCAGCTCCGGGCTCTGGCGCTTGAGGTGGTGCGCGAGCGCGAAGCCGGAGTCGTGCTCCTCCATCATCAGGTCGATCACGGCGGCATCCGGTCGGGCGCTCGCCGCCACCTGGCGGGCCTGCTTGTCGGAGTGCGCGGTGACCACCCGGTAGCCGGCGGCCTCGAGCTGGACCTGGAGCTCCAGCACCAGGTCCAGGTCATCGTCCACGACGAGTATCGTCTGCGCGTTCGGACTCATCACTCGCCTCTTTCTCCTCTCCGGGGCAGCACGACGGTGAAGACGGTCCCGGTCGGACCGGCGGCAGGGTCGGCGTTGGACTCGCAGTGGATCGTGCCCCGATGCATCTTGACTATCCCGTACGTCACGGCCAGCCCGAGGCCGGTGCCCTTGCCGATCTGCTTGGTGGTGAAGAATGGGTGGAAGATCCTCTCCATGTTCTCGGGCGGGATGCCGATGCCCGTGTCGCGCACCCTGACGGTGATGCTGGCCGCATCGCCCTCCAGGGTGGCGACGACCCTGCCGCCAGCGGCGGTCGCCGTGTAGGCGTTGGTGATGAGATTGGTCAGCACCTGCACGAACTGATCCTTGTCCAGCTCGGCTGTCGGGTCGGCGATGTGGTCCTCGACCGCCATCTCGACCCCGGCGGGCGGTGGCAGGGCGCGCACGGTCTTCTGCAGCAGATCCCGCACGTCGACGGGAGCGCGCACGACGCGGTTCTGCCGCGCGAAGTCGAGCAGCCCCGAGACGATCTTCTTGCAGCGGTCGGCCTCTTCGGCGATGGTGGCCAGGTCCTCGCGGGACTGGCTGTCGCCCGCCTCTTCGAGCAGCAGGTGCGCATACATGAGCACCACCCCGAGCGGGTTGTTGATCTCGTGGGCGATGCCGGCCGCGAGCTGGCCCATGCTGGCCAGCTTCTCGGACTGCACGAGCGCCTCCTGAGCGCTGGCCAGTTCCTGGTGAGAGGTGTTGAGCTGGTCCACGGTCCGATGCAGCTGCTCGATGGCGTAGGGCAGGCACATCTCGGTTTCGGCCAGCCCCATGTGCACCGCCGTGGCATGCTCGACGCAGGTGGGGTAGCCGCAGGCGCCGCAGTTGAGCTCGTCCTCGGGACGGAGCTTGCCCATGCGCGCCAGGATGCTGGCCAGCTGCTGCCGGGAGGGCATGGGCATGCGCTGGTCCTGCACCGCGAAGCCGCGGCTCAGGTTCACGGAGGCACAGCGCTGGACCGCCTCGCTCCAGGTCCGCTCGTTCTGCGACCGCAGCCGTTGCCGGACGTACTCGCTCACCCGCGTCCGGCGGGTCAACTGGGTGTCCTTGACGGTCATGCCGGCTCCCATGATGCAGCCGTCGCAGCACAGGACTTCGAGCAGTCTGGCGGGCACCGCTTCGGCGGCGAACTCGCGGATCGTCTCGTCGAAGCGGTCGCTGCCGCCGGCGCTCACCACGTCGTTGACGACCAGATCCTCGTCGATCGCCGCCGCCCGGAGCAGCCCCCGCTTCACCGGGAAGATCGTGCCCAGACCGGCGTGCGGCGGGTCGAACTCGCCGGAGACGATCTGCGCCGGGTCCAGGGATCTGGCGGCCAGGATCTGCCGCAGTTCGGCGAAGGTCAGCGTCCGGGCCACCTCCCCGTGCAGCTCGTCGCTGAGCGCCTCGCGCCGCTTGGCCAGACAGGGGCCGATGAAGACGATCCGGAGGTCCGCGCCATACAGGTGGTGGAGGGCGCGGGCGCAGGCCACCATCGGCGAGACGATCGGCGCCAGGAAGGGCACCAGCTCCGGGTGGTACTTCTCGACGAAGCACACCACCGCCGGGCAGGTGGTGGCGATGTAGCTGCGCTGGCGCTCGCGCTCGAGCAGGCGGCGGTACTCCATGGCTACCAGATCGGCGCCGAAGCCTACTTCGCAGACCAGCGAGAAGCCGAGGGCGCGGAGCATGCCCACCAGGATGCCGGGCTGGTACTCGTGGAACTCGGCAGCGAAGCTCGGGGCGAGGATGGCCGCGGTCCTGCCTGCCGACGCCAGCAGCTGAAGGGTCTCGTCGGCCGTGCTCGCGGCGACCTTGGCGCGCTGGTTGCACACGCGCACGCAGTTGCCGCAGCCGATGCAGCGCTCGGCGATGACCTCGGCCTGCCCCTCGCCGATGCGGATCGCCTTGGCGGGACACTCGCGTACGCACTGGTAGCAGGTCCGGCAGCGATCCCGTACTGTCTCGATCAGCGCGACGTTGGCGGAACCTCTCATGGCCCTCCTCTTCCGGGGCGCGGCCAGCGCCCGCCGGCCCGCTACGCCAGCACCTGCCGCCTGGCGTAGTGGGTGTGGAGCAACTGGTGGCTCCGCTCGCCCAGCGGCTCGCCCAGGTACTCGGCGTAGACCCGCTTGATCATCGGGTTGCTGTAGGAGGTGCGGATGCTCGCCTGCGCGTCGATCCGGTACAGGCTGGCCAGCCGGGCGCGCACATTGTCCGCGACGAGACCGATGGGCTGGCCGCCGCCGTTGACGCAGCCACCGGGGCAGGTCATCACCTCGATGAAGTGCAGGGAGCGGTGCCCCCCGCGCACCGCCTCGAGCAGGCGCCGGGCGTTGCCCAGCCCACTGACCACGGCCACGGCCAGCTCCACGTCGCCGACCGTCACGCGCGCCTCCTTGGTGCCTTCGAGACCGCGCACCGCCCGCACCTCGAGCTCGGCCATGTGCTGGCCGGTGAGCAGGTAGTGGGCAGTGCGCACCGCCGCCTCCATGACGCCGCCGCTGGCGCCGAAGATCTTGCCGGCCGTGCTGCGCCCGCCGAAGGGGCTGTCCGCCGGCTCGGGCTCCAGGCTCTTCAGGTCCAGACCGCGCCTGCGGAGGATGCGGGCCAGCTCGCGGGTGGTGAGCACCGCGTCCACGTCGGCCAGCCCAGCGGCAGCCATCTCGGGCCGTCCGGCCTCGAACTTCTTGGCGACGCATGGCATGATGGCCACGGAGAACACCTTGGCCGGAGCCAGGCCCATGCGCGTGGCGTACAGGCTCTTGATCAGCGCGCCCAGCATCTGCTGGGGGCTCTTGCAGGTCGAGAGGTTGGGGATCATGTCCGGGTAGAACTGCTCGACGAACTTGATCCATCCCGGCGAGCAGCTCGTCATCATCGGCAGCACGCCGCCGGTGCGGAGGCGGTGGACCAGCTCCGACGCTTCCTCCATGATGGTGAGGTCGGCCGAGAACGACGTGTCGAAGACGCGGGCGAAGCCGAGCCGGCGCAGCGCCGCGGTCAACAGGCCGTCCACGTCCGTGCCCGGCTTCATGCCGAACTCCTCGCCCAGCGTCACGGAGATGCTCGGGGCATGCTGGACGACCACGTGGCGCTCAGGATCGCTCAGCGCCGCCAGCACCTCCTTGATCGAGCTCTGCTCGCGCAGGGCGCCGGTGGGGCAGACCATGATGCACTGGCCGCAGTTGACGCACGACGACACGTTGAGCCCCCGATCAAAGGCGGTGCCGATCTTCGTGCGGCTGCCGCGGCCGATGAAATCGATGGCCGCCACGCCCTGGATCTCCTCGCAGACCCGCACGCACTTGCCGCACAGGATGCACTTCTCTGGATCGCGCACGATGGACGGACTGGACACATCCAGCCTGAGTCGGTTGCGCGTGCCGGGGTAGCGCCGCTCGCTCACGCCCTGGTTCTCGGCCAGGCTCTGCAGCGCGCAGTTGCCGCTGCGCACGCAGTACAGACAGTCGTCGGGATGGTTGGCCAGCAGCAGCTCGACGATCGTCTTGCGGGCACGCACGGCCCGGGGCGAGTGCGTCTGGATCTTCATGCCCTCGGCCACCGGATACGCGCAGCTCGGCACCAGCGTGCGCATGCCCTCGACCTCGACCACGCACAGGCGGCACGCGCCGCTCGGCACGAGCTCCGGCATGTGGCACAGGGTCGGCACATGGATGCCGTTGCGCCTGAGCACCTGCAGGATCGTCTCTCCCTCGTTGCCGGTCAGCTTCCGCTCGTTCACCTCGATGGTGACCATTGGCCTTCCTCGCTAGTGGACCAACACGGCGCCGGCCGGGCACACCGCCAGGCAGTTGCCGCACGCGATGCACTTCTCGGCGACGATGTAGTGCGGGCTCTTCGCCGCGCCCATGATGGCTTCGCTGGGGCATTGCCGGGCGCACAGGGTGCAGCCCTGGCAGCGGTCAGCGTCGATCGCGTAAATGAGCAGGTCCTTGCACGCCCGGGCGGGACAGCGACGCTCGAACACGTGCGCTTCATACTCGTCGCGGAACCAGCGGAGGGTGCTGAGCACGGGGTTGGGCGCTGTCTGGCCCAGGCCGCACAGGCTCGTATCCTGGATGGCCCTGGCGAGCCGATCCATGGACATGACGCCCTTGAAGCGCTCGAGGGCATCGGCCTTGACCTCCTCGCGGCGGTGGCTGGTGGTGATGCGCGTGAGGATGTCGAGCATGCGGTTCGTGCCCTCGCGGCATGGAATGCACTTGCCGCAGCTCTCCCGCTGGATGAAGTCCATGAAGAACTTGGCCACGTCCACCATGCAGGTGCTCTCGTCCATGACCACCAGTCCACCGGAACCCATCATCGCGCCCACGGTCTTCAGCGACTCGTAGTCCACCTCGATGTCCAGGTGCTGCGCCGGGATGCAGCCACCGGAGGGACCGCCGATCTGCGCCGCCTTGAAGGCCTTGCCGTCGCGGATGCCGCCGCCGATGTCGAAGACGATCCGGCGCACCGTGGTTCCCATGGCGACCTCCACCAGACCCGGGCGCGCCACCTTG
The DNA here is from genome assembly GCA_964591015.1 of uncultured Gemmatimonadaceae bacterium. Taxonomy (GTDB): domain Bacteria; phylum Latescibacterota; class UBA2968; order UBA8231; family UBA8231; genus SLHA01. The sequence goes on from CAZPXM010000002.1 coordinate 17,086, forward strand.
CCGGACAGGGCGAATACCTTCGTGCCCTTGCTGCCTGCGGTGCCCACCGCCGCGAACGCCTCGGCGCCGTGGCGGACCACCGTGGGGATGTTGGCCAGCGTCTCCACGTTGTTGATGATCGTCGGCTTGCCGAACAGGCCGGACACGGCCGGGAACGGCGGCCGCGGCCGCGGCATGCCGCGCCGCCCCTCGATGCTGGCGATCAGCGCGGTCTCCTCCCCGCAGACGAATGCGCCGGCGCCCTTCTTGATGACGAACTCCAGCTCGAAGCCGCTCTGCAGGATGTTGGTGCCGACCAGACCGTAGGCGCGCGCCTGGTCCAACGCGCGCTCCAGGCGCTCGATGGCCAGCGGGTACTCGGCGCGGATGTAGACATACGCCTTGGTGGCGCCGATGGCGTAGGCGGCGATCGCCATGCCCTCGATGAGACGGTGGGGGTCGCCCTCGATGACCGCCCGATCCATGAAAGCGCCGGGATCGCCCTCGTCCGCATTGCAGACCAGGAATCGCTGGTGCTCGCGCTGCTGCAGGGCGAGACGCCATTTCCTGCCGGTGGGGAAACCGCCGCCGCCGCGGCCGCGCAGGCCGCTGCGCTCGACCAGGTCGCACAGCTCCTCGCGGGTGTACTCGCGCAGGGCGCGGGCCAGCGCGCGGTAGCCGTCGCGGCTCAGGTACTCCTCGATCCGGTCCGGGTCGATGAGGCCGCAGTTGGCCAGGACCCAGCGAGTCTGCGCGGCGAAGAAGGGATGCTCGTCCAGGTACGGAACCCCGTCGTGCGGGGTCAGCGCAGGATGGCGATGCTGGCCGAGCGCGGCTCCCGCAGGGATCGCTCCGGCCAGCGTCTGGTCGAGAAGAGCGGGCACCTTGTCCGCCCCGATCTCGGCGAAGCAGACCCGCGTGCGGCCCGGCAGCTGGACGTCCACCAATGGCTCGGCGGCGCACAGCCCGATGCAGCCGACCGTGACGACGTCGGCGTCGACGCGGCGGTCGGCCAGATGCTGGCGCACCCGCTGCAGAGTCTGGAGGGCGCCTGCACCCAGGCCGCAGGTGCCGGCGCCGACGTAGATGGTCGGCCGCTCCACCCGGTCGCGGCGCAGCGGCGCCAGCGCGGCACGCATCTCGTCGTGCAGGTCGGGGTCGCGGGCCAGGCCGCCGACGAGCTCGCGGCACAATGCCGCGGCGGCCTCGGTTCTGTCACTGAGCACGGTCATGCTTCGCCTCCAGCTGCTTGCGCCACTGGGCCAGGACGCGCCGCATCCGCTTCGGCGTCATCTTGGCGTGGAACTCCCCGTTGGTAGTGATGACCGGCGCCTGCCCGCAGGCACCGATGCACGCCACCACCTCCAGACTGAAATCGCCGTTCCGCGTGGTCTGGCCCGCCTTGATCTCCAGCTCGCGCTCGAGGGCGGCGAGGATCTCCGCCGAGTTGTTGACGTGGCAGGCGGTGCCGCGGCACACCTGGATGTGACAGCGGCCGGGCGGGGTGAAGCGGAACTGGTTGTAGAACGTCGCGACACCGAACACCTTGCTCGTCGCCAGTCCCAGGTGGGCGCCGATCTGCGCCGCCGCCGCCTCGGAGACATACCCGTCGCGCTCCTGCACCTCCTGCAGGATCGCGACGAGCGAATCCCGCCCGGCACGCGGGTGGCGGGCGAGGATCTCCTGGATATCCGCTGGGGTTCCCATCGCTGCCCTCTCCTCATCCCTTTCTCTTGCGGGCGAAGTACGCGACCGTCTCGAGTCTGACTGCCAGGTCCACGTTCTCCACGTAGACCAGCGACGGCACCTTGAGGGGCACGGGCGCGAAGTTCAGGATGCCCGTGATCCCGGCGGCCACCAGCTGGTCGGCTGTCTGCTGCGCCGCCTCGGCCGGCACCGCGACGATGCCGACCGTGATCTTCTCGGCCCGGATCACCTCTTGCAGCTGCTCCACTCGATAGCAGCGGCAACCCAGCAGCACGCGGTCCATCTTCTGGGGCTCCACGTCAAAGGCGGCCACGACCTGCAGGCCGGGCCGCCGGCTGCCGCTGAAGTAGGCGAGCACAGCGCGTCCCAGATTGCCGATGCCCACCAAGGCTGCTTGCTGTCCCTCGGGAGCATCGAGGCAGGCGGTGATGTCCGCCAGCAGCCGCCGCACCGCATACCCCGTGGACGGGTTCCCCGAGTGGCCGAGCTCCATGATGTCGCGCCGCACCTGGGCGGCCGACACGCCGGCGGCCTGCGCCAGTTCGTGCGAATGGCACCGTGACCGGCTCCCGGGGGCGGCGGGTCTTGCGCCGCACGCCGCGATGCCCGGCGCCCAGCGCGGTTCGCCGCCGCTGCGGGTGGCGGCTGCGCAGCGCGCAGCACCCATCGTGGCCGGTCTCGACAGAGACCGCAGCGTTCGCCGCCATGCTCTGCCGAACGTGGACCAGCGAGGGGATCCCTCCTGCCCCGGGGTGCGTGAAACCGGCATGCGACCTATTTTCCTTGCCCTCGCGGCGCTGTGGATGGCGGTGCGTCCCACTCCTTGCAGCGTGCTGGGCGCCAGTGTCTCGGCGCGCTCTCGTCGCGTCGAGGGGCGACAGGACGCGCAGGGTTGGCCGGCAGTGCCGCCCGTCGAGCGGGTGGGACGAGGGATGGCGTGCTTCCGTGCTCCAGGCGAGGGTGCGGAGCTCGCGCTGGCGCGTTTCCGGCGTTCGGAGAGGACGAGAGCGAGATGAAGGGCAATCGAGCGGCAGTGGTTCGCGAGATCTGCCAGGCGTACGGCCGCGATCGCCGCCGCATGATGGACATCGTCCGGAGTGTCCAGCAGGCGTTCGGCTGCGTGCCTGGCGATCTCATGGAGGCGATCGCGGCCGAGACCGGCACGCATCGGGTCGAGGTGGAGAGCGTGGTGTCGTTCTACGCCTTCCTCTCCGGCCGGCCGCGGGGCAAGGTGGTGATCCGCCTGTGCAGCGACGTGATCGACGAGATGATGGGTGCGCGGCCGGTCGCGCAGGCCTTCGCGGCGGAACTGGGCATCGAACCCGGCCAGACGACGGCGGACGGCGCCATCGGTCTGGAATGGACCCCCTGCATCGGCATGTGCGATCAGGCTCCGGCCGCCATGGTCAACGACGTGATCGTCACGGAGCTGACCGGCGACAAGGCCCGCGACATCGCTCGGTCGCTCAGGAAGCACCTCCAGCCCGAGCTGCTGGTGCGCGGCTACGGCGACGGGAACAACGCCCATCCACTGGTGCAGGCGATGGTCCACAACAACATCCGCCGCCGGGGCGAGGTCGTGCTGGCGCCGATGCTCGCAGGCGAGGCCCTGCGCAAGGCCGTGGCCATGACGCCGGCGGAAGTGATCCGCGACCTGAACACCGCGCGGCTGCGCGGCCGCGGCGGGGCCGGATTCCCGACGGGCATGAAATGGAGCTTCACGCGGCGGGCAGCGGGCGAGCGCCGGTACGTGATCTGCAACGCGGACGAGGGGGAGCCCGGGACGTTCAAGGACCGGGTCATCCTCACGGAATGCCCGGATCTGGTCTTCGAGGGGATGGCCATCGGCGGCTATGCGGTGGGCGCCGCGGAGGGGATCGTGTACCTGCGCGCGGAATACGCCTACCTCCGCCGGTACCTCGAGAGCGTGCTGCAGGCCCGTCGCGAGCGCGGCCTGCTCGGCAAGGGCATCTGCGGCAAGGCTGGTTTCGACTTCGACATCCGCATCCAGATGGGAGCCGGCGCCTACGTCTGCGGCGAGGAGACCGCTCTCATCAGCTCCTGCGAGGGCGAGCGCGGGGATCCCAGGAACCGGCCGCCGTTCCCGGCCGAGAGGGGGTACCTCGGGCAGCCCACGACCGTCAACAACGTCGAGACCTTCTGCTGCGTGGCGCGAATCCTCGAGAAGGGACCGGGATGGTTCGTGCAGATGGGGTCGAGCGGCAGCCCGGGGACCAAGCTGCTGTCCATCTCCGGCGACTGCAAGGTCCCGGGCGTGTACGAGGTGCCTTTCGGGATCCCGGTGCGCGACTTGCTGGAGATGGCCGGCGGCGGGGACGCGGCGGCGGTGCAGGTGGGCGGCCCGAGCGGGCAGATGATCGGGCCCGCCGAGTTCGGTCGCAAGATCTGCTACGACGACCTGGCGACGGGCGGTGCGCTGATGGTGTTCGGGCCCGAGCGGGACCTGCTGTGGGTCGTGGACAAGTTCATGGAGTTCTTCGTCCACGAGAGCTGCGGCTACTGCACGCCGTGCCGGGTCGGCAACGTCCTGCTGCGCAGGCGCCTGAACGAGGTGCGGCAGGGCCTCGGCACGGCCGCGGATCTGCAGTACCTGCAGGAGCTGGGCACGACGGTGAAGTCGGCTAGCCGGTGTGGTCTGGGGCAGACCTCGTCCCATCCGATCCTGAGCACGCTGAAGAACTTCCGGCATCTGTACGAGGCCCGGCTCAAGAAGGTGGACGACGGCATGGTGGCCACCTTCGACCTGCGCGCGGCGGTGGCGGCGGCAGAGAGGCTCGCAGGCCGTTCTTCAGCGCACTCACATGCTCGATAGGGGCCGAGCCATGGGCGACAAGATCGCATTCACCATCGACGGCAAGGAGATCCAGGCAGAACCGGGCCGGACGATTCTCGTGGCGGCCGAGGAGGCGGGGGTGTACATCCCCCGGCTGTGCGCGCACCGGGAGCTGCGGCCCCACGGGAGCTGCCGGGTGTGCACCGTGCTGGTCAACGGGCGGCCCCAGGCGGCATGCACGCAGCCGGTGGCCGGCGGGGCGGTCGTCGAGAACGACACGCCGCAGTTGCTGGAGATCCGCCGGCAGATCGTCGAGATGCTCTTCGTCGAGGGCAACCACTACTGCATGTTCTGCGAGAAGAGCGGCAACTGCGAGCTGCAGGCGCTGGCCTATCGCTTCGGCATCACGGCGCCACGGTTCCCGTACCTGTTCCCCGAGCGAGACGTGGACGCCACCCATCCCGACATCCTCATCGACCGGAATCGCTGCGTGCTGTGCGGCAGATGCGTGCGTGCCTCGCGCGACGTGGACGGCAAGAACGTCTTCCAGTTCGTCGGCCGCGGGCCGCACAAGCGCATCGCGGTCAACGCCGAAGCCAACCTTGCGGACACCGACGCCGCGGTGACGGACAAGGCGATAGAGGTCTGCCCCGTGGGAGCGATCCTGCGCAAGCGCGAGGGTTACCGCGTGCCGGTGGGCAGACGCGCATACGACACCAAGCCGATCGGCGCGGATATCGAGCGGACCACCGCCCGCTAGCCGGCCGCGCAGATGACGAGGAACGGACCATGGCCAAACCGAGAGTCGCGACGACGTCGCTGGCGGGGTGCTTCGGCTGCCACATGTCGCTGCTGGACATCGACGACCGCATCCTCGAGCTGGTCGAGCTGGTCGAGTTCGACCGGTCGCCGATCGACGACATCAAACACATCGCCCAGCGCTGCGCCATCGGCCTGGTGGAGGGCGGCTGCGCCAACGAGGAGAACGTGGCGGTGCTGCGCGAGTTCCGCGCCAACTGCGACGTGCTGGTCTCCGTCGGCGACTGTGCCATCATGGGCGGGGTCCCGGCCCTGCGGAACAACATCCCCCTGCAGGAGTGCCTCGCCGAGGCCTACCTCAAGGGCCCGACGGTGTACAATCCGAGCGGCAGGATTCCGGACAGCCCGGACATACCTCTGCTCCTGAACCGGGTCTACCCCTGCCACGAGGTGGTGAGGATCGACTACCACCTGCCCGGTTGCCCACCGCCGGCGGACGCCTTGTGGGCGGCGCTGGTGGCGCTGCTCGAGGGCAAGCCGCTGGCACTGCCATACGAACTCATCAAGTACGATTGATCGATCGAGCCGACAGGAGGGCCATCTTGACTGCGCAGGCACAGGACAGGAAGATCGTCATCGAGCCCGTGACGCGCGTCGAAGGTCACGGCAAGGTGACGCTGGTGCTCGATGCGCAGGGCAAGGTCGAGCAGGCGCGGCTGCACATCGTCGAATTCCGCGGTTTCGAGCGTTTCATCCAGGGGCGGCCCTATTGGGAGCTGCCCGTCCTGGTGCAGCGTTTGTGCGGCATCTGCCCGGTCAGCCACCATCTGGCGGCGGCCAAGGCGGTGGACCGGCTGGTGGGAGGTGAATGCCTCACCCCGACCGCCCGCAAGATGCGTCTGCTCATGCACCACGGGCAGTTCTTCCAGTCGCACGCGCTGCACTTCTTCCATCTCTCGTCCCCCGACCTGCTGTTCGGCTTCGATGCAGACGTGGCGGTGCGCAACGTGATCGGCGTGGCGGCGAAGTACCCCGAGCTGGCGGTGCAGGGCGTGATGATGCGCCGTTTCGGCCAGGAGGTGATCAAGGCCACCGCGGGCAAGAAGATCCACGGGACCGGCGCGATCCCGGGAGGCATCAACAAGAACCTGTCGGTGGCGGAGCGCGACGCCTTGCTGCGCGAGATGGAGCAGATGATGGTCTGGAGCCGCCAGGCGGTCCAGGTGGCCAAGGAGTACACCCTGCAGAACCTGGAGCGGCTGGCACCCTTCGGCTCCTTCGCGTCGAACCATCTGTCCATCGTCCGCAGCGACGGGGCGTACGAGATCTACGACGGCGGCCTGCGCGCCACCGACGCTTGCGGCGGCAGGATATTCGACCACGTGGACAATCAGCGGTACGTCGAGTTCATCGCCGAAGAGGTGCGCTCGTGGTCCTACATGAAGTTCCCGTTCATCAAGTCGCTGGGGCCCGAGCTGGGCTGGTATCGGGTCGGGCCGCTGGCGCGCGTCAACAACGCCGAGTTCTTCGACACGCCGCTGGCGGAGCAGGAGCGGCAGGAGTTCGCGCGGCACGCCGGCAGACCCGCGAACATCACCATGGCCTACCACTGGGCGCGGATGATCGAGCTGCTGCACTCGTGCGAGAAGCTGCAGGAGCTGCTCCACGACCCGGATCTGCAGGGCGAGGACCTGGTGGTGAGCGGCGACCGCCGGGAGGAGGCGGTCGGTATCATCGAGGCGCCGCGCGGCACACTCTTTCATCACTATCGCATCGATGCGCACGACCAGGTGGTCATGGCGAACCTGATCGTCTCGACCACCAGCAACAACGAACCGATGAACCGGGCAGTGCAGCAGGTCGCGGCGGAGCACCTCTCCGGGAAACCCGAGCTCACCGAGGACCTGCTCAACCACGTCGAAGTCGCGATCCGTGCCTACGACCCGTGCCTGTCGTGCGCGACGCACGCGCTGGGCCGGATGCCGCTGGTCGTGGAGCTGTACGCAGCCGACGGCACGCTGCTGCAGCGCCGGGCGCGCGGCTGGTGACCAGCGACCCGGTGCTGTTGCTGTGCTGGGGCAACCCGGCGCGCCAGGACGATGGTCTCGGGATCGCCTTTGCCGAGGCCTGCAGGCAGGCAGACCTGCCGGGGGTGGTGCTGGAAGTCGACTACCAGCCGAACGTCGAACAGGCGGCCGAACTGGCGCGCTGCCGGTACGCGGTGTGCGTCGATGCGGCGGTCTCGGGGCGGGAGCCGTTCGGCTTCTGGCCGCTGAGGCCCCGGGGCGCAGCGATGACGTTCAGCACGCATCGGGTGGAGCCCGAATTCCTGCTGGCGATGGCGGCCAGCTGTTTCGGCCGCGCGCCGGAGGCCTACAGCCTGGGCATCCGCGGCTATCGCTTCGGTCGCTTCGAGGAGGGGCTGTCGGCGCGGGCGCGCGACAATCTGGCGGCCGCACTCGCCTTCCTGTTGCCGGTCATCGAGACCCGGAGCTTCGCTCAGGCGGCTGCAGAGCTGCAGGCGGCCGCCCCGGATGGAGGGGAGAGATGGAAGACGGGAAGCACGTGATTCTGTGCGTCGACGATGACCCGGACATCGTGGAGTACCTCAAGGTCGTGCTGGAGGCCAGCGGCTACGCGGTGAAGACGGCCGCCAGCGCCGAGGAGGCCATGCGCCGGTACCGGGAGGTGAACCCCGACGCGCTCATCGTCGACCTGATGATGGAAGAGATCGACGCAGGCACCGGCCTGGTAACCGAGCTCAAGGCCGCGGGCAACCGGGCCCCGGTGTTCATGCTCAGTTCGGTGGGCGACAATCTCAGCCGCACCATCGACACGGCCGGGCTGGGGCTGGCGGGGGTCCTGCAGAAACCGCTCGACAGCGACGTGCTGCTGTCACTGCTGCGGGCAAGGCTCCAGCGCTGATGCCCGGCAACCACGGCGGGATTGCCGGTGGGCCCGGCACCGGCACGGCGGCGGCAATCGAGGAGCCGACCTCCTGCGCCTGGCCAGGACTGATTCCCCTGGAGCGCGAGCTGCGGGCCCGGCTGGCATGGTTCGTGCGGCTGCGCTGGGCCGCGGCCGCGGGTATCGCCCTCTGGGCGTGGGGGACGGCCCGGGCGGCCGCGGGTCAGCTCGCCGCGGGACCGATGTACGCGATCGCCGCGGCGGTGGCCGTGTACAACGTCGCCTTTCTCTTCGCGACGCGCCGGGTCGCCGGCCTCGGCCCCGGCAGCCGTGCCTATCGCCGCGTCATCTACGCGCAGATGGGCCTGGACTGGGTCGCCCTGGCCGGCCTCGTGCACTACGCCGGCGGCATCCAGAGCCCGGTTCCGCTCGCCTTCACCTTCCACGTGATCATCGGCGCGATCCTCCTCTCGCGCGCTGCCTGCTACGTGCAGGCGGGAGCGGCGGCGGTGATGCTCGGCTTGCTGGTGGGCGTCGAACGTCTGGGATGGTGGCCGCCGGTGCAGGCCGACGTGCTGGCGGGTTCGGGGCCCACCTCGGCTGCCGCCTGCCTGTTCCGCTGGGCCGTGCTGGCCGGTTTCTTCGCCGTCGTCGCCTATCTCACCACTTCGATCACGGTGCCGGTGCGCCGGAACGAGGAGGCGCTGTTCGCGTCCGAGCGCGCCCTGGAGCGCTCCTACCGGGAGATGGAGGCGCTGTACGAGGTGGGGCGGGCGGTGAATGCGACGCTGGAACTCGACCAGGTGCTGGGCAAGATCGCGGAGAAAGGAGCCCAGCTCCTGGGCGTGAAGGCCTGTTCGATCCGGCTGCTCGAAGAGGATGGGCAGCACCTCCGGATCGGTGCCGCGTACGGGCTCAGCGAACGCTACCTGGCCAAGGGACGCGTCGCCGTGGACCGCAGCGGGATCGATGCCGAGGCACTGCGCGGCAGCACGGTCCAGATCCGCGACGCCGCGCGCGATCCACGCTTTCAGTATGCCCGCGAGGCGCAGGAGGAAGGGTTGCGGGCCGTGCTGTGCGTGCCGCTGCAGGCCAAGGGACGAGCCATGGGCTGCATGCGCGTGTATGCGGCCGAGGAGCGCGACTTCACGCGCAGCGAGGCCAACTTGCTGCGCAACCTGGCCAACCTGGGTGCGGCCGCGATCGAGAACGCGCGCGCCTACGAGGAGCTGCGGGCCCTGAGCGAGGAACGGGCCTGGTTCGCGCGGGTGACCCATCATCAGTTGCGGGCGCCCCTGGCGGCGGTCCAGAGCATGCTGGAGGGGCTGCGCTATGCCGGACCGCTGACGCCCAAGCAGGCGGAGTTCGTCGAGCGCTGCCGGCGGCGCGTCGACGAGCTGCTCTGGATGGTCCGCGATCTTCTGGAGCTGGCCGCGGCGCAGCGGCCGCTGGCGGGGCGCAGCGCGGTGCCCGTCCGCCTGGCCGAGTGCCTGGCCGGCGCGCTGGCCACGGCCATGGCGCGGGCGGACAGCAAGCAGATCGCCCTCGACGTCGCGCTGCCCGAAGGGGCGGCGGCGATGGCCGAGGCGCGCGACGTCGAGCTGATCTTCAGCAACCTGCTGGACAACGCCATCAAGTACACGCCGGCGGGGGGAAGAGTGCGGTTCGCGGTCCACCGCGAGGAGCACGAACTGGTGGCCTCGGTGGAGGATACGGGCATCGGCATCGCCAGCGCCGACCGGGAGCGGGTCTTCCGGGGCTTCTTCAGGACGGCGGCTGCCAGGGCTACCGGGGAGGCCGGAACCGGCATGGGGCTGTCCATCGTGGCGCGCCTGGTGGAGCGCTGGGGAGGGCACATCGAGCTGGACAGCGAGCCTGGCAGAGGCAGCCGCTTCACGGTACGACTGCCCGCTGCTGGCCCGTGACGCGGGAGCGCCGTTCCCGATGACGGGTCAGGGCCCGGAGTGCCGGCGGTTGCGGGCCGAGATCAGCGGCGCGGTGCAGGGCGTCGGCTTTCGGCCCTTCGTCTACCGTCTGGCGCGAGAGCTGCAGCTGGCCGGCTGGGTGCGCAACTCGATGCAGGGCGTCACCGTGGAGGTGGAGGGCCCGGCAGACCGGCTGGAGACGTTCCTGGAGCGGCTAAGCCGCGAACGCCCGCCGCGGGCCGCCATCTACGGCATGGAGACGGTGGTTCTGGATCCATGCGGGCTGGCGGGTTTCCAGATCCAGGCCAGTCGGGACGACGCCAGGCCCGCTGCCGTCGTGCTGCCCGACATCGCCACCTGCGCCGAGTGCTGCCGGGAGCTCTTCTCGCCCGCGGACCGGCGCTACCGGTACCCCTTCACCAACTGCACGAACTGCGGGCCGCGGTTCACGATCATCCGGCGCCTGCCGTACGACCGGCCCAACACCACCATGGCCGGTTTCGGCATGTGCGCCGACTGCCTGGCCGAGTACCACGATCCTGCGAACCGGCGCTTCCACGCCCAGCCGAACGCCTGCCCGGCATGCGGGCCGCAGGTGCAGTTGTGGGATGACGCGGGGCGCGTGCTGGCGGTAGGCGAGGCAGCGTTGGCCGGGGCCGAGGCGGCGCTGCGCGACGGGCGCGTCGTGGCCGTCAAGGGCCTCGGCGGGTTCCATCTGATGGTGGATGCGCGCCAGGGCGCGGCCGTGGCGCGGCTGCGCGCCGCCAAGAACCGGGAGACCAAGCCCTTCGCCCTGATGTACCCGGATCTGGAGGCGGTGCGGCGGCACTGCCGCGTGTCGCGGCTGGAGGAGCGGCTGCTGACCGCGCCGGAGGCTCCCATCGTCCTGCTCGAGCGCCACGGCTGCAGCGGCGAGCTGGCCCCCGAAGTGGCGCCCGACAGCCCCCTGCTGGGCGTGCTGCTCCCGTACACGCCCCTCCATCATCTGCTGCTGGCCGACCTCGCGATGCCGGTGGTGGCCACCAGCGGCAACCGCGCCGACGAGCCCATCTGCACGGCAGCCGAGGAGGCGCTGATCCGCCTGCGCGGCATCGCCACGCTGTTCCTGGTTCACGACCGGCCGATCGCGCGTCACGTGGACGACTCGGTCGTGCGGGTGGTGGCGGGCCGGGAGCTGGTGCTGCGGCGGGCCCGCGGGTATGCGCCGCTGCCGGTCGGTCGGGCCGCGCCCGGTCCGGACGTGGTCGCCGTGGGGGCCCAGCTGAAGAACGCCGTCTGCGTGGTAGCCGGGGGCCGCAACGTCATGGGCCAGCACATCGGCGATCTGGACACGCCCGCCGCGCTGGCCGCCCTGCGGCGCAGCATCGAGGACCTGTGCGGGCTGTACGCGGTCAAGGCGGAGATCGTCGCCGCCGACCTGCACCCGGACTATGCCTCGACCGTCCTGGCGCGAACCCTGGCCGCGGCCGGCGCGCCGCTGGTGTCGGTGCAGCATCATCATGCGCACGTGGCCGCCTGCATGGCGGAGAACGAGCTGGATGGCGAGGTGCTGGGGGTGGCCTGGGACGGCATGGGTCTGGGTCTGGACGGGACGATCTGGGGCGGCGAGTTCCTGGCCGCCACCCGCCGGGAATGCACGCGCGTGGCGCATCTGCGCCCGTTTCGCCTGCCGGGGAGCGAGCAGGCGATCCGCGAGCCGCGGCGGACAGCCCTCGGACTGCTCTACGAGTTGTGGGGTGAGGCGGCTCTGGACCGTCTGGATCTGGCCCCTCTGCGCGCGTTCAGCCCCGCCGAGCGGCGCGTCCTGGGACAGATGCTGCGGCGCCGCGTCAACTCCCCGGTCACCACCAGCGCCGGACGTCTGTTCGACGCGGTGGCGTCCCTGTGCGACCTCTGCCAGCGGCTGGGGCACGAGGGGCAGGCGGCCATGGCGCTGGAGCACCGGCTGGACGGCGACGAGGCCGGCGCCTATCCTACCGCGCTGAGCGCCGGCGAGGGAGGAGCACTGGTGCTCGACTGGGAGCCCATGGTGCGCGAGCTGGTGCGAGACGTGACGGCCGGAGTGCCGGCCGGCAGGGTTTCGGCGCGCTTCCACAATGGCCTGGCGGCGGGCATCGTGTCCGTGTGCGTGCGGGCGGGCCGCGAGCGGGTGGTGCTGACCGGCGGCTGCCTGCAGAATCGGCATCTGGTCGAACGAAGTGTCGCCCTGCTGCGCGCCGCCGGTCTGCGTCCCTACTGGCACCAGCGAGTGCCGCCCAACGACGGCGGTATCGCCCTGGGCCAGGCAGCCATCGCTCGCAGCCGAGCGGCGGCGGCTGCCGGCGCCGTGTGACCCGCGAGGAGACTGCGCATGTGCCTGGCGGTGCCTGGGAGACTGGTGGAGATCCGCGCGAGCGACGACCCCATGGGCCGGTCCGGCAAGGTGAGTTTCGGCGGCGTGCTCAAGGAGGTCAGCCTGGCCTATCTGCCGGAGGCGCGCGTCGGCGACTACGTGACCGTGCACGTGGGCCTCGCGCTCAGCATCGTCGACCCCGAGGATGCTGCCCTGGTGTTCGCGCTTCTCCGGGAAGCCGGCGAGGCGTCGCCGCCTGCTGAAGCTGGCGCGGCTGGCGCGGACAGCGACGAAGGCGCGCGAGGGTGAAGTACGTCGACGAGTACCGCGACGCCGCCAGGGTCCGCCAGATGGCGGCGCTGCTCGGGCGGGTGGCGCGGCGGCCGTGGGTGCTGATGGAAGTCTGCGGCGGGCAGACCCACGCGATCGTGCGGTACGGCCTGGACGAGCTGCTGCCCGCCACGCTGGAGCTGGTGCACGGACCCGGCTGCCCGGTGTGCGTCACCTCGGTGGACTTGCTGGACCAGGCGCTGGCGATCGCGGCCCGCCCCGAGGTCACGCTGTGCACGTTCGGCGACATGATGCGCGTGCCGGGCAGCGGTGCGGACCTGTACGCGGTCAGAGCCGCCGGCGGCGACGTGCGCACCGTGTATTCGCCCCTCGAGGCCCTCGAGCTGGCGCGCAGCCAACGCGACCGCGAGGTGGTCTTCTTCGCCGTCGGCTTCGAGACGACGGCGCCGGCGACCGCGCTGGCCGTCTGCCAGGCGGCGCGCGAGGGACTGGCCAACTTCTCCGTCCTGGCGGCGCACGTGCGGGTGCCGCCGGCGCTGGAGGCCATCCTGGCCGCTGCCGACTGCCGGGTCCAGGGCTTGCTCGCCGCGGGGCACGTCTGCATGGTGATGGGCTATGCGGAGTACGAGCCCCTGGCGGCCCGCTACGGAGTTCCCATCGTGGTCACCGGATTCGAGCCGCTGGACATCGTCGAGGGCGTGTACCTGCTCGTCCGGCAGCTCGAGTCGGGGAGCGTGGGGGTGCAGAACCAGTACCGCCGCACGGTGCGCCGCGAGGGCAACGCGCCGGCCCGCCGTCTGCTCGACACGGTGTTCACGCCGGTCGCCCGCGACTGGCGCGGCATCGGCTCGATCCCGGCCAGCGGCCTGGCTCTGCGGCCCGAATACGCGGCCTTCGACGCTGCGGCGCGGTTCCCGGCACTGCCTCCGGCGGCGCGCGCGGCGCCGGCCTGCCTGAGCGGCCGGATCCTGCAGGGGCGGCTCAAGCCGCCGCAGTGCCCGGCCTTCGGGAGCCGCTGCACGCCAGAGCATCCGCTCGGCGCGACCATGGTCTCGTCCGAGGGCGCCTGCGCCGCCTACTACCGCTACCGGCGGGCTGCAGCCCAGGAGGCCGGCCCATGAGCACGCCGTCCTCGGCAGGCCCCGCCTGCCCGCTGCCGCTGGGCGAGTACCCGTGGGTGGTGCTGGCCCACGGCGGCGGCGGCCGGCTGATGGCCCAGCTCATCGAACGGGTGTTCCTGCCGGCGTTCGCCAACGCTCAGCTGGACCGGCGGCACGACGGGGCCGTGGTGCGGCTGGCATCCACGCGGGTGGCGTTCACCACGGACTCCTACGTCGTCCAGCCGCTGTTCTTTCCCGGCGGCGACATCGGTTCGCTGGCGGTGTACGGCACGGTGAACGACCTGGCGATGTGCGGCGCGCGACCGCAGTACCTCAGTTGCGGGATGATCCTGGAGGAGGGTCTGGAGCTGCAGGTCGTCGAGCGGATCGCCGCCTCCATGCAGCGGGCGGCCCGGCGCGCGGGCGTGCAGCTGGTCACCGGCGATACCAAGGTGGTGGAGCGCGGCAAGGGCGACGGGCTCTTCGTCAACACGGCCGGCATCGGCGTGGTGGAGAGCCAGATCGACATCGGTCCGGATCAGGTGCGCCCCGGCGATGTCGTGCTGCTCAGCGGCGATATCGGCCGGCACGGGGTGGCCATCCTCGCGGCACGGGAGTCGCTCGAGTTCGAAGCGACCGTGTGCAGCGACTGCGCGCCGCTGGCCGAGCCGGTCATGGCCCTGCTGGCGGCCGGCGTCGAGGTGCACTGCTTGCGCGACCTGACCCGGGGTGGGCTGGCCAGCGCGGCCGTCGAGATCGCGGCGCGCGCCGGCGTGGGCATCGAGCTGTGCGAGCGCGAGATCCCCGTGCTCGAGGCGGTGCGGGCCTCCTGCGAGATCCTCGGTCTGGACCCCCTCTACGTGGCCAACGAGGGCCGCTTCGTGGCCATCGTTCCCCAGGTCCAGGCGGAGCAAGCGCTGCAGGTCCTGCGCGCGCACGCGGAGACCGCGCAGGCGGTGGCGATCGGCCGGACGACGGCGGCCGCCGCCGGTCAGGTGGCGATGGAGAGCGCGGTGGGCGGTCACCGGCTGGTCGATCGACTCAGCGGCGAGCAGCTTCCCCGCATCTGTTGAGCCGGCGGCGCCGGTGGCTGCCTGCCGGCCTCGAGGAAGGACAGGCGGATGGCGGATACTCGGGTGGGTGCGGCAGAGCTGCAGACGTTCGCCACCCAGGTCTTCGTGGCCCTGGGCCTGCCCCCTGCGGACGCGGCCCTGGAGGCGGAGGTGCTTGTCTGGGCGAATCTGCGCGGGATCGACTCCCATGGCGTGCAGCGGATCGCGGAGTATGCGCGCCAGATCGAGGCCGGGCACATGAACCCCCGGCCGGCCATCCGCGTGCTCCGCGAGACGCCCTCGCTGGCGCTGGTCGACGGCGACTGGGCCCTGGGACCCGTGGTCACGGTCTTCGCGGTGGACTGCGCGGTGGAGAAGGCCAGGCGCACCGGCGTCGGCTGGGCGGTGATCCGCAACACCATGCACCAGGGCGCCATGGGCTACTACACCGAACGCATCGCCGCCGCCGGCATGGCGGGGATCGCGCTGGCCAGCAATCGCCCGAACATGGCGCCCACGGGCGCCCGCGTCCCCGGAGTGCACAACAGCCCGATCTCGATCGCCGTGCCGCGTCGCGGTGGCCCGCCGCTCGACCTGGACATGGCGACCAGCGTCGCTGCCTTCGGGAAGATCCAGGTGGCGGTGGACGCGGATACGGCCATCCCGCCGGACTGGGGCATGGACGAGACGGGCACCGTCACCACCGATCCCAGGCGCGTGCGCACGCTGCTGCCGGCCGGGCACTACAAGGGCTACGGCCTGGCGCTCCTCTTCGAGTGCCTGACGAGCCTGCTGGCCGGCAATCCCCTGCTGCTGCCCCGGGCCGGCGGCGACGAGGTGCGGCCCGGGGCGCAGAACTCGACCGTGGCGGCCATCGACATCGCGGCGGTGACGGCTGCCGACGCGTACGCCGCGCAGGTCGACGAGCTGGTCGAGACCATGCACAGGCTGCCGCTGGCCGCGGGTGCGCGCGAGGTGCTGGTTCCCGGCGAGCGCGAGGAACGGGTGCGCGGGGAGCGTCTTCGCGACGGCATTCCGCTGCCGGCGGGTACCGTGGCGAAGCTGCGCGCCGCCGCCGAGCGCTTCCAGGTGGCACTGCCGGCCGCTTGCCGCGCCACGGCGTGCTCGCGGCCTGGCTCTGCCCCGTAGGCGCCCTCTCCGGCTCCTCCCCGCTTCTAGATGTATACCGGGTTCTGCTTCTCCGGATCGATGCCGAACTGGCGCCGAGCCCGCAGGGCCACTTCGGCCTCCAGCCTCCCCTGACGCACCAGGTCGGCCAGCGCGGCGCAGGCGATGCACTGCGCGTCTACCTCGAAGTACCGGCGTAGCGCCGCCCGCGTCTCGCTCCGGCCGAAGCCGTCCGTGCCCAGGGGCACAGGCGGCCGCGGGAACCAGCGGGCGATGGTATCCGGCAGGGCCTTGAGGAAGTCGGAGGCCACCACGAAGGCGCCTTCGGCGCCCTGCAAGCACTGAGAGATCCATGGCTGCCGCGCGGGCTGGTCCGGGTGGAGCCAGTTCCAGCGCTCCGCGTCCAGACCGTCCTGGTGGAGCTCGCGGAAGCTGGTGATGCTCCACACGTCGGTGCTCACCTGGTACTCGGCCTCGAGGAGCTGCTGCGCCTGCAGAGCCTGGTTCACGATGCTGCCGCTGGCGAACAGGTGGGCGCGGAGCCGCGCCCGGGGCCGCGAGCCGGGCCGGAAGCGATAGAGACCGCGGAGGATGCCCTCCTCGGCGCCTGCCGGCAGCTCGGGCATGGCGTAGGGCTCGTTGTGCACGGTGATGTAGTAGACGAGGTCCTCGCCCTGCTCGTACATGCGGCGCATGCCCTCGCGCACGATGACGGCGACCTCGTAGCCGAAGCCGGGATCGTAGGCGCGGACATGCGGGCAGGTGTAGGCCGTCAGCTGGCTGTGGCCGTCCTGGTGCTGGAGTCCCTCGCCGTTGAGCGTGGTGCGGCCCGCGGTGGCGCCGATCAAGAAGCCGCGGGCGCGCTGGTCTCCGGCCGCGTAGATCAGGTCCGCGACGCGCTGGAAGCCGAACATCGAGTAGAAGACGAAGAAGGGCAGCATGGGCAGCCGGTGCGTGCAGTAGGACGTCCCTGCGGCGATGAATGACGACAGCGCGCCGGCCTCGGTGATGCCCTCCTCGATGAGCTGGCCGTCGCGCGCTTCCCGGTAGTAGGTCAGGCTCTCGCTGTCGACGGGGTCGTAGAGCTGACCTATGTGCGAGTAGATCCCGTACTGGCGGAACAGCGCCTCCATGCCGAAGGTGCGCGCCTCGTCGGGAACGATGGGCACCACGTGCCGGCCGAGGCGGCGGTCGGCCAGCAGCTTGGCCAGCAGGCGGACGAACACCATGGTCGTCGAGGCCTCGCGCCCCCCGCTGCCGCCGGCGAACTCGGCGAACAGCTCGGGGTCCGGCTGCGGCAGGGTCACGGCGAGCGGCGACCGGCGGGGCACGAAGCCGCCCAGCGCTTCGCGCCGTTCCACCAGGTAGCGCAGCTCGGGGCTGTCCGCGGGCGGACGGTAGAAGGACAGCGCCTCCACCTCGGCGTCCGAGAGCGGGATGCCAAAGCGGCTGCGGATCTGCTTGAGGACCTCGGGGTCGAGCTTCTTCTGCGTGTGGGCCGTCATGCGTCCCTCGCCCACCTCGCCCATGCCGTACCCCTTGATCGTCTTCGCCAGGACGACCGACGGCGCGCCGCGGAACTCGGTGGCCGCCTTGTACGCGGCGTACACCTTGTCCGGATCGTGGCCGCCGCGCCGGATGGTACGGATCTGCTCGTCGGTGAGCTGGCGCGACATCTCCATCAGTCGGGGGTCCACGCCGAAGAAGTGGTGGCGCTGATACCGCCCGTCCGAGACGCTGTACTTCTGGTACTGCCCATCCACCAGTTCGCCCATCCGTTTGGCCAGCAGACCCTGATGGTCCTGCGCCAGCAGGCGGTCCCAGTCGCTGCCCCAGATGACCTTGATGACGTTCCAGCCGGCCCCGGCGAACACGGTCTCCAGCTCCTGGATGATCTTGCCGTTGCCGCGCACGGGACCGTCCAGCCGCTGGAGGTTGCAGTTGATCACGAAGATCAGGTTGTCCAGCTTCTCGCGCGCCGCCAGCGAGATGGCGCCCAGGCATTCGGGTTCGTCCGTCTCGCCGTCCCCGATGAAGGCCCAGACCCGGGCGTCCGAGGGGGACTGCAGGCCGCGGTCCTCCAGGTACCGGTTGAAGCGCGCCTGGTAGATGGCCATGATGGCGCTCAGCCCCATGGAGGCGGACGGGAACTCCCAGAAGTCGGGCATCAGGCGCGGGTGGGGGTAGGAGGGCAACCCGCCCCCGGGCGCCAGCTCGCGCCGGAAGTTGATCAGTCTCTCGATGCTCAGGCGGCCCTCCAGCATGGCGCGCGCGTAGATGCCCGGGGACGAGTGCGGCTGGAAGAAGACGAGATCGCCGCCGAAGTCCGCGGTGCGGCCGCGGATGAAATGGTTCAGCGCCACCTCGTACAGCATCGTCGCGGAGGAGTACGTGGCGATGTGGCCGCCCAGCGTCGCGTCCTGCTGGTTGGCGCGCACGACCATGATCATGGCGTTCCACCGCATGATGTTGCGGATGCGCCGCTCCAGGTCCTGGCTGCCCGGATAGGGTGGCTGCCGGTCGGCCGGGATGGTGTTGACGTACGGGGTGTTGGTGGCGAACGGCAGGGAGACGGCCCGCTGCCGCGCCCGGTTCTGCAGCTGCTCCAACAGCTCGCGAACGCGCTCGGGCCCGGATTCGTCCAGCACGTAGTCGAGCGACTCGAGCCATTCGCGGGTCTCGACCGAGCGGGCGTCCTCGGCGGCGTGTGGGGCTGCACCAGAAGCTTCCATCACGATCCTCTGCTGGGTGACAACGAACAGGGCGAGCCTCCAGGTTCGCGGGACGGCGCGGCCGTCCGGCGCGCGCGCTGCCGGTCGTGCGGCATCTCTGCGCGGCGCGGCCGGGAGGCAGCGCTGGCGGGCGAACTCGGGCGAACTAGTGTACCGGCAGGGCCCGCTGCGGGCAACGGCGCTGCCGGGCCGTGCCACCGCTCCAGCCTGGCGGTGGCTGACGGGCGCCAGCGGCCGCCCCCTCAACGGCCCGCGGGCCCCGCAGACAAGTCGAGGGTGAAGCGCGCGCCGCCGTCGGGGCTGGTCGTCGCGCACACCCGGCCGTCGTGCACGGCGGCGATGCGCTGCACGATCGCCAGACCCAGGCCGACGCCGCCGGTATCCCCGGTGCGGCTGGCATCCAGCCGGAAGAACGGCTCGAAGACGCGCTCGCGCGCCTCGGCCGGCACGCCCTCGCCGTCATCGTCCACGTGGACCAGCACGCGTTCCCCGGTGTGCTGGGCCGTCAACCCGATCGCCCGCCGGGCATGCCGGACGGCATTGGTGCCCAGGTTGAGGACGGCTCGGCGCAGCAGCCGGGGCACCGCCCACACGCGCACATCGCCGGCCTCGACGCGGACCGCGATCTCCGGACGCAGATCGTTGAGGACGGTGCGGATGTCGGCGAAGACCGCGGCCAGATCGACGCTCTCGCGCTCCTGGCTCTCCTGTGGCCCCTCGAGGCGCACGAACGCCAGCAGCTCCTCGACCAGGTCGTTCAGATCCTGCAGCGATCCCTCGACGCGGCGGAGGAGTTCCTGCCTTTCCGCCGGGTCGGTGGCGCTCTGGGCGTCGTCGACGAGGAAGAACAGCCGGGCCATCGGCGTGCGCAGCTCGTGCGAGACCGCCCGCAGCAGCTCGCGCTGTCGCTCGATCAGGCCGGCCAGGCGGTCGGCCATCTCGTTGAACCGGCGCGCCAACAGGGCGATGGCGTCGGCGCCGTGATCAGACGCGCGCCGATCCAGTCGTCCCCCGCCGAACTCGCGGGCGACCTCCGCCAGCGCGTAGATGCGCTTCTCGAACGGACGGAGCAGCCAGTACACCGCGGCGCCGATGAGCACGAGGATCCCCAGCAGGGCGCCGATCAGCACCTGCGCGTCCCGCAGCAGCGGCCGGCGCCACGGCGACAGCCGCTGCACCCGCTCGCGCGGCGGCGGCAGGCCGTCGCCGGTGCCGGCGTGCGCCAGCCAGGGCATGGCCGCGTGCTCCACAGGACCGAGCTGGAGCACGCTGTCCGGTCCGGCCAGCACGTGGACCACCAGCCCGTTCGCCGTCCGCTGCGGGTAGGGCTCCCCCAGCTCCAGCGTGGCCCACGCCTCCGGAGGGAGCTGCACTTGCGCGCGGGGCAGCAGTCGCCGGCCGGTCCTGAGCTGCCGCTCCATCTCCGCCAGCGCGCGGGCGCGCTGCGCCGGATCGGCGCCGATCGAGCGGAGCCGCTGGCGCCACCGGGCCAGCCAGAAGGCAGGCCAGTCGGGCCCCGGTCGCGGCGGCCCGCCTCTGCCAGGTTCCCATGGCCAGGGGCGCAACGGCCCGAGGACGAGGTAATGGCGCGGATCGAGCCCGGCGTAGAGCAGGCGCAGGCTGTCCCGCCAGACCAGCGCCGCGCGCCCCTGGGCCAGCTTGGCCAGCACGGCGCGCGACAGGAGCACGCTGTCGCGCGGCACGAGCGCCACGGGGAACGGCGTCTCGTCGACGATCTGCTCGAGGCGCCTGGCATCGGGATGCGCGTCATCGCCCGCCAGACGTTCCTTGATGCGCCAGACCCACGGCTCCATCGACTCCTCGAGCTGAGTGTCGATCAGCCGGCGCATCTGGTGCTCGACCAGCAGGAGCGTCAGCACCGCGGCCAGCAGCAGCACCAGGGCGATGCCCACGTACACGCGCAGGAACTGCCGTCTCACGGGCGCGCTCCGGCCATCAGGTACCCCACGCCGCGCACGGTCTTGATGAACTCCGGCGACGCGGGGTCGTCCTCCAGCTTCTGCCGCAAGCGCGAGACGTACACGTCGATGCTGCGGTCCAGGCCATCGTAGTCGTAGTGATAGAGGGCCTGATACAGGTCCTGTCTGCTGACCACCTGACCTGCCCGCGAAGCCAGGTGCCACAACAGGTCGAACTCGACGGTGGTGACGCTGATGGGGCGGCCGGCCAGCAGCACCTCCCGGCGGCTGGCGTCCACCGCCAGGGCACCGATCTCGATGCGGGTGGGCTCGCCGGCACCGCGGCTGGCCGACATGGCGCGGCGCAGCAAGGCGCGCACGCGGGCCAGGAGCACGCGCGGCCGCACCGGCTTGGCCACGTAGTCGTCGGCTCCCAGCTCGAGGCCGAGGATCTGGTCCAGATCGTCGTCCCTGGCGGTCAGGATGAGGATGGGCCCGCGATAGAACGGCCGCACCTCGCGGCAGACCTGGAAGCCGTCCATGCCGGGCAGCATGATGTCGAGGATGACCAGGTCGGGCGGGCTGGCGCGGATCAGCTCCACCGCGCGGCGCCCGTCCACCTCCCGCTGCACGCGGTAGCCCTCGCTCGCCAGGCGCTCGGCGATCAGCTCGGCCAGACCGACATCATCCTCCACCAGGACGATGGACGGGTTGCTGGCACCCTCGACGCCCATCTCGCGCTTTCTCCCGCGGTCAGGGGACCGCCTCCCGGCCCGCCTGTCGTGTTCTCCCCGTCTCCAGTATCGCGCCGGCGGCCGCAGCCTGCTGTGCGGGTTGTGTAGCGGTATGTAGCGTTCGGTAACGGCACCGCCCAGCGCGGCCGCGGCCGCTGGCCACGGGCCGGTGCGGCGCGCCAGCGCGCGCCGCGGGCGCCCGTCTCAACCGAGCCAGACACAGCCCGCTCCCAGCCGCTGCACCGGCTGGGACGCGAAGGTGATCTTGAGCACGCAGATCTGTGCCAGCCGGTCCGGGTTGCGGCGCGGCAGCCCGCTGATCTTGAGTTGCTGCGCCGTCTGCTCGAAGTCGACCGGCGTGCCATCGTGGAGCAGGCAGATCTGCTTGACCTTGGTGCGGAAGCCACCGAGGGTGATCTGGCTGCCAGGCCAGCGGCTGCACCAGAAGTACCCGGTGCGCCCCTTGCGGGTCCAGGACCCCAGCGGGGACCATTCGAAGCAGCCGTCGGTGCGGTCGACAGCCCCGTACACCGCCTCGCCGTTCTTGCGCAGCCAGCGGCCCACGGGCAGCAGGCGGGCCACCGCCTCGGCGGGCACGGAGCCGTCGGGGGCCGGGCCCACGTTGAGCAGCAGATTGCCGCCTCCCGCGGTCACCTGGCGCAGCATGTTCAGCACCGAGCGGGTGCTGTGCCAGTCTTCGGCGGGCGCGTACGGCATGTACCCCCAGGACCCGTTGAACGTCATGCAGGCCTCCCAGGCGCGGCCGGCTTCCTCGGGGCGGATGTGTTCCTCTGGCGTGCCGAAATCCTCCGGCAGGCGGGAGCGGTTGTTGATGATGATCTCGGGCTGAAGCTGCCGGACCATCTCGTTCATCTCGGCGCTGCGCCACTCCTCTGCGGTGCTCAGTGGCCAGGCGACGTCGTACCACAGGACATCGATCTTGCCGTAGTTCGACATGAGCTCGCGCACGCACCCGTGGGTGAATTCGACGAAGCGGGCGCGCGCCCTGGCGTCCCGCGCGCAGCGGGCCCCGTCGGGATGGTGCCAGTCCATCAGCGAGTAGTAGAACCCGATCCGCAGACCCTCGGCGCGGCAGGCCTCGACGTACTCCGCCACCAGGTCCCTTCCCGGCGAGCGACGCACGGCGTTGTAGTCGGTCATCCGGGTGTCCCACAGGCAGAACCCTTCGTGGTGCTTGGTGGTCATCACCATGTAGCGCATGCCTGCCTGTCTGGCGAGCCTGGCCCACTCCCGGGCCGGCCACTGCTTCACCTTCCAGGTGGCCGCGAGTCGCTCGTACTCCGCGATGGGGATGCGTTCGCGGTTCATGACCCACTCGTGGCGTCCCAGTTGGGAGTAGAGCCCCCAGTGGATGAACATCCCGAAGCGTGCCTCGTGCCACCATCGCATCCGCTGCGCGCGGGTACGGTCAGCCTGCGACTGCTCCTGCGTGGACATCTTCTGTCTCCCGGAAACGGTTGCCGGCGACTTCTCGCCGCCAACGAGTGGCAATGCTTGCCGCTGCCCGCCGGGACGTCGCTCCCGTGGCTGGCAGGGCCGGTCCCAAGATGCGGCGGATCAGGAGGCCGGACAACAGCCGCCGCTGCCGGCTCCGCGCCCACAATCCGTTTGACAACGAGCGAACAGGCGCCTACATTGTCGCCGCGTGGCGTACAGCGGCGACTGCAGGACCTGCCGAGCATGCTCCTAGGTCGCTGCGAAACCAGACGTTGGCTGCCGCTGCCGGGCGCCGCGGGTCACGCTGGGCACGGGCGTCCAGGGCGGCGGGGCTCATCGTGCACGAAAGGAGGTGAAGCGGCGCCGAAGCATTCGTGACGCAGCACGATGGTCGGCAGTCATGGCAGGATCACCTCACCCAAACGAGGAGCTAGTTCGCGATGCGCAAGATGCTCTATCTGACGCTGGCGATCGGCATGGTTGCGACGGCCGCGTACGGTCAGTTCTGGGATCCCCCCACGCTGGCCCAACGCAACGCCAGCGGCTTCTACTACTACATGCTCGAGGTTCCCAACGGCCACACCATGGTCGCTGACGGCAACGTCGCTGACTGGGCCTGGTTCGATCCGGACTACGTCATCGCGATGGACGAGTGGCGCGACGAGGCCGACCGGCCGCTGCCCAACCGCGACGACCTGGACATCACCACGATGATGGCCTGGAAGGGCGCTCCGGAGAACCGGTGGTATGTGTACATGAAGGCGCACGACGACACGCTGAATCACGGCGGCACCACGGTGAACCGCTGGTCCGGCGACATGCTCGGCTTCGCCATGGACCCGCAGGATCACGGGCGTGACCGCGCCAACGGCGGCTACGGCATCGAGTTCGTCGCTGCTCCCGGCAACGTGAATGCCAACTACATGGAGCGGTACCCGGAGTCCGAAGGCGCTGCCGGGTTCGCGGCGTGGCGGGAGTACGGCGAGCCCCCGTGGCTGAACGGCGCGGTGACGGTTGATCCGGCCGAGGCGTGGGCTGCCGAAACGTGGACGTCGGACACCGGCGGCGAGACGGTGTACGAGTTCAACGTGTGGGTCGCCAACTACCTGGAGGACGGCGGACCAGCGGCCAGCCAGGCGCGCGACCTGAACGCGCAGGCCGGCGAGGATGGGTTCGGGTTGCCGGTGGTCTTCTGGTACGAGGACGGCGATCCGGCCTTCAACAACGACATGACCATCCGCGGCCCGGAGGCCTCGAGCCGCCAGTACTTCGCGGCCACCAGACTGCTCCGCATCGGGGAGTACCAGCAGCAGGGTACTGCGGTGGAGCAGAGCACCTGGGGTCGCATCAAGGGCTCCTTCTAGCCCCGCTCAGCAATGGCTCCCTTTGCCTGCTTGCTGCTCGGCGAGGGGAGCCATTGTGTCGTACGGTGGCTGTCGATGCGCCGATCGGGCTGGCTGGATGCGGCTCAGCCGGCCCGATCGTCTTTCAGCGGTACGGACGCGTTGCGCTCCGGGCGTTGTGGGCTAACTCCATGCCACGGAGGTCCCGGTGCTTGGTCGTGCAGGCAGAGCTGAGTCCATGCCCGCGTCTTCACCGATCCCTTCCCGGGGCAGAACTCCCATGCGAACGCTTCGCTTGATCGCAGCCCTGCTGGTGCTGGTCGGCTGCGGACGCTATTTCCCTGGCCCGCTGCGGCCGATCGCCGAGCAAGCGGAACGGATGACGGTCAATGACGACGGCTCGGTGACCTTCCGGCAGGACCGTCTGGAGATCATCCTGCAGCCCATGACCGATGAGCAGCTGAACCGCCAGTTCGGCGCCGCGTCGGTCGGTGGGGCGGAATCGACGAACCCCTACACCTATGGGAACTGGCGGCCCCTGGGCAGTGACCGGCCACCCGCTCGCTTCACGGTGTTCCAGCTCACGGTGCGCAACTACCAGTACCCGAAGGTGGTCCTCGATCCGACCAAGGCGCGGCTGGCGACGACCAACAACCGGCAGTACGGGGCCCTGGCCTTCGCCCAGTTGGAGGAGTACTACCGGGCTTATTGGATCGGGAGGAGCGGCCGGGGCCGCGAGCGCTTCGAGGCGCGCACCGACCTGCTGCGGCGGACCATGTTCCGCGCCGATCCGGTGTTCAGCGGCCAGGAGTCTCGGGGGTACCTCGTCTTCCCGTTGCTGCACGACGACGTCACCAAGCTCACGGTCACCGTCCCCGACATCGCGGTGCGCTTCGACTATGCTGGCGATCCGGTCGAGACCATCGAGGTGAGCTACACGTTCGCGCGCGAGGTCTTCAGAGGGTACCAGACCCCGCCAGAACTGGCGAGGGAGTAGCGATCCCAGCGTGGGACGAGCTATGAGAGACCTGTCGTGTGCATGCGAGGCGCTGGCTTCTGTCCTGGCCGCGGCGCTGGCCCTCGGGACTGCAGCGCCGGCGGCGGCGCAGAGCGAGTACTGGCGTCTGGGCACGGGCGGCCAGTCATGGACCGGCGAAGCCCAGAGCCAGGTGGGCGCGGCCGTCGTGGCGGGGGCGCTGCAGCCGGTGCAGATCGTGCCGGGCGCCAACCTGACCCAGGTGCTCAAGTCCGGTGGTCAGGTCTGGGTGAACGGCCCGCCGGAGGACTACACGGTCGGCGGCGCGCCCCGTGCGTGGAGCAACTCCACCGTCTTCAACCTCCAGTCGGGGCCCCTCTTGCTGGTGGACGGCCAGCCGGCGACCTCTTCGGCCTCGGTGTTCAAGAGCTCGGGCAACCCGGCGGGCACCGCCTTCTTTGTCGACCTCGGCACGAGTTACCCCGTCAACCGCGTGCGCTTCTACCCGCCGCCCGACGATCCCGACGCGTACCTGCGGGCCTACGAGGTGACCACGAGCAGCGGCAGCGATTTCGATGCCAGCAACCGGCCGAAGTACCGCCGCTTGCGCCGCGTGGAGAGCAATCGTGACGCGGTGGTCGATCTGGAGTTCGAGACCGCCATGGTGCGGTTCCTGCAGGTCAAGAATCTGTCGAAGACGCCCTTCAGCCTCGCCGAGATCGAGGTGTACGGCGAGGGGTTCGTCCCGGCGTCGTCCTACCTGAGCAAGCTGCACCGGTTCGCGACTCCCGCCAACTTCGGCGTCGTGACCGTGGGCGCCACGCGGCTGGGCAGCGGCCTGCGTCCCGGGGCCGACCCCCCTCGCTGCACGGTCCGGCTGCGCACCGGGATGGATGACACGCCGGTGAGCTACTTCCGGCGCGATCGGGAGACCGGCGAAGAGTCCGAGGTGACGCAGAACGAGTACGAGAAGCTCCTGCCGCGGCTGGCCTACTACCGGGTGAACCCGGCGACCGGCGCGCTCACCGAGGTCAACTCGCGCGCGGAGTACCTGGCCCTGCCCGCCGACCAGCAGGGTCCGGTGCGCGACTACGTCCAGGGCTCTGTTCGCTCCGATGCCGCCAACTGGAGCCCGTGGTCAGTGCCCGTGAAGCTGGACAGCACCGGCTCGGTCACGGTGTACCTGGGGCTGCCGGGACCCCGCCAGTACGCGCAGCTGTGGATCGAGTTCGCGGGGGATTCGGAGAACGCCCTGCGGATCGATGGGTTCGCGCTCGAGCACGCCCCGCTGCTGGCGACGGCCAGCGTGGGGGAGGTCGCGTTGGCCTCGATGCCAGTACCTGCCGCGAGCCTCACGGAAGTCGCGGCGGGCGTCGAGACCACCTTCACCTGCGACGTGCGCGCGACCTTCGAGCAGGCCGGCCTGAAGGGGTTCGCGGGCGTCCGCGTCGAGTCGTTTCCGGCACCGGTGTTCGAGCGGCTCGAGATGGGCGATCCCCTCGTGCCGGTGGCGCTCCCGGCCGTCACGCCCACGGCGGCGGGATTCGACGTGCGCTTCGCGGTGGTGGACGGCGCCAGCAACGCGCCGGTCCGCGTGGTCTACCGGCAGGCCGTGGTGCAGCACACCACGGCGGTGAATGTCTGGCTGCTGGACCCGGCGGGGGGCGTGCCGCAGCCGGTGACCGGCGGCAATGCGCGCAACGATGTGGGCACCAACTCGCTGCTGGTCTACACCGCCGATCCCAGACCGGCGCTGGGGGTGGAGATCCGGCCAGCGGTGATCACGCCGAATGGTGACGGGGTCCACGATGCCGCGTCCATCGAGTACCGGCTCATCCAGTTCGCGGGCGAGGTTCGTCTGGAGGTGGAGGTCTGCGACCTGGCGGGACGCGTGGTGCGGCGGCTGGTGAACGGTCGCTCGGGATCGGGTAGCTTCGCCGTGACGTGGGACGGATGCTCGAGCGCCGGCCGGAGGGTGGCGCCGGGCAACTACATCTGCCGCGTGCGGGTCGACGCCGACGCCCGCTCCTTCACCGCGGCGAGAGTGCTGGGGGTGGCATACTGATGACCGCGTGGACGAGTCCCCGGCGGCAGCCATGGCGCGTCTCGATCGGCATGGCGTTCGCGGTGCTGGCGCTGGGGCACGGGCTGGCTGCCGGGCAGGCGCCGCCGTCCGAGTGGGTGATCGGCGGGCGGGGAGGGGTGCCGTGGGCCAGCGTGGCGGAGCGCTGGATAGCGCTGGATGACAGCACGCAGCCGGGCGCGGTGCAGTTGTGGCGGCTCGAGAAGGGACAGAACGTGCTGCGCGAGCGCGTGCGGTCCGGCGCCACCGTGCCGCGCAACGTTTTCCTCTACAAGTGGTGCACGGCGCGCGGGCGCTACGGGATGGGGATCGACACGCTGCTGATCGGCTGGAACCCGCGCCTGTGGAATGGCGGCGGGGCCGAGGCCACGGGCACGCGCGAGCTGGTGGACGGCGACGAGTTCACCTACGCGTTCCTGCTGGCGCCGCCGGCCACCGATCGGCCGAGCGCGATCACCTGGATCACGCTGGATCTGGGCATCCCTCTGGCGCTGGACAGCCTGGTGTTCTTTCCGCCCCAGAACGGCTTCTACAAGGAGAACGTGCGCTTCCGCGATCTGTACCCGGCCGCGTACGAGGTGAGCCGCACCAACCAGGTGATCGACTGGCTGCTGTTCGAGGACGAGACGGCCGCGACTGGGAGCTCCGCCTACCATGCGCTGCCCGAAGTGGTGGCCTCGACCTACTCGAACGACCAGAGCGTGGTCAGCATCAGCATGGTGCCGCGGTTCACCCGTTTCGTGCGCCTGCGTCTGGGCGGGGTGAAGAGCACGTCGGTGCTGTCGGAGATCAAGGCCTACGGCCAGGGCTTCGCACAGGAGGGGCGTTTCCTGTCCAAGCCGCACTGGTTCGGGCGAGCGGTCAGCCTGGGCGACGTCAAGTGGAGCTTCCGCAAGTTCCGGCTGGGAGCCGACGGACGGCTCGTCGAGGATCCGACCGCGCCGGTCAGGCTGACGCTGCGGACGCGCGCGGGCACCGACGCGGATCCCAATGCGTACTACGTGTACGACGAACTGGGACGTCAGGTACGCGTGGAAGCGGCCGAGTACTACAAGGCCTTCGCGCCGCGCGCAGCGTACGAGGAGGGCCTGCCCGGCTTCCGCGCCGCGCTGACCGACGACGTGGGCCACTGGAACGAGTGGTCCATCGCGTACCAGAATCCGGGCGACGCGAACCGTTCCTCGGATGGCCGGGAGTACTTCCAGTTCCAGTTCCAGATCGCCACCGACGATCCCTATGCGGTCGGCGTGCTGGACAGCCTGTCCTTCCAGGTCTCGCCGCTGCTCGCGGACAGCGTGGTCGCCGAGGTCTCTTTGGCCGGCAGCAGTGGCAGCGAGCCGCGGAGCGAGGTGCGGCTCGGGCAGGATACCGTCTTCGTATTCGACATGCGGGCCGTATTCGCCGCCGCCGGGCGCCCTGGCTTCGATGCGATCGCGCTGCACGTTCCTGCTGGCACCCAGTTCCTGGATCTGGAGGTGAACGGCGTGCCGGCGATCGCGGGCCAGGACTTCACGCTGGCGTACGCGGCGGACGAGGGGCTGATGCGGTTCGCGTTCCCCGCACCGTTTCTGAGCGACACTGCGTTCCGGTTCCGGTACCGATGTGCCTTGTACAGCCCCTCCGTGTACCTCGGTGGGGAAGTGGAGAACCGGAGCGGCGGCGGCACGCTGCTGCCCCAGGCGATCGAGGCGGGCAATGCCCGGAACGACGTGGCCACCAACAGCACGCAGGTGGTGGCGGCGGCCAGGCGCGTGGAGGTCCTCGGTGACGTCGAGGTGAATCCTGCGGCGTTCACGCCCAATGGCGATGGGGTCAACGACCGGATCCAGGTGATCGTCCCCGTCTTCGGCGTGCAGTCGGCACGGGTCGAGGTGCTGGTCCGCGATCTGCACGGCCGCCGGGTGGCCATGCTGCGCGACGGCTCGGTAGGCGCCGGCAGACTGGCACTCGCCTGGGACGGGCGCGGCGATGGTGGCGGCCGCGTGGCGCCGGGGGTCTACCTGATAAGTGCCAAGCTGGATGTCGACCGCGACACCTACGTGAAGATCCGGCCGGTGGCGGTGGCATTCTGAGGGCGGACCGAATGAACACGGAACGACGAGTCGCTGGGCTTGGGCGTACGCTCCGCGCCTTGCTGATTCTGGGCGCGGTGGGGGCAGGCGCAGCCGCAGCCGAGGAGCTGCGGACATTCGGGCCGGCGGAGATGGCTGCCTGGGACTACCCGCGCGGGCTGGTGGACGTGGACAGCGGCGGGGTGCGTGTGCGGCCGTTCACCGGGCCGTACAACGCGATGACCGATGCGGACAGGTACAGGTCGGTTGTCATCGGGGAGCATGGCAAGCAGAGGTTCCGCAGCGCGTCGAACGCGGCCACCGCGCCGCTGCTGGGCGACCAGAACCTGTCGACCTGGTGGCGGCCGGACCCGACGGATCCGGTGACTCGGTGGTGGGTGGAGATCGATCTGGGCCGTTGCGTCGTGGCGAGCCGGATCCGGGTGATCTTCCCGGATACGCTGGACGTGCGACCGTTCCAGTTCTTCTCGCTCTACGTCAGCCCGGGAATCTCCGTGCAGACGGCCCCCGACCAGATCCGCTACACGCGCGTCGGACGGCCGGTGAACAACAACGCCAGGCGGGTGATCGACTTCGACCTGCGGACGGTGGACCCCGCGGTGGCCACGGGCCAGTACCTGGTCACGGGAGACACCCTCGACTTCGATCTGGTGCGCTTCGTGCGCTTCGAGGCGGGCGGCGTGACGGCGGGCGCCGCGGTGGCGGAGATCGAGGTCGAGACCGTGGGGATCAACATCGCCACGCGGGTGACCACTGCCGACAAGGCGGAGAGAGGTTTCGAGCTGTGGGGGGGCAGCACCTGGACTTCGGGTGAGTGGGTGTGCAATCCCTGCGGCCGGGGCACGGGGGCCGAGGGCATCATCGACGGAGACATGGACGGCCGCTACTGGACGATCGAGGCCAACAACCTCCCGGACTGGCGGACGCTGGGCAACTGGGGCGTGATCGACATGCGCCACATCTTCCGCCTCAGCCGGATGGTG
The DNA here is from genome assembly GCA_964591015.1 of uncultured Gemmatimonadaceae bacterium. Classification (GTDB taxonomy): domain Bacteria; phylum Latescibacterota; class UBA2968; order UBA8231; family UBA8231; genus SLHA01. The sequence goes on from CAZPXM010000002.1 coordinate 47,360, forward strand.
TGGGTGCCGAACGTCCTGGACGAGAGCCCCTACCTGTACTGCTGCGACCGCCAGCGCCAGGGGGGCTGGCGCGACGTCGAGTTCCTCGTCTCCGACGGTTCGCCGAGCAATCTGACGGTCGCCGACGCCGAGGGCCCGTTCGAGTACAAGCTGCTCAGCAAGATCATCAACAACACCGCGCCGTTGCGCTGGCTGTTCGATCTGGAACTGCCGTCCACCGAGGCCCGCCTCATCTTCTGGCGGCGCATGGACGTCACCGGCAGCTCGTCGTGGCATCGTGCGGCCCAGCTCTTCATCTTCCCGGCTCTGGGCTACCCCAAGGAGGTGGTCATCGAGTCTGGCGACATCGACCTGGGTGGGGCGTACAGCGTCCGGCAGGTCCGCTGGGACGCGGACATGCCGCCCGGGACCCGGATCCACGTGGAGACGCAGACGGGCAACGGGTACGTGACCGTCGAGCGGTACTATCTGGCCAATGGCGTCGAGGTCACCAAGGCCGAGTGGGAGGCAGCCAAGCCACGGCAGCGGGGTGCGGTCGTGCAGGATGTCGTGCGCGACGGGAGCTGGAGCCGGTGGAGCCTGCCGCACATGTACTCCGGCCAGGAGTTCCTGTCGCCCACGCCCCGTCGCTGGGTGCGGCTGCTGGTGCGGCTGATCAGCGACGATCCCGCCGTGATGCCGGTGCTGCGCTCGCTGACGTTCGTCATGAACAGCCCGGTGATCGCCAGGGGGGTCAGCGGCCGGTTGGAGCCGCGGCTGGCCGCCCTCGATACGCTGCAGAGCTTCCGCTATACGCTCTGGCCGAACGAATTCACGGCGAGCGACGCGGGCCTCGATCGCGTGATCATCAAGGTGCCGCCGGCCGCGACGGACACCGACTTGCTGCGCGTCATCGTGGGTGGCCGCGAGGTGGCAGCCACTGGGCAATTGCGCGGCGATTCGCTGGTCGTGTCCCTGCCGGCGCCGGCGGTGCGCCGGGATACCGTGGTGGTCGAGTTCCGCTCGCGGGTGTACCGCAGCCCGACCGTATTCGACGCGTTCGTGTCCAACTCGGCGCAGGCGGACAATGTCCAGGGCGTGACGGCCGCAGCGCTCGGCCTCGACCAGGTGTTCGTGCCGCAAGTCGAGCAGGTCGCGTCGCTGTTCCAGAACGTGACGCACACGACGGTGTTCACGCCCAACGGCGATGGCACCAACGATGTGTGCGAGCTGTCGTTCAACACGGTGAACACCGCCAGGGAGCCGGTCGTCCGCGTCCTCGCGCTCACCGGGGAGGAGGTGAGCGTGCTGGTCAACAGCGGCAGCGTCGTCGGCCGGGCGCGGTACTGCTGGAACGGCGAGAGCCGCGCTGGCGGGCTGGTGCCGCCGGGCATCTACCTGATCCGGATGGAGATCAGCACCGACGCGGGCGAGCAAGCGGCAACCCGGCTCGTCCACGTGGTCTACTAGCAGCCTAACTGGGGGATGGATACGTGAAACGCCGAAACCTGGTTCCGCTCTATGGCTTGGCCCTCGCCCTCCAGATGGCTTCCGCCGGGGCCTACGGGCAGGCAATGACGGGGTTCCAGAACCCGTACTATACGACGGGCACGCGCATCGCGCCCTCGACCCTGGTGCCGACGCTGCGCAAGTGGTACCTGCCCCAGCGCCTCTACTCGCTCTACGCCTGGCGGCCCGAGGAGTACACGAACTACGCGCGGGAGCTGTATCAGACCTACAACCCGGTCGCGCTCGAGGGCGCTCCGTACTATGACCAGTACGGCGCCTATATCACGCGCGGCTGGGAGATCTACAACTGGACCGAGAGCTATCCGGAGAGCTACGGATCCAACATCTTCAAGGATCCTCGCTTCAGCTCGTGGTTCCGCAACCTGGTGATCGCCTCGAGCCACGCAGGGGAGTACCACACCGCGCTGATGGCTGGCGACGGCATCCGCACGTCGTTGACGCCGCTGACCTTCTCCAAGCCGCGCTTCGATGGCGTGCAGTGGGACTTCCTGTCGGACAAGTACGCGGTGACGCTGCTCGGCTCGCGCGCCAATCACACCGGCGACGTGGCCAACAACTCCGGCGATCCGCCCATCTCGACCGATCCGTTCACCAACCTGTACGCGATGCGGACCGAGGCGCAGGTGGGCGATTTCGCGCGGGTGGGCTTCACCTTCGTCAACGCCGCCCACCGCAGCACGAACCTGTCGTTCGGCGAGAATTCCCTGAAGGGCGTGCTGGCGGGTCCGCTGAACACCGACTTCGTGCGCACGATCAGCGTGCGGATCGCCGACGATTCGCCCGAGGACGGGATCGGCGGGGCGCTGCTGTCCCGGTGGCGCATCTTCGTCAACGGCGTGGAGCACACGGACGACATCCAGCCCACCATCGAAGGCGGTCTGCGGCAGCGCGGCGTGTACGAAGCGAGCGGCGCCGACGTGGTGACGCTCACCTTCAACCTGGAGCAGTTCCGGCCCAGCGTCGAGGATCAGATCGACGACTTCCGGCAGATCGAGTCGGTGGAGATCGGCCTGGTCCTGGCCAACGACTACGCGGTGAGCATCACCTCGAACAAGCAGACCAACATGCTGGGCACACCGGTGTACCTCCCGGTGCTGCGCGCGGCGGGCAACGTCAAGGACGGCTCCAACCAGACCTACCACCAGTTCCGCTACGGCCTGCCGACCGGCAATCGGCTGATGGGGTTCAGCCTCGACGTGGCGGATGTGGCGGGGTTCAGCCTGCGCGGCGAGGCGGTGCGCAACTACCAGTACCGGCGTTTCCCCAACGAGAACATCGAGACGGGGCAGGCGCTGGCGACCACGACGGCGGACGCCTACTACCTCACGGCCCAGAAGATGGCCTATCCCTGGAACCTGTTCGGCGAGATCTTCCGCATCGACCACGACTACAGCACGAGGGCCTTCATACCCACCTCCAACGGCGAGGTGTTCTACGACAACGAGAGCCAGTGCGTTTACGAGTTCGTGGACGACAACGACGACCAGGACGAGCTGGCGGACTGGACCCGCAAGTATCAGGGCCCGGTGACGAACACGCGGTTCGGCAGGAACCTGCGGACGGATGACGCCGTCTTCCCGGGACTGGACGAGGACAACGACGACATCTCCGACTTCAACCGTAACTTCAACCAGACACCGGACTATGCCGAGCCGTTCCTGCGGTTCGAGGTCGATCCCCCGGCGTTCCTGTTCGGGATGGACATGAACAACAACACGGTGATCGACCGGTTCGAGGACGACACGGAGGCGGACTACCCGTACCAGCGCGGTCGGTCGGGCTACAACTTCTACGGCGGCGTGGAGATCTTCCCGGGCTCGGACCTGATCGCGGGTCGGTTCTCGACCAGGCAGCTGCGCACCAACCGCGATGCCCTGGGTCATTACCTGCTGTGGACGATGCGCAAGGAATTCCCCGAGCGGGACCTGGACCTGTGGTTCATCCTGCACCCGCGCAAGGTGCAGGACAACATCCCCGACGATGTGCTGGTATGGACTCAGGAGGAGGGCTCGACGGGCGGCTCGACGTTGGTGCGCGATCCGCTGGTGGGCGAGGATGCCTTCGTCAACACCGCCTACTTCGAACTGCGCTACGATCGGTTCCTGCCGCTGGTGGCCAAGGTGAAGCACGAGATCTACCACCAGTACCAGGACGATCCGACCCGCCGCGATCAGGAGTTCCTGGGGATCATCACCAAGGGGGAGTACCCCTTGCAGGTGCGCGGCTGGAAGCTGCAGCCGCGCTGGAAGCAGCAGTACGCCAGCCAGGTGCCCTGCCTGCGCGAGCAGTTCAGGACCCAGGAGCTGACGGAGATCCTCAGTTTCATGGTCAGCCGCCGCCTGACGCAGAACATCCTGGTCACCGCTGGCGGCGAGTACGAGATCTTCGAGAACGTGCGCAGGAAGCCCGATCCGGTGCCCTCGGGATGGGCGGAGGACTCCAACACCCGGACCATCGCGGCGCAGGTGTCCAACGTCTCGCCCTACTCGGGCTACGGCATCACGACCAACGTCGGGTTCCAGTGGAGCCGGGTCAAGGTGCACGGAGGCTCCGCGGCGTCCGAGTTGTTCTCCTTCATCACGGTGTACGCGGGACTGGGCACGGACCGCTGAGCCCGGCGTCGCCGGGACGGGTGTAGGTCTGGACGCGGGCTGGCGGCCTCCGGGGCCGCCAGCCCGCTGTCGTCGTGGGGTGCCTGACGGGGGTGACGCGCCTGCCGGCGCGGTCAGCGCTCCAGCTCGATGCTCGCCAGCACGTCTGCGTACACCTGGATCTGGTCGCCGTACTGCTGGCGCAGGCGGGCGATGAACTCGTCCATCGCCCGGTCAGCGGCGGACCGCTGGAGCAGCCGGCGCGCGCGTTCCCGCACGGCCAGGCTGGCGGCATCGGCAGCCTGCGCGGTGTCCCGGTCGTGCGGATCGCGCCTGGCCAGCAGGAACGAATCCACCTGGGCATCGGCGACGGCGGAGATCTTTCCCTGGCCCTCGAGGCGGTAGAGCTCGGCGGCCATCAGCTGGTCGCGCTTGCCCTCCACCTGGGCCCGGATATCCGGCAGGCGATCGTACCCGAGCCGCCGCGCCTCTGTCATCATGATGCGCTGGCCAGCCAGGTTGTCGACCAGCTTCTGCAGTTCGGGGAGCGGCAGCGACGACGGATGGCGGACCCGCCCCGAGGTGTGCAGGGCCAGGTAGTCTCTGCAGGTGAACTGACCGCCCTGCCAGGTGAGCAGAGGCTCGTCTTCCCCTGGCCACTCCTTGCTGTCGGCCGGCAGAGCGTGCAGGCGGCCCAGGGCCTCGGCGTGGGCAGTCAGCCGATAGCGCTCGCGGAGCTCGGACACATAGCGCGCTCGGGCCTGGCTCCGGCGCTCGCTGTCCAGCTTGCGCTGGATCACGGCGCGAACCGAGTCGAGCGGCACCTCGCGCCGGCCGTTCAGGCGGAACACATGGAAGCCCAGCGAACTGGCGACCGGCTCGGCCGTCAGGCTGCCGACGGGCATGGTGCGCATGGGTTCCACCAGGGGGGGCAGCATGTCGGCCAGCAGGAACCAGCCGATGTTGCCGTCTTCGCCGAAACGGCGGCGAACGTTCGGCAGCGAGTACCGAGGCGCGAGTTCCGCGAAGCTCCTGCCGGCGCGCAGCTCGGCCAGTGCCAGGCGGGCGCTGTCCGCCGAAGGGCAGACGATCTGCTCGCTGAGGACCTCGGTGTCGTAGTGGTTCCGGCGGTAGTACGACTCGATCTCTTCGTCGGCGGGCTGACCGGACGCGGGGACGGCCTGACGCGCGTACAGCGTCTCGATGAGGGCCCGCTGCTCCAGGCGCGCTACCTGGTCGGCGATCTGCGGCTCGCGGTCCAGGCCGCGGTGCAGGGCCTCCAGCACGATCAACTTCTGCGCGATCACGTCGGCGAGCAGTTGTTGCCTGACCGTCGCGTCGATGGTGTCCAGGTCGCGGTACCCCGGTGCCGCGCGCAGCAAGCGCGCGGCCTGGGCGCGGAAGTCCGCGGCGGTGATCTGGACGGCACCGACGCGGGCGACCACGGACCCGTCTCCGGTGGTCGCGCAGGCTCCCCAGGCCGCGACCAGGGCGCTGGCAGCGACCGCGAACGACGGTAGCAGCGAGGCTGGTCTCATCGCTCCTCGTCCATCCCTCGGTGTTCGGTGAGTGCTTCGGGGCGCGATCCCACGGCAGCGCGTGCGCCGCCGCGCGCGGCGGCGCACGCTGCCAGGAAGCGGACGGATGAATATAGGCGGGCTCCTCGCCTCGGCCAGCCGCGAGCGTAGACACTGGCTGGCGACGGCTCTATACTTCCACGCCATGGCGAGGGACGATCTCCGGCACTGTCTGTGGGCGCTGGTCGTGGCGGGGTTGGCGGCGCCGCTGGCACCGGGCGCGGTCTCGGCCCAGCCGGCGGGCGCTGCAGGCGGGGGTCTGTCAGGAGAGCGAGCCCCGGGCGCCGCCGACTCTGCGGCCGCGCTCGTGGCGCAGGGCAAGACGCTGCTCGGCGCCGGGCAGTACGGCGAGGCGGTCGAGCTGCTGCGCCAGGCGGCTGCCCTGGCCCCGGAGGATGCCGCGGCGCACTTCCACCTGGGCAATGCCTGGTTCCAGGTGGCGCGGTACGAGGAGGCCCTCGCCGCGTTCCGGGAAGCGGCGCGCCTCGATCCCGGGTTCGCCGCGGCGCACGCGAATCAGGGCGGTGTGCTGGCGACCATGGAGCGTTTCCCCGAGGCAGCCGCGGCCTTCGCGCGCGCCGTGGCGCTCGACTCCACCTACGTCCTGGCGCTGAACGGCCTCGGGAAGATCCACTTGCACGATGGTGCCTACGGCGAGGCAGAGGCGGCGTTCCAGCGGGCGGTGCGCGCAGATCCGGCCTGCGCGGAGGCATGGTACAACCTGGGCGAGGTGCGCCTGAAGGCCGGGCAGCACGAGCAGGCCCTGAGCGCCTACCGCCGGGCCACCGAGGTCGACAGCACCTCGGCGGCGGCCTGGGCCGGGATGGGCGCAGCGCTGCACCAGAAAGGCGAGCACGCCGCCGCCGTCCCGCACTTCGAGCGCGCCCTGCGGCTGGACCCGCACCTGCGCCGGGCTCATTTCGGCCTGGGGAGCGCCTTGCTGCGCCTGGGGCGGCGCGACGAGGGCATGCGGGAGCTGGCCGAGGCGCGGGCCCTGGAGGCCCAGGACACGCGCCTGGACGAGCTGCTCTACGCGCTGACGTCCTACCCGGACGACCCGACGATCCGTGTCGAGCTCGGGCTCCAGTACGCTCGCCGGGGGCAGTACGCGCTGGCGGCTGCCCAGTACCAGCAGGCGCTGGCGCTGGACTCGACGCTCGTGCAGGCGCTCCACAACCTCGGCAACCTGCACCTGCGCGCCGGGCGGCCCGAGGCGGCGGCCGCGCTCTACCGCCGGGCGCTGGCCGTGGACTCGACCTACGGACTGGCGCACGCCGGCCTGGGCCACGTGCACATGCTGCGGCGCGAGTTCGGGGCGGCGCAGGCGGCCTTTGCGCGCGCCGCCGCCCTGCGTCCGGACGACAGCTCTCTGGCCCGGTACGCCCAGATCGCGGCCGAGCTGGAAGCCAGGGAGGCGGCCGGCAGCGAGCCCGCGCGGGCCGGTCCGGGACCGCCCTGAGGCGGGCCGCGTGACCGGGGCGCGGCCGGCGTCGGCCGGGCGGCTAGTCGGGCTCCTTGGCGGCGATGCAGCTTATCTCCACGCGGAACCCGAAGGCGATCTGCTGGCCGCCGACGCAGGCGCGTGCCGGGAACCTGTCCGGGAAGAACGAGGCGTACACGGCATTCACCTCCTGGTAGTCGGCCATGTCGCTCAGGTAGACGTTGGCGAACACCACGTCGGCGAAGGTAAAGCCGTGCGCGGCGAGCTGCGTGCCGATGTTCTCCATCACCTGCCGGGTCTCGGCGGCGACGGATTCCCGCACCTCAGCGCCGTCCGGGGTGCGGGGGAGCTGGCCGCTCACATAGAGCGTGTTGCCGACCAGGCGGGCGGCGCTGAACGGCAGGGGGGCGACCGGCGCTGCCTCCGGGGCCCCGGCGCAGACGGCGGCCGTGGCGCAGAGGACCGCCGGCACCGCGAGCAGGTAGCGTGACATGGCGTCTTCCTCCGAGTAGAACGTTGTGGACGAAAGGTAGTGCACCAGCTCGTTCCGGCGAGTCCCACATGACCAGTGGGCCTCGGGCGCAGGGGCCCGCGCTCGACGCCGGTTGACTGACCGCGCCGGCTGGGCTTAGTTGTGCCCGTCCGGCAACAGCTCACGGAGGATGGCATGGAGAGGCGTGAATTCGTCAAGGGACTGGCGGCCGGTCTGGTAGCCGTGCCGCTGCTGCGGGAAGCTGCTGCGGCGCTGGGGTCGCGACTGGAGAGCCTGCGAGCCGATCTCGGCGCGAGCGCCCAGGGGCCGGCCTACTGGGAGCGCGTCGGGCGCGAGTTCATGCTGAATCCCGACCTGGTTCACCTGAACACGGGCAGCGTCGGCGCCGCGCCCCAGATGGTCATCGAGGCGCTGGCAGCCTGCGCGCGCCAGATCGAGGGCGACCCGGTGCACAACGTGTGGGGCGGCGTGGGCGATGCCATGGAGGAGGTCCGCGCCCGCGCGGCCGCCTTCATCGGCGCCGACGTCGACGAGGTGATGATCACGCGGAACACGACCGAGGGCATGAACGAGACCGCCGTGGGACTCCATCTCAGCCCCGGCGACGAGGTGCTCACGACCGATCACGAGCACGGCGGCGGCATGGCCTGCTGGCAATACCTGGCCAAGCATGCGGGCGTGCGGGTCCGGTACCTGGAGATCCCGGACCCGGTGCAGAGCAAGGAACAGCTCGTGGGACTGGTCGCGGCCCAGCTCACCCCGAAAACCCGCGTGTGCAGCTTCAGCCACGTGTGCACGATCACGGGCATGGTCTTCCCGATGGCGGAGGTGGCGGCGCTGACGCGGCCGCGCGGCATCGTCCTGGTGTGCGACGGGGCCCAGGTCCCCGGCATGCTCCAGGTCGACGTCAAGCGCCTCGGCGTGGATGTCTACTGCAGCAGCAGCCACAAGTGGATGCTCGCGCCCAAGGGCTCGGGCCTTCTCTATGTCCGCCGCGAGATGCAGGAACGGGTGGCCCCGCCCATGCTGTCCAACGGCATGCACGCCTATACGGGGGCGACGGGAACCCGCAATGTGCCGACCATCGTCGCGCACGGCGTCGCCATCGACTTCCACAACGCCATCGGCCGCGATCAGGTGGAGGCGCGCTGCCGCCAGTTGAGCAGCCTGGTGCGCGAGCGCCTGGGCGCCATCCCCGGGCTGACGTGTCTCTCGCCAGCCGCCCCCGAGCTCTCCTCGGCGATCTGCACGTTTGCGGTGGACCGGGCGCGGGGGGACAGCAGCCAGATCGCGACCCGGCTGTTCGCCGAACACCGGATCGTCGTCAAGGTCGCCCAGGGCACCTATGCGTACGTGCCGCCCGAGGAGGCGCGGCCGCGCAACCACAACGCGCTGCGCATCTCGACGCACATCTACAACAGCGAGCGGCAGGTGGAGCGCCTGGCGGACGCCCTGGCCAGCATGGTGGGGTAGTCGGCGGCAGCGATCGCGGCCGGCCGCGCGGCGCGCGGCGGCACTACCGGGCGGCGGCCATCTCGGCGCGGATCTCCTTGATCCAGGCGATGCACTGCGCCACCTTGGCCGCGATGCCGTCCCAGTCCTTGGCCGCGACGAGCTCCTTGGTGATCAGGTTCGAGCCGGCCCCGACCGCGGCCACGCCGGCCTTGAACCAGGCCTCAAGGCTGGCTCGCGTGGCGTCCACGCCGCCGGTCGGCATGATGCGGGTCCAGGGGCACGGCCCGGCCACCGCCTTGACGAACTTGGGGCCGCCCACCTCGCTGCCCGGGAAGACCTTGACGATCTCGACGCCCAGCTCTTCCGCCTGCGCGATCTCGGTGACGCTGCCGCAGCCGGGCGAGTAGGCGATCTTGCGCCGGTTGCACAGCCTGGCGACCTCCGGGTTGAGCAGGGGCCCGACCACGAAGTTGGCGCCGTTGGCGATGTACAGCGCCGCGGTGGGAGCATCGACCACAGAGCCGACGCCCATGATGACCTTGCTGCCGGTCGCCATCACGTGGCGCATGATCTCGGTGAACACGTGATAGGCCAGATCGCCGCGGTTGGTGAACTCGGCGACGCGAGCTCCACCCTTGACGCAGGCTTCCACGATCTGGATGGCAGTGGCCGGATCCTTGTGGTAGAACACCGGCACCAGGCCGACATCGTAGATGGCGTTGAGCACGGCCATCCGGTCATACTGTGCCATGGCATCCCCCTTGCGATGCGGGTTAGGAGTGTCCGCGCGCCGCGTCCGAACGTTGTCCGGAGCGCGGCGGCGCACTCTGGGCCGGACAATCTCTCGGCACCTGGACCCGGTGTCAAGACGGCCCCCGGCGCCACCGGGGGTTCCGGGTGCGGCATGGGGAGGCCTGAGCCCGCAAGGCTCGGGAGGTACTTGCACCGGCAACCCGCGGGGCGAGTTCTTTTGAGCAGGGGGGCGCGGCCGGGCAGCGGCGCGCCGCTGCGGGCCCTGGCCGGAGTCGGGGCCGGTCTCCGGTCGCGCAACGACTCTGGCCGCATGCTGAGCGCCCGTGGCAGGGTTGACGATTCCCGGCGGTGGCCACCCGGGCACGTGTGCCCAGGTGCCGTCCGCTGGCTTCCTGGAGACGACGATGGCGAACGGATGGAATGGCAGGATCCTGCAGGTTGACCTCACGCACGGCCGGTGCAGCGAGGAACGGCTGGACCCGCTCACCTGCCGGCGCTACCTGGGAGGCGGCGGCCTCGGCGCCTACTACCTCCTGCGCGAGACGCCGCGCGCGGCCGACCCGTTGGGCCCGGAAAACAGGCTGATCTTCATGACGGGCCCGCTGAACGGTCTGCCCCTCCCCGGCGCCAACCGCTACTCGGCGGTGGCCAGGTCGCCACTGACCGGCGGCTTCGGCGAATCGGAGGCGGGCGGGTACTGGGGGCCCGAACTACGGGCCGCCGGGTACGATGGCATCGTCGTGCACGGCCAGGCCGCCGAGCCGGTGTACCTGCTCGTCCGCGACGGCGAGGCCGAGCTGCGCAGCGCCGCTGCCTACTGGGGGCAGCCAGCCGCCAGGGTGCAGCGCGGTCTGGAGGAGGAGTTCGGCGACCGGCGGCTCCGGGTGCTGCAGGTCGGGATCGCCGGCGAGAACCGCGTGCGCTTCGCCGGCATCGTCAACCAGCTGCACCACTTCCACGGGCGCGCCGGTCTGGGGGCCGTGATGGGGGCCAAGCGGCTCAAGGCCATCGTCTGTCGGGGCCACGGCAAGGTCGAGCCCCACGACCCGGCTGCAGTCCGGCAATTGCTGGCCTGGTTCCGCGCGAACTACGACCCCGCGGGCGATCCCCGGCACGACATGGGCACGGCCAACGGCGTGCTGCCGCTGGACCGCGCCGGCATCCTGCCCACGCGCAACTTCCGCGAGGGGTCGTTCGAGCACGCGGCGGCGATCAGCGGCCAGACCCTGCGCGACACGATCCTGGTCCGGCGCGGCACGTGCTACGCCTGCCCCGTGACCTGCAAGAGGGAGGTGGCGGTGCCCGAGCGGGGCGTCACGCCCGAGCACGGCGGGCCCGAGTACGAGACGATCGCGGCGCACGGGTCCCTGTTGGGGATCGGCGCTCTGGGGCACATCGCCGCGGCGAACATGGTGTGCGCCGAATACGTGGTGGACACGATCTCGTCGGGCGCGGTCATTGCCTTCGCCATGGAATGCTACGAGCACGGGATCATCACGCGGGCCGACACCGGCGGGCTGGAGCTGACCTTCGGGAACCAGGAGGCGGCGCTGCGTCTGCTGGAGATGATCTGCCGGCGCGAGGGCATCGGCGACCTGCTCGCCGAGGGCGTGCGGTACGCTGCCGCCCGACTCGGACGGGGCGCGGAGAGATTCGCCCTGCACGTCAAGGGCCAGGAGCTGCCCATGCACGAGCCGCGCGGCAAGCGCAGCCTGGTGCTCGCCTACGCCACCTCGGCGACCGGCGCCGATCACATGGAAGCACCCCACGATCCGGTGTACCAGGCGGCCGACGCGGATGGCACGGGTCCGCTGTCGGCCCTGGGGCTCATCGAGCCAGTGGAGCCCCTGGATACGGGGCCGGCCAAGGTCAAGGCCTTCTACTACGGGCAGCAGGTCTGGGGGCTGTACGATACGGTGGGCCTGTGCGACTTCGTGGGCGAGCCGATCGGTCCTCTGGGCCTGGACAAGCTGGTCGAGGTGGTGCAGGCCGCCACCGGCTGGCCCGTGAGCCTGTTCGAGCTGCTCAAGGCCGCGGAGCGCGCCAACAACCTGAAGCGAGTTTACAACGTCCGCGAGGGGCTGCGGCCCGCGGACGATCGGCTGCCGGAGCGGCTGTTCGAACCGCTGCGGAACGGGGCTCTGGCGGGGGCGGCGCTGCGCCGCGAGGAGGTGGATGCCATGCTCGCCACCTATTACCAGATGGCCGGCTGGGATCCGCAGACCGGCTTTCCGCTGCCGGCCAAGCTGGCCGAGCTGGACCTGGCGTGGCTCGAACGGGAGCGGCCGCGACCGTAGCGCCCCGCCGGCGGCGCGCGCCTGCCGCGGGCAGCCATGGGCCCGTCAGCTTTCCACGACCACCACGGCGTGCAGGCCGAGTCGGTCCAGCTCCGCGCGCACCGATCGCCGGCCGCCCGGGCCCTCGATCCATCGCCAGCGCAGCCCGCCGTTCTCGCACGCCAGCCGCACGCGCCGCGGTCGGGCGGGCAGGTCGACATCCACGCGCACCGGTCCCACCGAGGGGATCTCGTCCACGGTGCCGTCGTTCGGACGCTGCGGGATGCCCGAGGCGCGGTTGATCAGGTGGACGAAGCGGCGGTTGCCCTTGCGCCGCAGCACCACGTCCACGCACGTGGGGGCGGCGACGCGGATGGCCAGCGGGCCGATCAGCGCGGCCGCCACCTCGCCGATGAACCGGCGCGCGAGCGGATAGCGGGTGCGCTCGAAGAACCGAAAGATGGCGAACGGGACGCAGGCCACCGCGCCCGCGCCGACGCGATGGACGCACGCGGAGGGGTAGGGAAGCACCCGCTCGTCGAGCAGCGGCGTGCGAGCGAGGCACGCCAGCGGCGTGGCGGTCCGGGCGCGGAGCAGCCGCCACTGCGCGCTGAAGGCCTCGAACGAGCCGTCGCCGGCGCGCACGTGGTAGCGGGCGTCGCTGGCCAGGCGCCCCGGCGACACGCCGAGGAATCCAGGGGTGAAGCGCGCGACGGCGGCAGCGCCCGAGACCAGCAGCCGGCCGCCGTCGCGCACGTACTGCTGCAGCCGCTCCACCATCGCGGCCGACAGGTCGTCCTGTTCGGGCACCACGACGGCGGGGAACTCGCCCAGGCGCTGCGCCAGCGCCCACTCGTCCAGGATGTCGACGCCATAGTGGTTCTCGAGCAGGCCGAAGGTGGCGCCGGCGACCGGGGCGGTGTCGATCGAGTGGTGGAGGTTGCGGGCGCCGTGGCGGCGCGCGTGGTATTCGGAGTGGAGCACCGCGATCTGGGGGATCGTGTCGGTGCCCTGGCACACGGTCCGGCGCCGCTTCACGAAGGCGCCCACCCGGCGCAGGCGCTCCAGGCGCCAGGGCACGAGCTGCCCGGTGCGGAGTCCGCCGGCATTCTCGTACACCTGCACCGAGCCGCCGAGCGCCAGCACCACGGCGGCTTCCTGTTCGATCATCGCCGCTGGCTTGGCGGTCCACGGGGCGCTGCGGTCGCCCACCCCGGGCGCGGCGTAGAAGCTCCAGATCATGATGTCCCAGGGCTTGCCGCGGGTGGAGATGAAGCGGGCCTCGCAGCGGCCGCTGTCCAGGCCGAAGACCCAGGTGTTGTCGCCGCTGATCCAGTCCGTGGGCACCCACGGCTCGCCGGGGTGGTGGAAGGTCTGCAGCCAGTTGGAGCACACCAGCACCCCGGGCTTGCGGGCATGGACGAAGTCGCAGTACCGGGCCACGTACTCCTCGAAGCTGCGCAAGGTGAACGCGAACCAGGCAGGCGACTCGGGGGCATCGGTTTCGGTGGGCGGCGCGGCGATCCCCGTGGCCGCGGCGAAGGCGCGGCGGCACCGCGGGCAGTAGCAGGGCTCGGTAGCCCAGATGTCGCCGTCCACCCAGAAGCCGTCGACCGCGTACCGGTCGATCAGCTCGGCGAACTGCGGCAGCACGAGCTGCTCCAGATAGGGCGAGCGCGGGCACATGCGGCCGGGAACGGCATGGCCGGCCGCGTCCACGCGGCACCACTCCGGGTGTTGCGCGCCGGCGGCGTCGTCCCAGATCCCGGAGTAGTGGCAATGGAGCGGCAGGCCGAGGGCGGCGGTGGCTGCCCGCCAGCCGCGCAGCGCGTCGCGGCGCACGCCCGGGCTGACCGACGCGGCGGGGACGCGGCTGAACCAGCTCGTGTAGCCGGCGTGGCCCTTGCAGTCGGTCTGCACGAAGTCCGCCCCCAGGCGCGCCAGCTGGGGCCGCAGGCGCCCCACGGTCGCGTGCAGGCCCAGCTCGGTGTCCTGGGGTCCGGCGTGCAGATCGTAGTGCAGGCCGAAGTAGCGGCGGCGGCCATGCCAGCGGCCAGCGTAGACGCTCATGGCGACCTCACTGCAGCGGCGAGAATGGGGTGGGAGCAAGGTTCTTCGAGATGACCCGCGCGACGATCGGTCCGGCTGCTTCGGTGCGGGCGCGCGCGGCCACCCACTCGGGGTCGGCCCGGAAGGCGCGCCACGCTCGCTCCTGGGCCGCCTCGTCGGCGAAGCGAAGCAGGTAGACCAAAGCGTTTTCTGCCTGCGGGCCAACCTCGGTCCAGAATCCGACGAGCTCCATGCCGTGCCGCGCGAACAGGCTCAGCGTGACGGTGGCGAACCGGGCCAGGATGTCCGGCATCCGGCCCGCGGGGATCAGGTAGGTGCGCAGTTCGTAGAGCAAGGTTCCCTCCCTGCGAGCGGCGACGATGCGTCGGGGAAACGCCGGTCCTCCTGGCGCTCGCGGAGCTGCCGGCGCGCACAAGGTGGAGGCCGGGTGGAGGCGGTGTCAATCCCGGCACCGGACCGGCTGGCAGCCCGGGTGAGCGAGATCACGTCGCCGCGCGCGCCGGGCGGCCATATTCAGCGACGAACGACCGGCAGGCGACGGCAGGACGGGCGCGAGGCCGGCGCCGCCGGGGAGAGCGAGGACTGACCTGCTCGGGGGGAGACGAGATGCAAGCGAAGAGGTTGTTGGCCATCGCGACCTGCCTGTGTTGCGCGGCGCTGTGGGCCGCGGCTGACGCAGCGCGGGCGCAGTCCGGAGTCGAGATCGGCGAGTCATCCGGGCAGGAGCAGAGCGGTCTGGGCAGCGAGGACGAACCCGGCCAGGATGGGGTGCAACCCCGGATCGCTCCGGCCGCTGGCCACGTGCCCATCGGGCACGGGCGGCAGTTCCGCATCGCGGGACCGGTCGCGGGGTGGACCCTGGCGCTGATCCAGATGAGCGCCCCGGACGTGGCCACGCTCGGCGAGGACGGCCAGCTCACCGCGGTGACCGGCGGGTGGGTCATCATCGGCGCCGTCGACGCCGCCCAGAACGTCGTGGCCGCGACCGACACCATCTGGCTGGCGGGAGGTCCGACTGCCATCGGCCCGCATGGCGGCCGGGCCTTCGCCGCCGAGGACACGTTCGTGTGCGTGGCATTCCCGCCCAACGCCTCGCCGCGCGCCATGCAGGCCCTGATCCAGAAGCGGGTCCTGGCAGATCTGCCTGCGGAGGCGCGGCGCCAGGGTACGCCCGTGTCCGTGTTCGCCTTCGAGGTCACGGATGCGGAGACCGGCGAGGATATCGGCGGCACCGTGGGATTCCGCCAGGCAGCCAGCCTGACGCTCCGGTACGAGCACAGCGAGCTGCCGCCCGGCGTCACCGAAGACGAGCTCGTGGTGGCCTACTTCGACAAGCTCGCCCGCCGGTGGTACCAGGTACGCCCCGAGATGGTGTTCGCGGTAAACACGGAGAGCAACACCATCACCATCGGCACGACGCATGCGTCCTACTGGGCCATCATGCCGGACGACAGCGTGGACGAGGCGCCCGAGACCGAGGTGCAGCGAGCTAGCTGGGGAACGCTGAAGCACGGCGCCCCCCGGGACTAGCAGCGCGTCGCAGCGCCCCGCGCCGCAGTGCGCCGGGCGGCGGCTCCGCTCGCGCCGGCGCCGTGGGGCGCAGCCGAGCGGGGCGGTGCGGCCGCGCCGCCCCGCTCAGACGAACAGGGTCATGCCGGCCTGGTCCGCTTCCTCCAGGAACGCGGCGACGCCGCCGATCTCCACGCCGTCCACCAGCTCCTCGCGGCGGATCCCCATCACGTCCATCGACATGGCGCAGGCCACCAGCCGCACGCCGCCCTGCCGGGCCTGAGCGATCAGCTCCGGCAGGCTGTCGACCCGCCGGGCGCGCATGACGCGCTTCATCATCAGCGTGCCCAGCCCCAGCATGTTGAGCCTGGAGAGCTTGAGGGCGGCCGCGCCGCGGGGCATCATCCAGCCGAAGAGCCGATCCAGCGGCCCCTTGCCGGGTGCCTGGCGACCGGAGCGCCGCAGCACGTTCAGACCCCAGAAGGTGAAGAACATGCTGACCTGGCTGCCCATGCTCACCGCGCCGTTGGCGATGATGAACGCCGCCATCACCTTGTCGAGGTCGCCGGAGAAGACGACGAGGGTCTTCCTCTCGGCAGCGCGGCCGGCAGCGGCCCCGCTCGGCACCGGGCCGAGCGCCGGGGCGGCCGCCTTGCGGATGCGCGCCTCCAGGCGCGCGCCCGTGCTGCTCCATCCCACCAGGGTGTGGCCGTGTCTGCGGCACCACGCCGGCAGATCCGTCGCGAACCCGGGATCCGTGGCGGACACGACCAGCTCGTCGCCGGGAGCCATGGCCCCGATCGCCTCGTTGACCTTGCGGATGGGGCCCGGGCACTGCAATCCGCAGCAGTCGAGGGTCACCGTCCTGCCGCTCGGCGACGGCTCTCCCTCCGTCATCTTGTCCTCCGCGTACGACAGCAGCGGAACCTCCGGCTCTCCTGTGCACACGCCGGTTCCGTGATAGCTGCAGAACGTCATCGAACCGCCAGCCAGCGATGCCGCCGCGAAGCCGCGCTGCCTGAGGATCCGGTAGGCCAGGTAGCTGCGGAAGCCCACCTTGCAGTAGGCGAAGACGGGCTTGCGCCGGTCGAGTCGGTGCAGCGACTGACGCAGCTCGCTGACCGGGATGTTGACGGCGCCGGGAATGTGCCAGACCTCGTACTCGTGTGCGGTGCGCACATCCAGGATGGTGCCCGTGGCCGTGCGCTCGGGGTACTCCTCGGCATACCATAGCTCGAGGTCTCCCTGGAGCACGTTGGCGGCCACGAAGCCCGCCATGTTCACCGGGTCCTTGGCGGCTCCGTACGGCGGCGCGTAGGCCAGCTCCAGGTCCTGCAGATCGTACACGGTCATGCCGGCACGCAACGCCACGGCGAGCACGTCCAGGCGCTTGTCGACGCCGTCGTACCCCACTGCCTGGGCGCCCAGCAGACGACCACTCTCGGGCGCGAACAGCACCTTCAGATGCATGGGGGCCGAACCGGGGTAGTAGCCGGCGTGCCCCGACGGATGCAGATACACCTTGCGGTAGGGCAGGCCGGCCCTGGCCAGTGCCTTCTCGGAGGCGCCGGTGATCCCTCCGGTCATGTCGAAGACCTTGACGATGGCCGTTCCCTGCGTGCCCGAGTACGCGCTGTCGCGGCCGAAGATGTGGTCGGCTGCCGTGCGGCCCTGCCGGTTGGCCGGGCCCGCCAGCGGGATCTGGGCCGGCGTGCCCGTGACGGCGTCCGTGACCTCGACGGCGTCTCCCGCCGCATAGATGTCGGGGTCGCTGGTGCGCAGATGCGCGTCGACCTTGATGCCGCCGCGGGCGCCCAGCTCGAGGCCTGCCGCGCGGGCCAGCTCGGTGTCCGGTCGTACTCCCACGGACATGATCACCAGGTCTGCGGACAACATCTGGCCGTCGACCAGCTCGACCCGCACGCGACCGCCGTCGTCCGCGAAGGCGGCGGCGGCCACGCCGAGGTGCAGCCGGACGCCGTGCCAGCGCAGGTGGTGTTCGAGATCGCGAGCCATCTCGCGGTCGAGCGGCGGCATGAGCTGGTCGACCATCTCGACCAGGTCGACCTCCAGGCCGCGCGCCCGCAGGTTCTCGGCCATCTCGACGCCGATGTACCCGCCGCCGATGACCACGCCCTGCCGGGCGCCCTGGTCGACGACGGCCTTGATCCGGTCCATGTCGTCGATGTTGCGCAGCACGAAGATGCGCGGATGCTCGCTGCCGGGCAGGCTGGGGCGGATGGGCTGGGCCCCGGGACACAGGATCAGCTTGTCGTACGTCTCGCTGTAGCTCCGGCCCGACGCCACCTCGCGCACGGTGACGCGGTGCGCGGATCGATCGATCGCGATCGCCTCGTGGCCGACGCGCACGTCCAGGTCGAGCATGGCCCGCAGACTCTCGGGAGTCTGCAGCAGCAGGTTCTCGCGCTCCTTGATGACGCCGCCGATGTGGTAGGGCAGCCCGCAGTTGGCGAACGACACGTGGTCGCCGCGTTCCAGCACGACGATCTGGGCCTGCTCGTCGAGCCGGCGCGCCCGCGCTGCCGCCGAAGCCCCGGCGGCGACGCCGCCGATCACCAGCAACTTCATCGCCTTCTCCTCTCTGTCCGGGATTCGCGCCGGCGCGCCCGGCCTGGGTTCGGCAGGGCGCGGTACTGCCGGCGGCCCGCCGCTCCGTGCCCCGAGCTGCGGCGCAGACGCGGGCAGCGCCGGACGTCGCCGCACGCACGAACATGGGGGCCCCGCAGCGTCGCGCAAGCTCGGCGCTGCCGGCTGCGGTCACCGCCTTGCCGCGATGGATCGGGCCCGGACCGGGCCGGAGGGGCTGCGTCCTGCTCGGGTCCGGACGAGGGGCTACCGGCCATCCTCGCTCGCCGGCACGCCTCCGGCGGAGACCAGCAGCAGGACGAGCAAGAGGGTCGCCACGGCCGCCAGCGTGGCGCCCAGGCCGAAGGCCAGCGCCGGACCGTACAGACGCCACACCACGCCGAACAGCAGGCTGGCGGGCAGCGCCGCCAGGCCGACGGCGCCGTGGTAGATGCCGAAGGCGGTGCCGCGACGCTCAGGCGGCGCGAAATCGGCGACCAGGGCCTTCTCCACGCCTTCGGTCATGCCGTGGTAGAAGCCGTACGCGATGACCAGCGCGACGAACCCGTGGGCGGTGCGCGTCGCGGCCAGGCCGAGGTAGATCGCCGCGTAGACCAGCCAGCCGGCGACGATCACCGGGCGCCGACCCACCCGATCCGAGATGATGCCCCCGGGGAGGCTGAAGGCGACCTTGGCCACGTGCAAGGCGATCCACAGACCCACCAGGTGCACCAGGCTGAAACCGAAGCGCGCGCGACCGAGGAAGACGATGAACAGATCCGAGCTGTTGCCCAGCGCGAACAGCGCGGCGATGCCGACGAAGGCGCGGAAGCGCCCCGGGAGTGGCCGCGCTGCGGCGGGCGCCGCGCCAGCCTCGGCGCGCGCTGCGGGCGCCCGTGCGCCCGCCTCGCGCACGCGCCATAGGATGACGGCCATGGCGCCGACGCCGGGGAACAGCGCCAGCGCGAACAGCCAGCGCAGGGCGCGCATCTCCGCCGGCGTGGGCACCGACGCGCTGCCATGCCACATCGTCCTGCCCAACAGCAGCTGCAGCAACGCCAGAGCCGCCAGCGGGCCGACGATGGCGCCGGTATGGTCCATGGCGCGGTGCAGGCTGAAGGCCAGGCCGCGGTGCTCCGCCGCCACGGAGTCGCCGATCAGGGCATCGCGCGGACTCGTCCGGATTCCCTTGCCGACGCGGTCGAGGAACTTGAGGGCCACCGCGTGCCAGGCGCTCTGCGCGATCGCCATCAGCGGCCGACACAGGCTCGAGAATCCATACCCGAACGCGACCAGCGTCTTGCGGCGGCCGAGACGGTCGCTCCAGCTCCCGGCGGCGATCTTGAGCAGCGACGAGGTCGTCTCCGCGATCCCCTCGAGCAGCCCCACGAACAGGGCGGTGCGGGCGGCCACGTCGGGACCCGGAGCGAGCAGGCCCGAGATGAACACCGGCAGAAGCGGGTTCATCATCTCGCTCGACAGGTCGGTGAAGAGGCTGACCAGGCCCAGGTTCAGCACGTTGCCCGTGACTGCCTGGCGCCAGGCAGCCAGGCGGCGCTCCGTCCCGGCGCCCGCTGCGTCCGTGGGGCTGCGGCCAATACCTTCCCGAGGTTGCCGTTCCATCACGCGGTGAGTCCGGCGGCGTGGCGTCCGGCGGCCGGATCCCCGGCTGCTCGCAGGCAGCCCGTGTCGGGATCGACATGCACCATCACCGGCACGCCGATGGGTCCTGGTCTCACGTCCAGTTCGTGGCCGCGGCGGGCCAGCTCCGCCTGTACGTTGGCGGGAAGCCGCGCGGAGACTGTCAACCGCGCGGGCGGGATGGTGCGGGCCCGGTCGGGCCGGGGATCGAACGAATCCTCGTGCAGCGAGGTGGCGAAGCGTGGGGCGGTCACTGCCTGCGCCGGCGACATGCCGAAATCGATGGCGTTCAAGAGGAGTCCCAGCGTCACCTGGTCCTGCAGATCGCCGCCCGCGACGCTGATCGCGTACGCGGGGCGGCCGCGGCGCAGCACGAGCGTGGGCGTGAGGGTGATGCGCGGACGCTTGCCGGGCTGGATGCAGTTCGGGTGCCCCGGCGTGGTGTTGAGGCTTCGCAGCCGGTTGCCGAAGGTGACGCCGGCCTGGCCCCCGCGCGCGGTGGGCAGATGGACGTTGGCGCTGGGCGTGGCGGCGACGACGTTGCCCCAGCGGTCCGCGACCACGCAGGTCGTGGTGCCGCCCGGCCCGGGCTGGTGCGGGGCAGTATCGGCGCGCAGCGGCTCCATGGCGTACGGGTCCCCCGGCCGCCACGCGGTGGCGGCGTGTCCCCTGTCGATCAGAGCGCGGCGGATGGCCGTGTAGCGGTCGGACAGGAGCGCCTCCAGGGGGACAGCAGTGAATAGTGGATCGCCGTAGTACGCGTCTCGATCTGCCAGGGCGAGTTTCAGGGCCTCGACGGCCACGTGCACGCTGTCCGCCGACGCAGGTCCCATGCCGCGGATGTCGAAGCCCTCCAGCAGCCGCAGCGCCTGGCACAGGCAGGGGCCCTGGGTCCACGGGCCGCACTTGCATACGGTGTAGCCGCGGTAGGAGACCGTCACGGGCTCCTCCACGCGCGTCGTGTGGGCGGCCAGGTCGGTCTGCCGCAGGAACCCGCCCTCCTGGATGTAGAAGGCCTCCAGCTCGGCCGCGATATCGCTGCCGCCGCCGCGCCCGTAGAAGCGATCGCAGGCGGCCTGGAGCCGGCGCTCGCGACTGCCCGGCGTATCGGCTTCGGTGTCCACCAGCCGCCGCAGGGTGTGAGCCAGTCGCGGGTGCCACGCCTCGTGCCCGGCGTCCAGCAGCGACAGGGTGGGCGCCACGACGCGCGCCAGGCTCTGGGTCCCGTACAGCTTGAGGGCGGTGATGCACAGATCGACGACGGCGGGCACCGGGGCGATCTTCACGTCGCCGGCCGCCGGGATGCCGTGCTCCATGTACCAGGCGATGGCCTCGGGAGCCCGGGGCGCGCCTCCCTGGCCCGCCAGCACCTTGACCGTTCCCGAGCGTGCCTCGTAGATCAGCAGGGGAGCCTCGCCGCCGATCGAGCACTCTCCATGGTCGGTGACCATGAGGGCCAGCAGCGTGGCCACGGCGGCATCGGCCGCGTTGCCGCCCTGCGCCAGTGCGCCGATGCCCGCCGCCACTGCCGCTGCACCGCCCGCCGCCACCACTCCCGTGCGGCTGGTGGCCTGCCAGCCGCTTCCTGCCGTTCCCTCAGCTGCCATGCGGGCTCTCCATGGACGAACGTTCTGTGCCGGCGCGCCACCTGCACGTAACGGACACAAGATAACGAACACAGGCGACCTCGGGTCAAGGGTCGCGACGGTTGCCGCCAGCAGCGGACGGCCGAGCAGCGCTGGCGCGCTGCCTGGCCGCGGCTAGATTGAAAGCCGCAGACGGGTTGGGTCCCGATCACGGATACTGCCGGTGAGATACCGCCGCTTCGGCCGCACGGAGATCAGCGTGAGCGTGGTGAGTCTGGGCGGCGCCTACCTCATGGGCAGCGAGCCGGCGCGTGCCGCGGCGAACGCCGCCGCGGTGGTGGCCCAGGCAGCTGCGCTGGGCATCAACTACGTCGACACGGCGCCGCTGTACGGCGACAGCGAGCTGCTGCTCGGGTCCACCCTGGAGGCCTGCGGCGCGACCTTCCACGTGGCCACCAAGGTGGGTCTTCATCCGCCCGAGTTCGACTACCGCGCGGACAGCGTGCTGGCGAGTCTGGAGCGCAGCCTGGCGCGCCTCCGCCGCCCCTGGCTCGACGTGGCCCAGATCCACGAGGTGAACAAGGCGGGCTGGGGCCGGATCATGGCGGCGGGCGGCACGCTGGCGGGGCTGCGCGCGGCGCAGCGACGGGGGCTGTGTCGCTACGTCGGCATCACCGGCCGCGCCATCCCCCTGCTGGCGCGTCTGGCTGCCACCGGCGAGTTCGATACTGTCCTCGTCTACCACGACTACCATCCGTGCTCCCAGCTGGCGGCCCAGGCGGTGCTGCCGGCGGCTGCAGCGGCCGACATGGGCGTGGTGGTGGCCACCGTCCTGGCGGGAGGGCTGTTCGTTCCCGGCGAGCCCCAACAGCGCGCCCTGGCGCGGCTCGCCGCGCCCGACAGGCAGCGCGCCACGGCGGTGCTGGCCGGACTCGAGCGGCTTGGCGCGCCGCTGCCGCAGAGCGCCTGCCGCTGGGTGCTCGGCGATGCGCGCGTGCACACGGTCTGCAGCGGCGCGGCCACTCCCCGCGAGCTGGTCCAGGTCGCCGCGGCCGCCGACCTGCCCCCGCTCTCGCCTCGCTGACGGCAGTTCAGCCGGCGCGGCACGGCTCCGTGGCCCGGCCCTGATCCGCCAGCGGCTCGTCCGCCACGCGGGCGATCCAGTCTCGCGTCCATTCGGTCGTCTCCAGCTCCAGGTCGCAGATGCAGGAAGCCAGGAAGATCAGCCCATGGACGCGGCCCTGGCGCAGCCACTGCAGGCCGAGCTCGCACTGCCGCTGCATCTGGGCCAGGGGCAGCGGCCTGGACTGGCCGTAGTCCCACATGTAGCAGCCGAGCACGCGCCGCGAGCGGGGAACCAGCGCCTCCCAGGCGGCCACGTTCCTCTCCAGGTGCGCCAGGTCGCACGCTTTCCAGGTCCAGAACGTGACGACATCGCACAGGGCCAGATGCTCCCGCACCGGCAGCTCGAGCTGGTGGGCGTACAGCACGACCCACAGGTCGAGCGGCTTGCCGGCCGCCCGGGCGCGCCGCCCCCCGGCCACGGCCAGACGGGCGCGGAGCTCGCGCAGCTGCGCCACGGGCAGCACGCCGCATTCGCCGTTCTGCTCGGGGTGGAAGAAGTCGTCCATCATCACGCCCGTCATCGCCGGCAGACAGGCAGGTAGCCGCAGGACCTGATCGATCTCGGCGCTCCCGGTCGTCCCGCCGGCGCCCACCACCGACCACACCACCTCGCGCAGCGAGCGGAAGGGCACCGCTGCCTGCCGGTCTGGCGGAGCCGTCCGGGAGCCGTAGCGAACCATGATGACGTTGGGGATGCCCATGTAGTGGGCGGCTTCGACGGGGGTGATGCGCGAGCTGCCCGGCAGCCCATACTGGCCGTCGTGGCTGCCCGCCTCGTGCCCCCACAGCCACAGCGCGTCGCGGATCGTCTGCCTCATGGATGACTCCTGCGGTCGATGGGAAGCGACGGCGTCGCCTTCGCCGTGGATCCAGTCGGCCCCGTCAGCGCCTCTAGCTCCCACGCCACGGGCAGGCGCACCGGGCCCTGGCCACGGCGGTCCACGACCAGATGGCCGTGCTCCAGGCCGAAGCAGAACAGGTCGCGGGTCACGGCGACATCTTGGCGGCAGTACTGCTCGATCAGATCCAGGCGTCCCTCCTTCCACCAGCGCAAGGCCTGCAGCCCGTTGGCGCTCTTGGCGGTTCCCAGGGTGGCGCGCGCCAGCGAGTCGAGGCTGACGCGGCAACGCAGGCGTTCGTGCACCTCGCGGAGGATGTCGAGCGTGCGCCAGGCGCGGCAGTCGAACTCCGCGTAGCCACGCAGGACGCGGTAGTCGAACTCCAGCACGTTGAACCCGACGACCAGATCGGCAGCGCGCAGGTGATCGAGAAGTCGGTCGACGTCGCGCTCCCAGTACGTGGCGAAGCTCTGCTGCCGGCTGTCCCAGGCAACGGCAGCGGACACGCCCATCCGGTCCGCTCGCTCCCAGCCGCCGACCTCGGCGGCGCTGCGCTGCGTCTCCAGGTCGAAGACCACCACGCGCGAGGCGGCAAGAAGCGAGGTCAGCTCGTCGCCTGTCAGCCGCGACGCGCTGGGGGCGGCCTGGGCGCGGTGGACCTCGGCGGCGCGGCGCCGCGCGGGTTCTTCCGGGTTCTCGCCGCGTGGCCGGGGATCGGCCTGGGGCGGGCAGGCCCGCGCGGCGGGCGGGGCAGCCGCACCGGTTGCTGGCCGGGCGCGGCTGCCGGCAGCCGGCGGCGGTGCGAGGGGACGCCTGCCGGTGAGCAGCTCGAGCAGCAGGACACAGCCCGCCTTGTCCAGCGGCACGTTTCCATGGCCGCAGGTGGGGAAGTGGATGCAGGCGGGGCAGCCCGCGGCGCAGCCGCAGGCGGCCACCATCTCCAGCGCCAGCGCCAGCAGTTCGTCCAGGCGCTCGAACCCGCGTTCGGCCAGACCGATGCCGCCGGGACGGTAGTCGTACACGAACACCCCGCCGCTGCGCAGCTGCGGGTGGCCGGCGAAGCTGATGCCGCCGACGTCGGTGCGGTCGCACAACACCAGCAGCGGGAACAGCGACTTCATGGCGTGCTCGGCCGCGTGGATCGAGCCGAGGAAGTGGCGTCCCGCCTGGACGAGCTGGGCGCCGGCGCGGGCGTCCAGCTCGATCCAGTACCCCACAGTCTCGAACTCCTCCACTGGGCACTCCAGGGCGTGCTGGCCGAGAACTGCCTGGTCCGCGATCCTCACCTCCTCGAAGCCGACCACCTGCGTGCGCACGCGCAGACGGCCCAGACGCGCGGTGCCGGCACCGGTGGGACGGGCGCGCAGCTCCTCCAGGATCTCGGTCTGCCTGTCGCGGCGCGGCCGGGTGAAATAGGGCACGTCGGCGGCAGCGGCGAGGATGCGGCGCGTGGCCGGGTCCTGGCGCTGCACCACATACTGCCGGCCGCGGTGCAGGTAGACGGCACCGGCGTGGCATTCGGAGTGGACCTGGTGGCCGCCCACGGTGCCGATGGGGCCGGTGCCGGACGCCGCCACGATCGTCCACGGCTCGCCGATCGAACGCAGGCTCACCAGGCGATGCGGCCGCCGCCGAGCCGCGAACCACAGCTGGTCGTCCGCGCTGCGCAGCAGGTCTCCGGACGCCGCCAGCTCGGCTGCGGCCGGCTGCCAGGCCACGGTCCCGTACTCCGGCTCGACGGCGCGCAGGGGCTGCTCCTGGGCCGCGCAGACGAGGTGGTGCTTGAGGATGTAGGGGTTGGCCGGATCGACCACGGCCTCCTCCGGACCCCTGGCGAAGAACTGGCGCGGGTGACGCAGGAAGTACTGATCGAGCTGGTCCTTGCTGGCCAGCAGCAGCACCAGCGAGTCGCGGTCGCCGCGACCCACGCGTCCGGCACGCTGCCAGGTCGCAACGATCGAGCCGGGGTAGCCCACCAGGATGCACACGTCCAGCCCGCCGATGTCGATGCCCAGCTCGAGCGCCGAGGTCGAGACGACGCCGAGCAGCTCCCCGGTGTGCAGGGCACGCTCGATCTGCCGCCGTTCCTCGGCCATGTACCCGGCGCGGTAGGTGGAGAGGCGGGCGCGCAGCGCCGGGTCTCTCAGGGCGACCCAGCGGTAGACCAGTTCCGTGACGACGCGCGCGCGTGTGAAGCAGATCGTGCGGTAGCCGCGGCCGAGGCAGGCGCGCAGCAGTTCGGCTGCCAGGGCATTGGGGCTGCGCGGCGGATTCACCAGCACGAAGTGGCGCGCCGCCGAGGGCGCGCCGCTGCGCGCGATGGCGTGGAACGGCCGATTGAGCAGCCGCGCCGCCAGCTCGCCGGGATTGCCGATGGTCGCCGAGCCCGCACAGAACTGCGGGGAGCTGCCGTGGTGCGCGCACACGCGGTGCAGGCGCCGGAACAGGTGCAGGACCTGGGAGCCGAAGACGCCGCTGTACGCGTGCAGCTCGTCGACCACGACGAAGCGCAGCGCTGCGAAGAAGCCAGCCCAGAGGTCGTGGTAGGCCAGCAGCCCGGCGTGCAGCATGTCCGGGGTGGAGATGAGGATGTGCGGCGGGCTCAGGCGCAGGCGCCGCCGGGTCGACGGCGGTGTGTCGCCGTCGCAGATGGCCACCGCCAGCGGCCAGCACAGCCTGTCTCGCAGCTGCAGCAGCTCGTCGAGCTGGTCCTGCGCCAGGGCCTTGAGCGGGAACAGGTACAGCGCGCGAGCCGCAGGATCGTCCAGCAGCGTGGCCAGGACGGCGACGTTGTAGATCAGCGTCTTGCCCGATGCCGTGGGCGTGGCGACCGCCACGTTGTCGCCGGCCAGCAGGTGCTCGATCCCCTCTGCCTGGTGGGAGTAGAGCGCGGTGATCCCGGCTGCGCGCAGCACGCGCCGCGCCGCTGGCGGATAGCCGGACAGGTCCGTCCTGAGATCGGCCGGGCGCGCCTCGATACGCTCGTGGTGCCGGATGCTGGTGCTCAGCAAGCCGCCCCGCAGCTCCTCGAGCAGACTGGCGACCGAAGCGGGGGGGCCGGCGGGACAGGACCGGGCCGCGACCGACGCGGCTGCTCCCGCGGCGGACAACGGCCGGAATCGCGTCCGGCCCGCCATCGGCCCGGCGGCGAGCGGGGGCGGCGCGCCGGGCAGATCGTCGGGAAGGTGGGCCAGATCGTCGGGCACCGGGGACCAGGTCATGGGCAGTGCACGGGTGGCCGAGGCGGCCGGAACGCAGGCGAGGAAGCGCCCGAAGGATAGGTCGCTGCAGCGTCCTGGACAAGCGGCGC
>CAZPXM010000002.1:74130-78141 GCA_964591015.1 uncultured Gemmatimonadaceae bacterium
CGGCCGGGCCAGTGCGGCTGCTGCTGGCGCGGTTTCGTGTGGGGCATAGATTGGGTCGCCGGCCGCTCGGCGCAGCAGCCGGACGCTGCCGGACAGGCGGCCAGCAGCACGGCCGGCCGGCCACGGTGAACCGTGGGCGCACGGACGACGGCCGGCGCGCCGGGCAGCAGGAGGCGGGGAGAACGGCACCATGGCCCACGAACCAGCCGGGTACCCCAGCGCGAGCGAGAGCGACTATGCGCGGGCCCTGTATGCGGGAGCGGCGCGCGGGCTGGGCCTGCGGGGTCCGTCTCTGGACGAGGCCGGCGCGTGCGCCGACCGCTGCGCGCCGCCGCCTGCTGACCGCGAGCGCGGCGCGCAGCCGCGCATCGGCGTCATGGCCGCGGCGGACGAGTCCAATCCCGGCCACGTGCACCTGGGCATCCTCGCCCAGGTGGTCAGGCACGCCGTGGAGGCTGCCGGCGGCCTGGGCTACGTTGCCCACATACCCGCAGGCTGCGATGGCATCGCCCAGGGCACGGGCATGCACTGGTCGCTGCTGAGCCGCGACATCGGCGCGGCCGCGGTCGAGTGCAAGGTGGCGATGCACCAGTTCGACGGGATGGTCTGCGTCACGGCCTGTGACAAGATCACGCCGGCAATGCTGATGGCCTGTGCCCGACTGAACATCCCCGCCGTGTTCGTCACCGGCGGGCTCATGCAGCCCTTCTGCACCGGCGCCATCGCCGGCAGGCCGCGGCTGTGCGCCGCCGACATCAAGGAGGCGCACGGGATGCGGGCGGCCGGCCGGCTCGCCGCCGCCGAGTACGAGCGGATCGTCCAGCAGACGTGCGCGTCGGCCGGCATCTGCAACATGATGGGCACGGCCACCACCATGGCGATCGTCACCGAGGTGCTGGGGCTGTCGCTGCCCGGCAACGCCACCGTCATGGCGACCCGACCCGACGGGGGCGAGCTGTGTCCGGCCCTGGTGGCGATGGCGCGCGCGGCAGGCGCCCTGATCGTGCGGCGCACGGCGGACTACTGGCTGCGGGGCGATCGGACCGCGCTGCCGCGGGCCATGCTCGGCCGGGCGAGTCTGGAGAACGCTGTCCGCGCCGTGCTGGCCGTAGGCGGGTCGACGAATGCGGCGCTGCATCTGCCCGCCGTGGCGCACGAGGCTGGCGTGGATCTGAGCATCGACGATTTCGATCGGCTGAGCCGCAGCACGCCCCTGCTGGCGCGTTTCCGGCCCGCTTCCGCCTGGTTGCCCGCCGACCTGGGGGCAGTCGGCGGCATCCGCGCCGTCCTGCGCGAGCTGGCCGCCGGCGGCCTGCTGCATGCGGACGCGCCGACCATCGGCGGTTGCACTCTCGGCGAGCTGCTGGCCGGCGCTGGCGGCGGCTCTCCGGGCTGCGTCGGCCCGGCCTCTGACGGAGCAGCACTGGAGGCAGGCGATCGCTGCCCAGCCGCCTGCGCCGAGGCCGCCGGCGAGATGGTCGCCCGGTTCGAGCGACCGCTGCACCCCGAGGGCGGCATCCGCGTCCTGCGGGGGAACCTGGGCCGCGCGCTGGTCAAGGCCAGCGCCGTGGTCCCGGCCATGTGGCGACACGCGGGACCGGCACGGGTGTTCTCGTGCGAAGAGGACGCGCGCGACGCGCTGGCCGCCGGCCAGATCCGCGCCGGGGACGTCGTCGTGGTCAACTGGGAAGGCCCGGCCGGCGGACCCGGCATGCGCGAGCTGTCGCTGCTGGCGGCCACGGCGCAGGGCATGGGCCTGAACGATTCGATCGCGTTTGTCACCGACGGGCGGTACTCGGGCGCGACGCGCGGGCCGTGCATCGGGCACGTGGATCCGGAGGCGGCGCGGGGCGGCCCGGTGGGGCTGGTGGCCGACGGCGATGTCATCGCCATCGATCTGCACGCGCGGACGCTGCAGCTGCTGGTCGATGGCAGGCCGGCGGACGCCGCGTTCTTCCAGCAGCGGCGGGCGAGCGGCCGGTTCGCGGCGCCGCAGCGCCGTCTGGGTCCCCTGCTGGAGCTCTATGCGCGCACCGTGGGGCCGACGGCTACGGGCGCGGTGCTCGGCGCGGGGCTGGCGGCCGCGGCTGCGGGCGATCCGTGAGCTGCACGCCGAGAGGCGCGCCGGCGCGGGGCGCTCGTTCCTGAGCGCGAGCGCTGGCGGCGCTGTGCCGCCACCCCTCTTGAGAAGGTGAGGAGCGCATGGAGATCATCGGTGCGACCACGCCGCTGATCCAGCCCCCGCGCTGGGCCGTGCTGGAGCGCCGCCTGTTCGCCCTGCTGGACGGTGCGGCTGCGCCGCTGCTGGCCAGGTACGTGCATCCTGACGGCACCCTCATGTGGCCGACCCGTCCCGACTTCGAGGGCATCGACGGACTGGACGATGCGTACGAGAGCTTCCACAACTGGCCCCTGTACTATGCCCTGGGCGGGGCAGAGCTGTACCGGGAGCACGCGCAACGGGAATTCGAGGCGATCACGGCGCAGTTTGCCCGTTACGGCACCGGACACGGGCACCCGATGGTGGTCAAGGAGTACGAGCAGGGCTACGACTGGATGCACCAGGGAGAAGGGTACGAGCTGTTCTACCTGCTCGGCCTGGCCGACCCCGGCCACGCGGTGAACCGGGCGCGCGCTCGCCGCTACGCCGGCTTCTACATGGCCGAGGACCCCGAAGCGGCGAACTACGATGGCACACGCCGGCTGCTCCGCTCGCCGCACGTCGGCAGCATGGGGCCTGGCTGGCGCAATTTCGAGAAGTACTACACGCGGTACCGGTACGAGCAGTGGCATCCCTGGCCGCTGCCTTTCCTGGATCTGCCCGGCATCCGCTGCGTCGAGGATCTGCGCGACCCGGAGAACGAGCGCCGGATGGGCGAGGCGATCGTGCGCCGCATGGCCCGCGGCGACGTGGTGGCCAATCTGGCGTCCACGAGTCTGGTGACGCACGCCTACCTGTTCACCGGCGACGAACGGTGCCGCCGGTGGGTCGGCGAGTACGTGGAAGCCTGGCTGGCGCGCGCCGAGCGAAACGGGGGGCTCCTGCCAGACAACGTGGGGCTCTCCGGGCAGATCGGCGAGTACCTGGACGGGAAGTGGTACGGCGGCTACTACGGCTGGTCGTGGCCGCACGGGTGGCACCACATCGGCGATGCCGTGCTGGCGGCTGCCGAGAACATGGCCTTGCTGTTCCAGGACTCCGGCTGCATCGACTGCGCGCGGCGGCAGGTCCTCAAGCTGGTAGAGCAGGCCCGGGAGCGCGACGGGGTCGTGGAGGTCCCCCACTTCCATACGGATCGCGGCTGGGAGGGGTACGCTCCCCTGCAGGCCCGGTTCGTGGCGCACCTGTGGGCGACGGGGCAGGCGCCCGGCGACCTGGAACTGGCACGTCGGCTGCGCGACCACCGGAGTCGCGACTACGCGCGGGTCATCCCCCAGTTCTCCAAGCACGGCGGCAATCACGAGGCCCCCTGGCTGAGCTACCTGATGGGCGAGTACCCCGACTACCCCGTCGACATACTCGAGCACAATCAGGCGCAGGTGTACCAGCGACTGGCATTCATGCGGGACGACTGCCAGGACCCTGCCACGTACGGCGACTGGTATCTGCAGGTGCGCAATCCGGTGACGGTGGAGGGGCTGGTGCAGTTGACGACCGGTGGGCCGCTCTTTCTCTACAACGGTGGCCTTCAGATGAGCCGGCTGTGGTACTTCGATGCGGCGGCGCGCCGGCCCGGGCTGCCCGAGGACGTGGCCGCTCTGGTGACCCGTCTGGAGGATGCCGGGGCGCGGGTGACGCTGGCCAATCTCAGCCCGGTCGCGCACCGGCAGGTCGTGGTGCAGGGCGGCGCCTTCGGCGAGCACCGCATCACCGAGGTCGCCTTCACCGCGCGCGTTCCTCACGGCCAGCCCAGCCCTCACTGGCACGACGCCCAGTATTGCGAGTTCGTCGCTGCCGACACGCGATGGCAGCGACGAACTCGCAATACTGGGCGTCGTGCCAGTGAGGGC
>CAZPXM010000003.1:0-6541 GCA_964591015.1 uncultured Gemmatimonadaceae bacterium
GCCACTACCTGGGCTGCAACCTGAGCGTGACCAACTTCCAGGGCACCTGGTGGGGGGAAGGCGACGACATGATCTGGGTCGACGGCTACAAGTGGCCGCCAGACCTGCATGGCACCGGCAGCGAGGACTACCTGAACCAGGCCTGGGGCATGCAGCCGAACGCGTTTCTGCGCAACGGATCATCGCTGCACGAGGAGAGCACGGGCGGGTACCAGACGAGCTACGTGCACCACCTGGAGAACCCGGTCCGCTTCCAGCGCGAGATCCGGGTCACCATCGAGCATGGCCACGCGAATCACCTGTGCAACGAGATGAGCAGTGTCGCCTACTGGTACGCGGCGACGCCGACACCCGCGATCCAGCCGCCGCCCGCGGCCAAGCGTCTGCCCGTGCGCCGCGACAACATGGGCCAGTGGTTGATCGACAAGCGCGGTCAGGTGACGTCGCGGACCATCGCGCCGAACAGGGAGATGCAGGCCAGCAAGCGCAAATGGCGGCAGGCGCACAGTTGAGCGACACGGTGGCCGGCGCCGCGTGGTGCGTCCCGGTGGCCGCCGACCCTCGTCTCGTTGGAGGCACGCCAGCCGCCCGTGGCTGAGGCTGCCATGGATTCTGGTTTCGTCATCGGCATCGTCTCGCCGCACGGCGTGGCACCCGCGGACCCTTGTTTCCTGGTCCGCGATCGCGACGTGCTGGTGGCCGGCGGGGACGACGCGTCGGTCGCCGTGCCGTGCCAGGGCCAGCTTCCCGGCCTCGACCTGGCGTCCGTCGACCTGCTCTACCTGGGTCACTCGCCGCGCTTCGGCCACTGCCACGCGGCCGCGCTGCCCGCTGGCGTGGCGCCGCCGGCGGGCACCCAGTGGCGCGGGCTCCGGCAGCTCTACGGCCTGCTCGACGACGAGCTGCTCGGCATAGCTGGGCGCGCAGTCCAGATCGTCGACTGGGACCGCGACCACCGCTTCTGCGGCCGCTGCGGCAGCCCCACCGAGCGCCGCCGCACCGAACGGGCGCGCGAGTGCCCGCGCTGCCATCAGCTCTTCTTCCCGCGCCTTGCGCCAGCCGTCATCGTCCTGGTCCATCGCGGCGAGGAGTTTCTGTTGGCCCGCAACCACCGCTTCCCGCCGGGCCGCTACAGCCTCCTCGCCGGGTTCGTCGAACCCGGCGAGAGCGTCGAGGAGGCCGTGCACCGCGAGGTCCGCGAGGAAGTCGGCCTGCGCCTGGCCGACCTGCGCTACTGGGGCTCGCAGCCGTGGCCGTTCCCGCACTCGCTCATGCTCGGGTTCACCGCCGCGTACGCCGGGGGGCAGCTCGGTCTGGCAGACGGCGAACTGGCCGACGCACGGTGGTTCTCGCGGGACCGGGCCCGGCTGCCGGAGCTGCCGGACAGCATGAGCATCTCGCGGCGCCTGATCGAGCACTTCCTGAGCGGAGGCTGCGGGAAGTGAAGAAGGCCGAGAAGGTGCAGCTGATCCTCGCCACGCTCGACCAGCTCTATCCGTCGCCGCAGCCCTCGCTGGCGCACCGCGATCCCTACACCCTGTTGGTCGCCGTGCTGCTGTCGGCCCAGAGCACCGACGCGTGCGTGAACCGGGTCACGCCGGCGCTGTTCGCGCGCGCGGCCACGCCGGCGGCCATGGCCGCGCTGGACGTGGAGGAGATCGAGCGCATCGTCCGGCCCTGCGGCCTGGCGCCCCGCAAGTCGCGCGCCCTCCGCGAGCTGTCGGCGTTGCTGCTGGCCAGGCATCGGGGCCGGGTGCCAGCCAGCATGGAGGCCCTGGAGGCCCTCCCGGGGGTAGGCCGCAAGACCGCCTCGGTAGTCCTGGCGCAGGCCTTTGGGCAGCCGGCCTTCCCGGTGGACACGCACATCCACCGGCTGATGCGCCGCTGGGGTCTGTCGCGCGGCGGCAGCGTTCGCCAGACCGAAGCGGACTGCAAGCGGCTGTTCCCCATGGAGCGCTGGTGCCGGCTCCACCTGCAGCTGATCTTGTTCGGGCGCGAGCATTGCCCTGCCCGCGGCCATCGCCGGGAGAGCTGCCCCCTGTGCTGCCGCATCGGCGTCCGGAGGCAGGCCTGAAGGGGCCAGGGGCACCGGCGTGCCGTGGCCGGGCGAGCCGGGCGATGACCGGTCGCGTTCTCCAGGCCCTCGCACCGTCACCAGGAGGCGATGCCATGACCACCCGCCAGCCCTACCGCTATGCCCATCTCACCTGGCCCGAGATCAACGATGCGATCGCGCGCCAGGCGCTCGTCGTCCTGCCAACCGGCTCGACCGAGCAGCACGGCCCCCATCTGCCGCTCGACACCGACGCATTCCTCACCGAACGCGTGTGCCTGGAGGTGGGATGTCGCGCCCCGGAGAAGGTGCTCGTGCTG
Organism: uncultured Gemmatimonadaceae bacterium; assembly: GCA_964591015.1. Lineage (GTDB taxonomy): Bacteria > Latescibacterota > UBA2968 > UBA8231 > UBA8231 > SLHA01. The sequence continues at coordinate 2,374 of CAZPXM010000003.1, forward strand.
CCGCCGGTTCCCTTCGGACTGAACCTCCATCACATGGACTTTCCTGGCACCATCCATGTCCAGCCGGAGACGTTCATCGCCTACTGCCTGGACGTCACCAAGAGCGTGGCCTACCACGGCTTCCAGCGGCTGCTCCTGGTGAACGGACACGGCTCCAACGCCCCGCTGGTGGACCTGGTCGCGCGCCGCACAGTGCTCGAGACTGAGTCGCTGTGCTTTGCCGCCAGCTACCTGGCGTTCGCTCTGGAAGCCTTCGAGAAGGTCCGCCAGAGCGAGGTCATCGCGCATGCGGACGAGCTGGAGACGTCGCTCTACCTGTATCTGGCCGGCGACCGAGTCCACCTGGAGCGTGCCACCGCGGGGCAGGACCGCGTGGGCCGCTTCGTCAGTTCCGACAGCACGAGCCGCTTCGTGCGCTTCAACGACTACTGGGGGCGGTGGACGCGCACGGGAGTCCACGGCGATCCGCGGACCGCATCGGCGGAGAAGGGTCGCATCGCGTTCGAGGCGGCGGTCGGCGGCCTGCTGGAGCTGGTCGACGAGCTCCGCGCGTGGCCGATCGAGCCCAGATCCGACCAGCACCGGCTGCCGGTCCAGCGCCAGATCCGTTTCTGAGTCGCGGCGCCAGGTCGGCTCCACGGCGGCCTGCCCAGCCGCGGACGAGAAGGGAATCGCCATGACCGACCTCCTCAAGGAGATGTCGCTGACCGACCTGGTCGACATTGCGGCGGTCAGCTTGCTGCTGTGGGGCCTGCTCGCCTGGGCGCGCCGCGTCGGCGCCCATCTAGCCCTGGTGGGGCTGGCCCTGCTGGTGGGGCTGTACGCAGTCGCGCTGCAGCTGCGACTGCAGCTCACCATCTGGATGTTCCAGGGCTTCTTCGCCGGACTGCTGGTGCTGCTGGCGGTGATCTTCCAGGACGACTTGCGGCGCTTGTTCGAACAGATCGCCGCTTTCGGTCTGCGGCGCCGCCGCCGCCAACCGGGCGCCTCCAGCGCAGCGGCCCTCTACCGGGCGCTGACGGCCCTCGCGCGGCAGCGCATCGGCGCCCTGGTGGTCGTGACCGGAAGGGAGCCGCCGGACCGCTTCCTGGCCGGCGGCATCGCGCTGAACGGCCGCATCAGCGAGGAGCTCGTCGTCAGCCTCTTCGACCCGCATTCGCCTGGCCACGACGGTGCCGTGTTGGTCCAGGGCGACCGCGTCGCGCGCTTTGCCGTGCATCTGCCGCTGTCCGCGAACCGCGAGCAGCTCGGCTCTGTCGGGACGCGGCACGCCGCCGCTCTCGGCATAGCGGAGCACACCGACGCCCTCGCCGTGGTCGTCTCCGAGGAGCGGGGCACGATCAGCATCGCGCGGGGGGGCAGACTGCGGCAACTGCGCGCGCCGGCCGAACTGATCGACGAGCTGCAGGACCAGCTGGGGCTGGCCGGCAGACGGCGGGGGCATCGCGACGGCAGCGGGGCCCGCTGGTCGCATCTGCTGGAGGCCGTGGTGGCGTTGGTTCTGGCGATGGCCGGGTGGCTGGCCTTCGTTCCCGGCGCGACCTGGGAGCACGCCACGCACACGGCGGAGATCGAGGTCCAGGGGCTGCCGCCCGGATACCGCCTCGTGGAGGTCGTGCCACGGACCGTCGAGGTCAGCGTGGTGGGCCCGCGGCGGCGGCTGCTGCTGACCAGCAGCAGCGCCTTCCGGGTCGCGGTCGATGCCAGTGCGGTCGCGCAGGGCCAGCGAACGTTGGGCATCGACGCCAGCTCCGTCCGCCACTACACCGGTCTGGACGTGGTCGCGGTCAGACCGGACAAGGTGCACCTGGTCGTCGAGCCCGGCGCCGCGCCGCCGCCCGGCCCCCGCTGACGACGCGGCCGCTTGCCCCTGGCGCTACGGCGGGGCGCCGGGCGGGCGACGGGGCGCGCCGCTGGCCGGCGACGTGGAGAGGGGCGATGCGCGGCCGTGCCGCGCGGGCCGCTCACGGGCGCAGGTGCCGCGCGATCGTGGCCAGGATGTCGGCACGCGCCGGATCCAGACTCAGCATAGCGCCCTGGCACCGCGCCTCGGTCACAGCGCGGCACAGAGCCTCGACCTGCCCGGTATCGCCGTGGGCCGAGATGGGCGGATAGAGCGGCACCCGGCCACTGGCAACCGCCACGAGGCGCTGGACCTCGCGCGCATACAGCTCCGCAAGCGGGAAGGGCCCGGCTGCGGCCGTCTGCAGGACGCCGGGCGCGAGCTCGAGGTCATCCAGGCCGAACAGGCGGTAGATCAGCGCGCGTGCAGCCGCCTCCCCCAGGCCCGGCACCGCGCGGCACAGCGCCGGGGCCCACGCGCTGGCCAGATCGGGGACCGCCGTGGCCCAACCCACCACCCCGCCGTGCGAGCTGCCGCCGGTCAGGAAGTCGACGTGCCGCTCCCACAGGTCGTATGGCTGGCCACCGAGCCAGGCCACGGACGGCGCGAACACGTCGCTGCCGAAGACGAACCCGGCGCCCCCGATGTTACGGACGGCGACCCGAAACTCTTGCATTCGGGCGGCCAGCAGGGCCGCGCGCAGATCCAGCCAGGCGGCAAGCACGCCGCCGCCGCGCCGCAGTTCGGCCAGCTCCCAGCCGCAGCCACGTCCCGCGAGCAGGGCCTGCAGCCGCCGGGCGTCGAGCTGGCCCCTCTCTTCCAGCCAGCCGCGCACCCCGGCGCGGATGCTGCCGAAGTCGAGGCCGAGCCCTGCGGCGGCGTCCTGACAGAACTGGCAGCCGCACCCCGACAAGCTGGAGAGGCTCGCCGGGCCCGGGTAACGCGCGTGGTCGACGCACAACCCCGTCAGGCCGTACTTGCTCACGACCTCGACGAGGCCCGCCCGCACCCACTCGTTGATGCGCGGCCTGCTCGGACACAGGCCGATCCCCCAGCGAGCCTGCCCGGCTGCGAGGGGCTGGCCGTCCAGGGTCCGCATCGCGTACTCGGGATACACGTCCCCGCCATAGCTCCACAGCCCCACATGCCCCCAGACCTCGATCCCCAACCGGGCACAGTGCTCCAGCACCGTGCGCAGCGGCCCGTCGTCCACTCCGCCCAGCACGCCAGCCACAGGCGGATACACCCCATCCCGCCCACCGGGCCAACGATCCAGCCGGCTGCGCCAGTCGGCGAACGGACTTCGCTCGGCCAGTTCGGCGCTCGCCGCGAAGCCCGAGGTGTGGCAGACAGGGCTCTCCGGCATGATGGTGGTCAGGCCGATCTGGTCCCGCAGCACTCGCAGGGATTCGGGCTGCCGGGCCACGGACTCCGTCTGGCAGAACCAGATCAGGCGACGGCGCAGGACGGCGGGGGTGGGTCTGTCTGACATGGAAACCTCGCTGGAGGGGGCGCGGGCGTGCGGGACCGCGCCCAGGAGAGCGCGCTGGCGCCCAGCTGGCGCCCAGGCCTCGGCGTCGGGCTCAACCCAGCATCTGGCGCATCCGCTCGGCCAGCCAGCGGGCGGCCGCGTCGACCATGACTCGCCCCTTCGCGGCGCTGGCCAGATCGCGCGCGGCCCGGAAGTACCGTGGCTCTCGTTCGGCGTAGCCGCGATTGGCTATCGGCAAGGCGGGACCGTCTGTCGCCACCCCTTCCCAGTGGACGTTCTCGGGGAAAGCCGCCAGGGCCACCGAGGTCTCGAACTCGGCCGCGTGCGCCGGGCACTCGCCGGACTCCATCTGCTCCCTGACCAGCGCCTCGCTGTACGCCTGCCAGTACGAGACGAACTGGACATCGATGCCCAGCCTGGCCCGGAAATCGGGCATCTGCTGCGCCAGCGGCCCATTGCCCGCGTGGCCGTTGACGATGAGGATGTGCTCGATGCCGTGGCGTCGCAGGCTGTCGCAGATGTCGTAGGCCACCGCGAAGAAGGTCTCCGGACGGAGCGTGAGCGTGCCCGGGAACTCCAGCCAGTGCGCCGAGATGCCGACCGGTATCGGCGTGGCCACCACCACCCGCGGGAACAGCTCCAGCGATGCCTGATGGGCCACATGGACGGCACTGGCGGTATCGTGCTCCATGGCCAGATGCTCGTTGTGCTGCTCCGTGCTGCCCGTCGGCAGCAGGGCGCCGCGCAGCTGGCCTGCCTCCACGCGGGCGCGCACCTGGCGCCGCGTCAGCTTCCACAAGCGCGTCTCGCCGCCGAGCATGGCGTCTCCCTCC
>CAZPXM010000003.1:6551-77715 GCA_964591015.1 uncultured Gemmatimonadaceae bacterium
GTGTGCAGTCGGCCGTGAAGATACCGGCGGGCCTTGCGCCGCGCCAGGTCGCGCGCCAGCCATGGGCGGTCGTCCCCCGCCGGTGAGCGCGGCCTCCTGGCTCGCCGCACCGCGAGCCGACGCCCTTGACGCGGCGCGGCTGACCTGCTTCTTACGCAGCGCGACCCGCCGCGGCCGACGGCCCCGGCGTGCACGCTGGCGGCCCCGGGCAGGCGTCCGCCCAGGGGTCTGGCGCGCGCCGAGACACGGGCAGCGGCCGTCTACTGCGCGACGCTCGCTGGAGAACAGGAGGTGCAGCCATGTCGGAGCGGCCACGGCCCATGACGCAGAGTCCGTACTCACGCCGAGGCGCGGCAGTCCTGGTGGTCGCCATGGCCGCGATCATCCTCGGTCTCGGCGTGGTGGCATACCTGCAGCAGCGATCCATCCGCGAGAAGGCGGCCACCATCGCCGAGCTCGGCAGCAAGGTCGCTGCGACCCAGGGCGAGCGCGACGCGATGCACCGCGAGTTGGCCGGCATCGCGGCCACGATCGACGAGGTCGCCGGCAAGCTGCAGGACGTGCGCAGGCAGCAGATCGCGATCAACGAGCTGGTGAGCCGCCCGGCAGGCGAGATGGCGACGCAGAAGGACCAGATGCTGGCGGACATCGCCGTCATCGAGGGCCAGCTCCAGCGCGATCGCCAGGAGATCGACGAGCTCAGCGAGCGCATCCGGCAGTCGGGCGTGAAGATCGCCGCTCTCGAGAATGTGGTGGCGACGCTCCGCCAGGAGATCGCTCAGAACAGCCAGACGATCGCCGAGCTGCGAGCGGTGATCGAGAACAAGGACCAGACCATCCGGCAGGTGACCTCGCGGCTGGCGGACACCGAGTCGTCGCTGGAGACCGTGCGGGGCGAGCTGGCCGGCACGCGCAGCCAGCTGCGCGAGACCGAAGAGACGCTCACCGCGGCGCGCAACACGGCGTACGTGGCGATCGGCACGCGCGACGAGCTCCAGAAGCAGGGGGTGATCGAGGTCCGCGGCCTACTCCGCAAGAGCGTCACGCTGGCCGACCACATCGACGAACAGCAGTTCACCAGGGTGGACATCACCCGCGACCGCGAGTTCGCCCTGACCTGCCGCGGCAAGGACGTGGTGCTGATCCCCGATCGCAGTCCCGCCAGCTACGCGATCACCGACGCCGGGAAGAACCAGTGCGTCCTGCGCGTGACCGAGCCGACCCAGTTCTGGAGAATCCGCTATCTCGCGGTGCTCGTGAAGGACTGAGCGGCGGAGCGCGGGGCCGGCGGTCAGCCGCCGGCCGCCGGCCGCACGAAAAGGAAGGGGGAGCTGCTCGAGCGAACGCAGCTCCCCTCCTTCGCCCTGCCGTGCCGGCGGGCCGCTGGTACCCGCCAGTTCAGTCGTCGAAGTTGCCCTTCGGCCCCTTTTCCCCCGCCAGCGACCTGGCTCTGGCCGCGATCCCCTCCGGTGTCCACTCTGCCGGATCCTCCAGACGCTTGGCCCGGGATCCCAGATCGTGCGACCCTGCCTTCAGGATCGCCTCGACCGCCAGGGGCGCGGTGTCCTGCGAGTTGAAGACCTGCGTGATGAGCTTGTACACGAACTCGGCCGTGCGGTCGATCATCCGCTCGCGGATGGGGCGAGGCTGCGCCAGCAGCGCGTTCTCGAAGGGCAGGTTCAGCTTCTTGTAATCGCCGCCCTTGATGCCCTTCTCGTCGGCGTACCTGACCATCGCCGCCCACACCTCCTCGCTCACCCCCTCGCCCTTGACCTTGACGAACGCCCCATCCTTCTGCACGGCGTTGCCGTAGTCGTTGACCTCCAGGCCCCACGACACCATCTGCAGCGCCGTTGCCACGTTCGCCTTGGTGGTGCGCGTCTCGCGGGCGATGCGACGCAGCCGCTCCGAGTCGTTGCCCGACGTCCCGTGCTGCGCCCCGGAGACGCAGTAAGGGGCCAGCGCCTGATGGATGTCGGCGGTGAGACCCACCTGGATCCCCAGACCGTCGGCCTCCAGACCGTGCGTGGAGCCGTTGTTCAGGGCGATCCAGTCCGGGAAGATGCCATGGGCGTTCAGGCCCCGGATGAGGAACAGCGCCTCTTCCCGATTCGACAGACCCTCCTTGCCCTTGATCTCGCCGACCTCGGTCTCCAGCCCTGCCCAGTCCGGCACGTACTGCTTCAGCGCGATGCTCGCCAGGAGGTTCTGGTCATCCGGCATGTGCGACGCATCGATGGCGATGGAGGTGATGCCGGCCTCGAACAGGGTCGGTATCTCGGTCCTGGCAGCCTCGACCTCCGCGGGCGACTTCAGCCCGTAGTGATCGGCGTGGACCGCCACCGGCACCGTGATGCCCATCTCGTTGCAGGCCTGGTCGACCAGGCAGGCGATATTCCACAGGCTCACCGCACAGTAGGCCTTGGTGCCGCCTTCCGAGCGCGCGATCTCGATGATCAGGGCGGCGTTGGCCTTCTGCGCGGCCTTCAGCGCCCCCCGGATGACGAAGCTGCTGCGGCCATTGGCGGCGATGGCGATCGCCTGGCCCTTGGCCAGCATGGCGCGGTCGATCGCCTTGCCGCTCACCAGCAGCGCGCGGGAGTGAGGGAAAAGCTGCTTCACGTTCGGTGGACGACCGACTTCGAGCGCTCGGTCGAAGTCGGCGGCATTCTTGGTGCTCATGGCTCTCCTTTCTGTGGATCGGCGCCCGACGATGGGCACGCATGTCCCGATGCGCGGCCTGCTAATCTAGGCCCCGTCCTGCCTCTTGGCCACCGTCTGCCCGCCCCGCGGCGAACGGCGGCCCTCACGCAGGCTGCCCCGGCGCCGCCGCGCCGCCGGCTGGGGCCAGCGCCGCGACGAAGGCAGATACGTCGAACACGAACCCGTATGCCAGGGCCACCCGCCACAGCGCGATCTCCTTGCACAGCTCCAGCCGGGCCGTCTCGCGGTTCTCGACCGCTGTCACGGCCTGGCGCAGCGCGGAGCAGATGACCCCATGGCGGGCCATGGCCGCCATGCCTCCCGGCGAGAGCAGCAGGCACCAGTTCACCGCGAAGCCTGCGTACACCAGATGGTTGACGCCCGCGTCCCGGCACAACGCCAGCAGCTGCTCAGTGTCGGCAGCCACGCCCTCGTGCTCCAAGGGCCGAGCCTGCGGCATGAAGTCGAGCCGCGCGAAGCCGCGCCGCACGTCCTCCTCGTTGTGCCGGCCCACGAACACGTGGCGAGCGCGGAACTCCTGCAGCGCCTCGTATACCGGGTCGGGCTCCACCTGCGCCGGGGCCGGCGCGGCGGCGCCCGCCAGCGCCTTCGCCCGCTGGTACCCCGGCAGATGGCTGTAGTAGTCGCGGCCCCCGACCACGTGGAAGAGCCGCAGCGGCGAGCCCCGCACCGCCGCCAGCAAGGGCGGGAACACGCTCGCCGCGATCGCTTGCGCCCGCGGAATGTACTCGACTGCACGGTACCATCCGGGGTACTCGGCCGCAGTCCCCGCATCCCAGGCATGCATGACGACCACGGCCGTATGCTCGGCGCTGATATCGATATCGGCCTCCTGCCAGCCTCCGTAGCCCTCCGCCGGCACGTCGAGATCGACAGCGGCATCGAACTGCTGGTAGTAGCTGGCGCGCACCCGGATCACGGCCATGGCCATCGCTCCTGCGAGTCTGTTGGGTTGCCGCCCTGCGCTGCCGCAGGCCGCCGTCCGGCGCCGGCTGCCGTCCGCACGCTGGCAGCAGCGAGCGCCGCGCCCCTCAACCGCTGCCCGGCAGCCGGTAGGCGGCGCGGGCATTGTGCTCGAAGACCCTTTCCTCGGCGCGGCCGCCTTTGCCGCGCACGAAGGCCTGCACCACGGCGAACGCCGTCGCGTAGGCGCCGGCGCGCTCGCACACCGGCCAGTTGCTGCCGAATATCAGCCGTTCCTCGCCGAACGCCTGCCAGAGGACCTCCAGCGTCGGCGCGTAGAAGCCCGGATCGGCCGGCGCGGGTTGCTGCCGGCTCAGCTCGAGCAGCGCGGAGATCTTCACGTAGACGCCGGGAGCGCGCGCTGCCTGGCGCATGCCGGCCGCCCATTCGGCATCGGGCTGGCGGCCGTCTATCGGCACATGGCCGACGTGGTCGATGACGACGCGCAGCTCGGGGAGTGCTCGTGCCGCCGCGCTCACCGACGCCAGGTGTTCCTTGCCGATGAGCACGTCGAGTTCGAGGTCGAGTTCGACGAGCTGCCTCAGGGAGCGGCGCCGCTCCCGGGAAGGCAGCGTCGAGAACGGGCCGGCACCCCACCGGATGCCGCGGAAGAGCGGGTTCGCCGCGAAACGGCGCAGAAGGGCGCCGAAGGTCGGCTGCGCCGGCGCCAGGTGGCCGACGAACCCCACGATGGCCGGCTCACGCGCCGCCAGATCCAGCACCCACTGGTTGTCCTCCACCCACGGGCTGGCTTCGACCACCACCGTGCCGGTGACCCCGCACGGGGCGGCGACCGCCGCGAAGTGCTGCGGCAGGACCGGACGGTACAGCGTGCCGCTGTCCGGAGCCGGCCAGGGTACGCCCTGCGGCCGGCTGGGATCGTAGAAGTGGGTGTGCGCATCGATGATCATCGCCGTCTCCGTGCTCGACGGACCGGGTCCTGGCCGATGCCGGCAGCCGCGCCGGGGGCCTTCCGAAGCCTGCCTTGCCGCAGGCTACCGCGCCGCATATGTTGGCCTCTCGCCATGCACGAGCTGACCACCGCCGCCAGTGCGGGAGCTGCCCTGGGCCTCAGCGCGGGCCTGGCGCCCGGGCCGCTGACCACGCTCCTGATCGCCGAGACGCTGCGCCACGGGCGCGCCGCCGGACTGCGCGTCGCCTGCGTGCCGCTGCTCAGCGATCTGCCCGTCGTCGTGCTCGCCGTCTTCGCGCTCGCGCGCCTGGCGCAGGCCGATGTCGTCATGGGTGTCGTCTCGCTGGCCGGAGCCGCGTTCGTGTGCTTCCTGGCGTACGAGAGCTTCAGGGCTGCCCCGCAGGCGCCCGCGGCGGGGCGAACGCCGCCGTCGTCGCTGCGCAAGGGCATCGTGACCAACTGGCTCAATCCCCATCCGTACCTGTTCTGGATGGCAGTGGGAGCGCCGCTGGTGCTGCGTCCCGGCAGCGTGCTGGGCGCGAGCCTCTTCATCGGCGTGTTCTACGCGTGCCTGGTCGGCGCCAAAGCCGCGCTCGCCGTGCTGATCGCCCGGGTGCGTCGCCTCCTGCTGGGCCGATGGTACGCCTGGCTGAACCGCGCGCTGGGCGCCGCCCTGCTCGCCCTGGCGGCGCTGCTGCTGCGGGACGGGATCCGCTTGCTGACGAGCGGCTAGGAGTTCGCGCGGACAGCGGCGGCGCTGTCTGTCGCGGCGGCACCGGCGAACGCGCGGCGCGGCCGGCCCTGCTGCCTGGCGCACGAAGTCCATGGCCTCGAGGTGGTGCAGTGGTGCAGCGCGTGCTGCTGTTGTCGGTCAAGCAGGAGAGCGCGGTCTTCAGCCCCGTGCTCACCCGTTACGGCGACTTCAAGATCCGCCGCGGTGCGGCGCTCGTCCAGGCGCTGCAGAACACGGCCACGGAGATCGCGGGCGCCCTGCGCGCGCTGGCAAACGCCGGCGGCATCGAGGTCGTGCCCGCCTTCGCCGCCTGGTCGGTCTCCGGCGGCCCGGTGGCCCAGGCCGACCTCGACCGCCTGCTGGCGGCGGCAGCCGCTGCGGCGGCTGCCGCGGGGCGCGTGGACGCCGCCTACCTCGCCCTCCACGGGGCGATGGCCGGCGAGCGCGAGGACGACCCGGAGGGCCTGCTGCTCCGCTCGGTGCGCAGCCTGCTGGGACCGGTTCCGGTGGTGGCATCCGTCGATCTGCACGCGGTGCTCACCGACGCCATGGTCGCCCTCGCCGAGGCGATCGTGCCTTTCCACACCTATCCCCACGTCGACCAGGCGGAGACCGGCGAGCGCGCCGCGCGCGTACTGCTGCGGCTGCTGCGCCACGGGGCACGACCAGCCACGGCACGCGTGCCGCTGCCCATGCTGGTGCGCGGCGACGAGCTGATCACCGCCACCGGGCGCTTCGGCACTGCCATCCGCATGTGCCGGGAGCTGGAGGGGTCGCCGCGGGGCCTGGCGGCCGGCGTGCTCATCGGCAACCCGTTCACCGACGTGCCGGAGCTGCGCACGAACGTCCTGGTCACCACCGACGCGGACCAGGAGCTCGCCGAGCAGACGGCGGCGACGGTGGCGCGCTTCATGTGGTTCAACCGGCACCACTTCCAGGCCAGGTTGACGAGCATCCCTGCTGCCATCGACATCGCCCGCCGCACCGCTGGTCTCACCGTGCTGGCGGATGCTGCCGATGCGACCTCCTCGGGAGCGCCCGGAGACAGCAACGCGATCCTGCGCGCCCTGGTGGCCGCGCCGCTCGACGGCCGCGCGCTGCTGTCGCTGGTGGACGCACCTGCGGTCGCGCGCGCCGTCGCCGTTGGCGTGGGTGGCCGCACCGAGTTCACGCTGGGGGGCACGCTCGACCCGAACCGGCATCGGCCGCTGGTAGTGACCGCGCGCGTCCAGGCGCTGACGGACGGCCGCTTCCGGTACGCGGACGGCACGCCGGAGGAGGCGGGGCGCACCGCCGTGCTCGTGATCGACCAGCGCGTGCACGTCGTCGTCACCGAACGGCGCGTCCATCTGATGGACCGCAGCCTGTACGAGGCGCACGGACTGGCGCCAGCCGAGTTCCAAGTGGTGGTGGTCAAGTCGCCCAACGGGTTTCGGCCGCACTACGAGTCCATCGCCGCAGCCATCGTCGCCGTCGACGCGCCCGGAGCGACGAGTGCGAACCTGGCCTCGCTGCCCTACCGGCGCTGCCCGCGCCCGATGTTCCCGCTGGACCCCGATGTCGAACCGCCGCCCGCCATCCGCGACTCCTGACGGCACCCGCAACCACGCACCACGCGCACCCGGTCAGTCGATCTCGACAAAGGTGCCGTCGATCTGCCGCGGTCCCTCTTTCTGGTTGAAGTAGTACACGACCAGCACCCGGCCGTCCGGAGCCAGACACGCCCAGGGGTATCCCAGGTCGCCGCTGCCGCCGTCCGCGCGGAGGACCAGCTCCGGGCCGCCGAAGTCGGTGCACTCCGGATCGAGCAGGCGGGCCCGGATGCCGTAGGGGTCGTGGCGGTAGCCGTAGACGAGGAACACCCGGTCGTCGGGGAGCCGGAGGGCGTGATAGGGATGCCCGACGACGCCCATGTCCTGCCAGGGCTCCCAGGTGCGCCCGCGATCTCGCGACCGCACGACGACGCCGTGGTCGTCGAATGCCGCCGTCCGCACGAAGGCGACCAGATCGCCTGCGGCGGTCTCCACCAGCGACGTCTCGTTGAAGACGACCTTCGCGTCCGCCGCGATCGGGGCCACGTGCTCCCACTCTTCGCCGAAAGTGTCCGAGGACAGCAGCTCGAGGCGCGTCTGTTGCGGCGTCTCCTGCGGACTGACCGCCACGGCCCAGTAGATCCTGCCGTCACTGGCCTGCACCATGGCGCCGCGATTCATGGCCGGCAGCGGCACCCCGGGGAACTCGCGGGCGCACCCCGGGATCTCCGGCGGCAGCACGGGCCCCTCCCAGGTCCGCCCCGCATCGAACGAGCGCAGCAGGTACCCTCCCAGGAAGGTGAAGTGCCAGCCGAACACCTGGCGAGCGGGCACCGTCGCCTGCGGCACGCCCTCCGCGGGCAGCAGCATCCAGGCGTAGCTGCTGAGCAGGAGTGTGCCGTCGTCCAGCTCGATCATGCACGGATCCTGCGACCCGCCGAAGGGATGCGCGTAGATGAGCTCGGGCTCTGGCGACCAGCTGCGGCCCAGATCGCGCGAGCGCACCAGCACCAGGTAGCTGTTGGGGTCGCAGTGGGTGCAGCTTCGCGCCCCGAACCGGCGCCGGTCCGGTGCCCGACGGAAGGCGACCAGCAGTTCGCCGTCGGCCCGGCAGACTGCGGACGGGAACGCTGCGTAGAAACGCTCGTCGCGGTAGATCACCACGTCCTCGCACTTGCGCATGGCCTCGGCTCTCCTTGTCTTTGCCGCGCCGGCGCCGCGCCCGTCCTGCCGACTGCGGCGCAGGGATCCAGCGGGCGAAATATGCCCGGGCGGCGCGCGGCCGGTCAAGCGATGGCACGGAAGAGCGGCGATGCTCGCTAGTTCGCTGAAAGAGAAGCTCCAGCGCGGCCGCCGAGCCCTGGGAGTCCTCATGACCTTCGACTTCTGGCCCGGATATCTGGAGATCTGCCGGCGCGAGGGCATCGACTTCGTAGTGCTCGACCTCGAGCACGGGTACGTGGACCCGTCCCGCGGCGAGGAGCTGTGCCGCACTGCCCGCCTGCTCGACCTGCCGCTGCTGCTGCGCCCCGCGAGCTGCACCATGGAGGCGATCAAGCGCGGGCTCGACATGGGACCGGGCGGGCTGATGGTGCCGTGGGTGGAGACGGCGGAGCAGCTCGCCATCCTGCGGGCTGCCGCATTCTGTCCGCCTCGCGGCCGCCACGGCATGGGCGGACCGGCGGTCATGGCCGTCGCGGGCGCCTCCAGCGCCGACTGGCGGCGGCTCGAAGAGAGCCAGTTCCTGATGTGCCAGATCGAGACGCCGCAGGGACTGGAACTCGCGCCCGTGGCGGCGGCGCAGTCCTGGCTCGACGCGCTCATGGTGGGCCCGTACGACCTGGCCCATACCATGGGCCTGGTGGACGAGTACCTGCGGGCTCCCGCCCATCTGGAGGCGATCCAGCGGGTGTGTGCCGCCGCCCACGCCCACGGCCGCTGGGCCGGGATGGTCGCGGGGACTGGCGAGGACGCCCGGCGCTGGTTCGATGCTGGCTTCGATCTGGTCATCGTGGGCGCCGTGGTAACCCACTTCACACAGGGCCTCCAGCGCAACGTGGCTGCGGCCCGCTCGGGCTGAACGCAGCCGCCGGCGTCCGACTCGCCCGCGCCCTCTGCCCGGGGCTGCGCCGGCGTGCGGGTCCCGCGGACTTCGGGCCGCGCCGGCGCCAGGAGGAAGGGAATCGCCATGGAGCTGGCACTGATCTGCGCCGAGGACAACGACCTGTACGGCGTGCTGCTCGCTGCCGGAGTGCCGTGCACCCGGTACGGCGACGTGGGCAGCGCCCTGCGCGAGGCGTCCCGTCACGTCGGCCTGCTGGCGCTCGCGGACACCTACCCGCGCCCCCAGCTACGGCTCACCGCCGAGCATCTCGAGCAGGCGGCGGCGCGCCGGCTTCGCCTGCTGATCGAGTACCCGGCGGCCGTGGCGGGCCTGGAGATCGGGCAGCCGTGCCCGACCAGCTGGGAGCGCGTTGTCGTCTCCTCCGATTTCTTCGCGCCGGCGGTCGAGCGGCTCTCCATCCTGGCCCTGCACGGCTGCTGGTACCTGCCGACACGCGCGGAGGCGCCGCACCTCGTGGCCGCGCGCGTCGCCGGTTACCGGACTGCCGTGTACGGGCTGCCCAGCGATGCGCCGCCGCTGCTGTTCGAACTGCCCGGGCGGCCCGTGCTGATCGCTGTCACCAAGCTGAGTCAGGTGCTGCGGGGACGCTACGGTCCCTTGGTGAGCTGGCAGCACATCTGGGCTCGGCTGCTGGAGTACCTGCTCCCGGGTTGCCAGCTGCCGGCCCTCCACTGGGCACCCACGGTCACCGTCGCGCTGCCGGCGACCGCCTCGGTGACACCCCAGGTCGAGGCGACAACCCTGGCGCGCTCGCTGCGCTGGTTCGCCTGCCACGCGCTCTACAGCATCGACTGGAAGAAGGGCGTGATCGAGGGTTTCGAGTCGAGCATCGACCACGAGGGCAACCAGCTGCGCCGCACCTGGCCGCGGGGCGACTGCATCGGCGAGAGCGCGATGGTCTTCGCCTGGGACTGGGTGCTGACCGGCAACCCGCTCAGCCGCCAGCGAGCCGGTCAACTGCTCGACTATGTCCTCTCCAGTCCGGACTTCCACCACGACGATCCGGCCGATCCAGCCTTCGGACTGAACAACTGGTCGGAGCGCAACCCCGTGTTCTACGGGGACGACAATGCGCGTGTGCTCTTGCCGGCGCTCACCGTGGCGCGCCTGGTGGACGACTGCCGGTGGGACGAACGCATCCTGCGCTGCCTGCTGGCCAACCTGCGCACCACCGGCCGGCTCGGGTTCCGGCGGGCCCGGATCAATCACCCCCGCTTTGCGGAGTGCGGCGGCTGGCAGTTCTTCTACGGGGAGGACCACGTCCACTACGCGCCGCACTACCAGGCCTATCTGTGGGCCGCCTTCCTGTGGGCGCATGCCCTGGTCGGCGATCCGGAGATGCTGGAGAAGCCGCGGCGCGCGCTGGCGATGACGATGGCCGCCTTCCCCGAGGAGTGGCGCTGGACCAACGGACTGGCGCAGGAGATCGCCCGCATGTTGCTGCCCCTGAGCTTCCTGGTGCGGGTCCAGGACACACCCGAACACCGGGCCTGGCTGCAGCGCATGGCCGACGAGCTACTGCAGCTCATGCAGCCTTGCGGCGCCATCCGTGAGCTGCTCGGTCCGGCAGGCCACGGCGCGTACGGCCCGCCGCCCACCAACGAGGCGTACGGCACCGCCGAGGCGACGCTGATCCAGACCAACGGCGACCCTGCCTGCGACCTGCTCTACACGGCGAACTACGCCTTGCTCGGTCTGCACGAGGCGGCTGCGGCTACCCAGGACGCCCGCCTCCGCGAGGCTGCTGACCGGCTGACCGCCTTCCTGTGCCGGATCCAGGTTCGTTCGGTGGCGCAGCCGTACCTCGACGGGGCGTGGATGCGCGCCTTCGACTACGAGTTGTGGGAGTACTGGGGCAGCTCCGCCGACCGGGGCTGGGGGCCCTGGTCGGTCGAGACCGGCTGGACGAATGCCTGGATCGCGGCGGTGCTGGCCATGCGCCGGCTCGGCACGAGCCTGTTCGACCTCGGCCAGACGCAGCGCCTGCGCCGCCTGTACCCGCGCCTGCGCGCCGAGATGCTCCCGGAGACGGAACCCACCGGCCAGTGAGCGACGCGTCCAGCCGCGCGCCCCGCAGCGGGCTGCCGCCAGCGCGCGCCGCCAAGCAGCTGGCGGCGCGCAACCCGCACCCCGGGCGGCGCGGCGCGGCGCGCTGGCGGCAGCGGTGCCGGAGCGCAGATGGCCGGTTCAGTACGCCGTGAAGTCGGCAGCCACCTCCGCGACGCGCACGGGGCGTCGCTCGCTGGCGGAGAGGATCGCGGCCAGCGTGCAGCGCACCGCATGGATGCCCTCGGGACCGCTGTACCGGGGCAAGGCGTCCGCGGCGATGCAGTCGAGCAGGTGGCGCACCTGGTTGATGTGCCCCTGGCTGTAGTAGCAGATCTCCGAGTCCCACACGTCGTCGCCGCCCTCGGGGAAGCGGCAGGCGACCGGGTTCCTGCCCTCCCGGTGCAGGACCAGATGCTGCTGCTGCCCGTCCCAGATCAGGTTGTGGCCTCCCTCGCCCAGCACCTCGATCATGCCGCGTTCACCGATGATCTGCGTGCCGAACCCGCGCTGGTAGTCGAACTTGCCGTTGAGTCGCTCCGCCCGCATCCAGACTCCCTGACACGCTTCGTCATCGTACTGCCACGTGATGATGGGGATGTCGACTGCGGGTGCGGCGTACGGATCGTGGGCGGCACCGGCGCGCCTCGTCCCGGCCGCAGCGGCAGCGCGGACGGCATACACCTCGGCGATGGAGGCGCCCGGGACGAAGTACTCGGCGGTGGCGAAGAAGTGCACGGCGTGGTCGAAGATCCACGGATAGGCGCCGCCCCCGGACAGCGCACCGTCCAGGCGCCAGCTGCGGTCCGCCGGCCCCGTGGGGATCCGCGGCACGGGCCGCTCGCGCCATTCGCCATGGCGCTGGCGGATCTGCAGCGGCCGGCCGATCTCGCCCGCCTCGATCAGGGCCCGAGCCTCCATGTGCGACCGCAGGAACACGTAGGTCTCGCCGACCAGCAGCTTGACCCCCGCCTGCTGCACGGCGGCCCAGGCCTCTTCGCCCTCCGCCACGCTGCGGCAGAACGGCTTCTCGCAGTGGATGTGCTTGCCGGCGCGCGCCGCCTGTCGCACCATGGCCGCGTGCAGATAGGTGGGCGTCGCGATGTCGACGAGGTCCACCGCCGGCAGCATGTCGGCCAGCTCGGTGAACACCTGGGGGATGCTGTGCCGTTCGGCGAAGGCTCGCGCGCGGCCCTCGTCGCAGTCGCACACTGCGGCCACCACCACCTCGGTTCGGCCCGCGTACCCCTTGAGATGGGGCGTCGCCGCCAGCCCCGTACCGACGATCCCGACCCGCAGCCGCGGCCTGCTCATGTCGCGTCCTCCTGCTACAGGCCGATGCGATGGCGCATCGCCTGCGTCTCGGCGCACCAGCACCCTACGTTCCAGCGCCCGAACACCCCCATGCCGCCCAGCGGATCGTCGCCGAAGTACACAGGCACATGGATCAGGGTCAGCCCGCGGTGGGCCCGGGCGCGTCCCAGCGCCTCCTGGAGCTCCGCGACCGACCAGCCGCCGTGCAGTCCCTGGACGCCCGCCACCGCTCTCGCCCAGGCGGCGTAGTCCACCGCGACCCCGTCCCGCGTGGCGAAGTCGGTCCCGTACTGGGCCCGCTGCAGCCCGGAGATGGCCCCCATGCGGCGGTTGTCCAGCACCACCAGGCAGCCGCTGGCGCCGTGTTCGACGCCGTCGATGATCACCTGCGGGCACATGGTGAACGAGCCGTCGCCGCTGATTGCCACCGCATACATGGGTCTGGACGCCAGCCCGGTGGCGAGCAGAGCCGAGGCCGCGAAGCCCATGTAGCTGGCCCCAGTCTCGGAGAAGGACTGCCCGAGACGGTCGTCCTCGACGATCTGGAACCCGTTGGCCTGCACGTCGCCGGCGTCGAAGAAGCAGGGTACCTCCTGCTGGCGGGCCCAGTCCGTGATCGCCTTGATCGCGGCCGGCTGCGTGAGGACCTGCCGGCCCCAGACCGGATCGACCAGGGTTGGCTGCGCGTAGCGCGCCGCCTTGAAGCGCTCCCATTCCGCCTTGCGCTGGGCGCAGGCCTGAAGCCAGGACGATGGACTCTCCGCCGCGGCTGGGCTGGCGGGACCGCCGGTCTGGCGCTGATCCTGCCGCCTGGCCAGCGCAGCATTCAGCGACGCCAGGGTCGCCTTGGCGTCGCCGAGCAGAGGCACCGTACGCGCGTAGTGCGAGGCTGCATCCAGATCGGCGTTGATGCCGATGACGCGGCGCACGCGCGGATAGCCGGTGCGCGAGCAATCCGACTGGCAGACGCTGCGCGAGCCGATGGCGACCAGCAGGTCGGCCTCCTCCATCGCATAGTTGCCGCACAGCGTGCCCTTGGACCCGCCCACGAGCATGTTGCGGGGGTGACGATAGGGGATCACGCCCATGGCTCGCGGGCTGAGCACCGCCACGCCATCGACCCGTTCGAGGAACTCGCAGAGCTCGGGCCCGGCCTGCACCGCACCTCCACCGACCTTGACGACCACGCGTGCGGCCGCCAGCAGCTCGTCGACGACGCGCTCGTACGCGCCGCCGTCGGCGGCCGCGCCCACGGCTGGAGGCGGCGCGCAGTCGAGCTCGTCGAAGCTGTAGTCCGGCAGGAGCGCAGGCTGCGTGTTGAGCGGCAGCAGGAGGAAGTAGGGGCCCGCGGCGTACGGATGGTCCACCGTGTGGCGCCCGCGGCGCAGCGCCGTGCCCAGCGCCAGCGGGGTGTGGAGCGAGTAGGCCCTGCCTGCGGCGCTGCACAGGCGCAGGAACGCGCCCTGCTCGTGCCCCGGCAGCTGCTGCATGTTCGGCCCCTCGTCCTCGGTGGTCTCGTCCCCCAGCAGGTACCACACGCCGACGCCGTCAGAGGCCGCGACCAGCGAGGCGGCCAGCGCCTGCAGCGCCCCGGGCCCGATCGAGGTGACCACGGCGGCCTTCTCCCCCGTCAGCCATCGCAGCGCCACCGCCGCGTGCGAGGCCTCGATCTCGCTGCGGAGCCCGCACGCGCGCAGCGCTCCCGCGCCATGGTACACGCGCAGCACCTCGCCGACCTCGGTGGAGCCGTGGCCCAACACGCACAGAAAGGTGCGCACATCCTGGCGCAGCAGCCCCAGGACCAGCGCCTCGGCCAAGGTCAGGTCGGCGCGCGGCGGCAGCGCACCCGCTGCCAGTGCGGCGTCCACGCTTCCCGCGCGGGCGATCGCGCCAGCGCGCGCTGCCCGCGCTGTAGCTCGCTCGGCTCTGTTCGCATCCACCTGCATCTCTCTCCTCGCTGCGCCCGGCGCCCGACCGCCCCGCTGGCCATCGGCTGGGCCCGGCGCGCGGTCGGCGCGGCGCGGCAAAGCTACACGGGCCCGCTGGCCGGCGTCAAACGCGGCACCGAGCGTCGGCGCTTGCGGGACCCTCCCGGCGACCGGCTCGGGCGAGGCCGGCAGGCAGGCGGCCGCCGTCTTGCCTGCGCGGCCTGCCGCCACTACCCTCTTCGCCGCGTGCAGGCGCTGCGCGCGGCCGGAGTAAGGCGCGGCGCGGACAGCGAGGCCTGCGCGAGCGCCGGCGCCGAGGGACCTGCGGCGGCGCCGGTTCGCGTCGAGCAGGGCAACGCCGGGACTTCCCGCGGGCACGCCGGTTCGCGATCGCGCTGAACGATCATCGAGGGAGAGCCGCAACCATGGCGTCCATGACTCGCCGCGAGCGTCTGACGGCCATCTTCCACGGCCGCACCCCGGACCGTTCGGCCGTCAAGGTGTGGGGCGTCAGCACCAGGCACGATCCCTGCGTGCACCCACGCTACGCCGCGGTCCGCGACCGCGCCCTCGAACTCACCGATCTGGTCCGGCACGCAACGGCGCCGTTCAACCTCTACTTCGGGGCGGCGGCAGCCAGGTGCACGGAGACGAGGATCGAGCCGACCAGCGACCCGGCCTGGGAGCTGCACGTCACCACCTACCACACGCCGGCAGGCGACCTGCGCCAGGTGTTCCGGGCCAGCACCCGGCAGCGCCCGGGGTACGTCACCGAGCATGCCCTCAAGGAGCCGGCCGACATACGACGCCTGCTCTCGGTACCGTACGAGCCTTTTCCGTTCGACGCCCAGGAGTACTTGCGGGCCGACGCCGAGACAGGGGACGCCGGTATCGCCATCTTCACGCTGGATCACGCCATGTACGGCCTCCAGCGGCTGATCGGTTCGGAGAACTTCGCCCTGTGGAGCGCCGACGGGGAGCCCCTGCTGCTGGCCGCGATGCAGGTCTTCGCGGAGCGCCTGCGCCGGCACGTGCAGGAGGCCATCGCCGCCGGCATCCGCGGCATCTTCGGCTGGGTCGGGCCGGAGCTGTGCATCCCGCCGCTGATGTCGCCGCAGGACTTCGAGCGCTACGTGTTCGCGCTCGATGCGCCGCTGGTGGACCTGATCCGCTCAGCGGGAGGTCGGGTCTGGGTGCACGCCCACGGGCGCATGGGGCCGGTGCTGCGGCGTTTCGCCGCCATGGGCGTCGACGTGTTGAACCCTGTCGAGCCGCCCCCTATGGGCGATGTGTCGCTCGCCGAGGCGTTCGCCAGCGTCGGGGACCGCATGGGTCTGGAAGGCAACATCGAGACGCACGACCTGATGACCGCGACTCCCGAGGAGCTGCGGGGAAAGATCCACGCCGCCCTCGACGCCGGCCGCGGCCGCCGCTTCATCCTCTGTCCCAGCTCGGGCTACATGGAGAACGTGGAGCCCTCTCCCGCGCAGATCCGCAACTGGCTGCTGTACATCGAGGAGGGGGTTCGGTACGCCAACAGCCTGGCGGCATGAGAGCGCGGCGGGCGCCCATGCGCACGCCGCCGACCCCCGACCTGGCGCCGCTCAGGGTTGGTCGCGCCAGTAGCTGCCGGGGCTGATGTCTGGCGAGTCGCGATGCCGGTTCCTCGTCGCCCGGGCACAGCCGTTGCGGGCCCGGATCTCGTCGCGCAGGTGCAGCCACGACGCCACGCGGATCCAGACCATGGCGGGCGCCCAGGCCGCGGCCCCGGCCCTGCCCGTGGCCACGGCCGTCCCCGCCGCCACCGCCGTGACGCCCGCCAGCACCAGCGCCATGCGCCCCTCGCCCGCGTAGAGGTACCCGGCGCCGGGGAGCATCAGCTCCGCAGCCAGAGCCCTGCCGAGCGGCACACGCACCGGCAGTACCTGGAGGTCACCGGCTCTCGGCAGCGGCGCGACCTCGCGGAGATCGGCCAGCGCAAGCGCCAGCGTCTGCTCGTACAGCGGACCGAGACGCCGCCGCACCACCACCGTGTCTCCGGCAACGGCCTCGACCTTCAGCGTCAGGTGTTCTCCCGTCGCCACGACAGCCTCTGCCCACCCCTGCTCTGCCTGCAGCCGGCGGAGGACAAGCGCGAGCGAGTCTGCGCCCGCGTCAGCTCCCGCGGGAACTGCCAGCAGCGCTGTCAGGGCGACCGACCAGACGGCTGCGGTCCAGGGCATGGCGGCATCCTTGCTGTCTCATGTTGACGGCCGAATCTATTGCACGGCATCGCGTTTGCGGCGTGCACAATCTAGGACGGGCAGCACCGGCGAGTCAAGCGCCGAGCGCCCGGGAGAGCCGGGTCTGCGCGCCACACGGACGCCCCACACACCCTCGCGTCGCCGCGGCAGCCATGCTGCCGGCTCGTTGCCCGGGTCCGGCACCCCGCCTACCTTCCACGCAGGCTGCCGACCGCGTCGCCCGCGTCACACCCAAGGGTGTGGATGGGGCTGAATGGGGCCAGCCAACGAGATCAGGCAAGCCGTGGACATGCTGACCTGCGTGGAGAAAGACGCCCTGCTGGCCGCCGCGGTGCAGGCCGCCCGAGCGGCCGGCGCCATCGCGCGGCGCCACCTTGCCGCCGGGCTGACGGTTGGCAGCGAGGGCGTTGCCGGTCCGGTGACTGCGGCTGACCTGGAGGGAGATGCATGTCTCAGATCCCTGCTGCTGGGTGCCTGTCCCGACTGCGGCTGGCTGTCCGAAGAGACCCCGGACTCGCCTGACCGCCTTGACCGCCAGTGCGTCTGGGTGGTGGATCCTCTGGACGGAACCAGGGAGTATATGGAGGGGCTGGACGAGTACGCGGTCGCGGTCGCCCTGGTCGCCGGCGGCGAACCCGTGCTGGCTGTGGTCTACAACCCCGCGCGCGACGAGCTGTTCACGGCTGTCCGCGGCCGGGGCAGCTTTCGCAACGGCGACCGAGTGGCGTGCACGCGCGACGATACGCTGGGTCGCTGCACGGTGCTGGCCAGCCCGCGCACGATCCGCCGCGGCGAGCTCGCGTCGCTGGACGCCGAAGTGGGCCGGCTCGAACCGGTGGGCAGCCTGGCCTACCGGCTGGCGCTGGTGGCGGCCGGCCTGGCCGGCGCGGCGGTCACCGTGCGGCCCAAGAGCGAGTGGGACGTGTGTGCCGGCGATCTGCTGGTGCGCGAGGCCGAGGGATGCACCCGCGACCTGGCCGGCAGGACGCCCCGGTACAATCAGCCGAAGCCGGTGTTCCGCGCCGGCCTGGTGGCCGGCGCTCCGCAGCTGGTCCAGCCGCTGATCGAGCGGTTGCGCGCCCACCGACCCTGAGGCGCGGAAGAGACGACGGTGCCTGCGCAGACGCTGGTAGTGGGGATCGCCGGCCCCTCGGGCTGCGGGAAGTCCGTGCTGGCTGATACCGTCGTCGCCCGGTCGAGGCGAAGAGCCGCTGCCCTGCCCATCGACGCCTACTACCGGGACCTGAGCCAGCTTCCTCCGGCCGCCAGAGCCGCGACGAACTTCGACTGCCCGGAGGCATTCGACCATGCCCTCCTGTTCGCCCAAGTCCGCGCCCTGAGCAACGGTCGGTCCGTGCATCGCCCGGTGTACGACTTCGCCACCCACACCCGGGCCTCGGCCACCGTTGCCGTCGGGCCCGTCGACCTGCTGGTGGTGGAGGGCGTGTTCGCGCTCTACTGGCCTGTGCTGCTGGCCCGGTACCGGCTGCGCGTGTTCCTCGCCGCTCCCGATGAGGTGTGCCTGCAGCGGCGGCTCCTGCGCGACGCGGGACAGCGCGCCCGCACGCCGGCAGCGGTCCGCCGCCAGTACGCGACGCACGTGCGGCCCATGTACCTGCGCTACGTGGAACCCACCCGCAGCCTCGCCGACCTCGTCCTGGACGGCACCGCGCCCGCCGCAGCCAACGCCGAACGCATCGAGCAGGCGCTGGCTTGCCCGCCGCCGCGGACCGGCGCCGCCGGCGAGTGAGGCAGCCGCGCCACTGGACCACGGCGCCGGCGCCGGGCCGCGCCTGCCTGCCGGAGATTTCATCTCAGATTTCGGCCAGCACGTCGACCGGCAGCCAGCCGCCCAGCCCGTTGCACAGCCGCACCAACAGCCACCTCCCCTGACGCCGCTCGACGACCACCTTCGTGCCCTCATGGGCCGCGAAGACGACGGTCTGGCCCTCGTCGGGACCGCTGCGCGCCTGGGCCTCGGGCGCGGTCAGCACGGCCTCGGTCGTGGTGGTGCTGTGGTAGATCCGCGCGCCGAGCCACACCCCGGTGAGGGCCAGGACGCAGGCAGCGGCCACCAGCGCCACAGTCCACGCCGTGCGGGCGCTGGCCCACCCGAGAACCCTGCTGCACCCCAGCGCGAACAGCGCCAGAAGAGCCACCGAAGCCGTCGCGCACAGCTCGTTGGGCGTCGGGTAGGAAAACGCCGCCGCCAGCGCCCGCCACAGACCGCCTCCCTCCACCGGGTCCGCATCCGCCTTCCTCGCGTTGGCGAAGCGAAGGTTGTGCCTGATGTCCGGGTCCCGGGGCGCGAGCCGCCTGGCGCGCTCGTACCACAGGATGGCCTCGCCCAGCTCTCCCGCCTTGTAGTAGGCGTTGCCCAGGTTGTAGAACAGACGAGCATCGCGGACGCCCGCAGCCACCGCCTGTAGGTACAGGTCGCGCGCCTGCTGGTAGTCCCCCTCGGCGTAGTGCCGATTCGCCTCGTTGTACAGGCCGACGGCAGCGCTCTGTCCCGCGGCGGCGCTGGCCGTCACCAGCAGCAGCGTCAGGGCGGCACCCAGGCTCATATCAGCTTCCCCAGTTGCTCGACGAGCCGGGCGGCACGCTCGTGCAGCCGCTCCATCGCGGGGCGGTCGGCGGCCGCCTGGGCGAAGCGAGCCACCTCGCACGCTTCGATGACATCGGCCACTTCGCGCTGCAGCGTCTCGGAGACACCCCGGGCAGCCAGCGCCGCGACGCAGTCGCTCCTGCCCAAGCCTGCCACCGGCAGGTTGAGCCGGTCGCTCAGGAAGGCCAGCACTGCTCGCTGGATCTCGGCATGGAAACCCGGGCCGTCGTTGGCGGCGAGCAACTGGCTGGCCCTGGCCAGCCGGCGGGCTGCCTCGCCCCTTGCGCGCCGGCGGCGCGCGTAGGCGACGTCTCCCTGCAGGCGCTGCCGGTGTCGCTGGTGGAGCACCAGCCCGCCGAATGCCACCGGCAGCAGCGCCTGCGACAGCCAGTAGATCCAGCTGGCATGCAGGCGGACAGCGTTCCCGAGCTCCTGGGTGTCGGGCTTGATGTAGCGGATATCGGTGCCCAGGGCCTCGATGTCGTGGCGCTCGGCGCCCCATCCTCCCCAGGCGGGCCCGTGGCCTGAAGCGCTGCTGGCCTGGACTCGCGCGGGCGGTACCGCGCGCTCCAGCACCCGGTACCGGGCCGCACCGGGGTCGAAGAAGGCGAAGCGCACGGGCTCGAGCTGGAGCAGCCCGCCCCTGTCCGGAATCAGGATGTACTCGAAGACCCGCGTCCCGCCGACGCGATCGCCAGCCACCCGTGCCTCGGTCTGGATCTCGGGGTCGTGGATCCGCGCCCCCGGCGGCACCGGCACCTGGGGCGCCGGGATCGCGTCCATGTTGCCCCAGCCCTCGACCGTCACCCGCAAGGTGACCGGATCGCCCACGCTGACCTCGGCAGGCGCCAGCTCGACCCGCATGTCGAAGTCGCCGACGGCGCCGGCGAACAGCGGCGGCTTGCCGCCATCCGGCAGGGGAAGGACGCGAATCAGGACCGAGTCGCTGGGAACCAGCACGGTGCGACCAGGACGGGCGAAGAACGGATCCTCGAAGATGTCGTCGAACAGCGACCCGCGCCCCGCGCGCCGCACGGGGATGTCGCAGGAGACCACCAGGGGCTCCACGACCTGACGGCCGGCGCGCGTCGGGAACAGCGCTACCCGGCGCAGCAGTGCGACGTTGTAGGCGGTGCCCCCGATCACCTCGCGGCGGTCCTGCAACGTCTGCGCCGCGAAGAGCTCCTTGACCCAGAATCCGGCGAACGCCGGCACCGTCTTCAGCCCGACGTTCTCCAGTCGGATCCGGTAGCACAGCTCGTACTCGAGGATCACGGGCTCGCCGACGTAGACCTGGTCGCGGCTCGGCCGGACGCGGACGAAGACCTGATCGTTGGCCGCGGCTGCGGTCCCGCCAGCGGTCTTCGGCGCGCCCGGTGCCCTCCCGGGGGTGACCTCGAGCGTGATCGCGTTAGCCGAGTATGGGCGCCCGTCCACGACGATCCGCGCCGGACCGATGGCGAGCAGGCCCGCCCGGCGCGGGTAGAGCGTGTAGACCAGCTCGCGCGTGTGGCTCACGCGCTGCTGCAGGTTGACGATGTTGACGCTGGTCCGTGTGCTGACGAGCGGTCCCTCGACATGAAAGGCGCTCAGGTCCAGTTCTGGCGTGCCCACCTGGCCGAGTCCCTTGTCGGATTCCACGCTGAGCGTCAGCGTCACGGGTTCCATGACTGCCACCTGCTGGCGATCGACCCATGCCTGGAAGCTCACGTCCGCCACGGCCGCACCTGCGGCCAGCACGACGCCCAGGCACGCGCCACAGATCCGCCGCCGTGGTCCCATCACCTTACCAGTCATTGCCGCGGTGTCCTGCCGGCGGCCGCAGCCGGCGCATCAGGGCCTGTCGCTCGCGGTCCCGCAGCGCGTCGAGCAGACGCTCTGCCTCGCGCCGGTCCATGCGCCCGGCCATGGGGGGCGGCGCGTCTCGACTCTCCTCCGCCGGTCCTGCAGGCGGCTGCGGCTGTTGTTCGTCCTCGGGCTGCATGTCTTGCTGGTCGCCGCTGCGCGGCTGCTGCCGGTCGCGCGGCTCGCCATCTGCGCGCCGCTGCTGGTCGGCCCCACCGGCCTGCGCTTCCTGCTGCTGTCTGGCGCCCTGCCCCTGGTCCTGCTGGCGGTTCTGCTGCCGCTGCTGTCGCTCCAGCCGCCGCAGCGCCAGCTCCAGGTTGGCCTTGGCATCCCGGTCATACGGGTCGTGCGCGAGCGCGCCGCGGTAGGCCGCCACCGCGCTCTCGAGTTCCTGCCGCGCCAGCAGCGCATTTCCCATGTTGTACAGCGCCCGGGCGCGGAGGCGGCGATCGCCCCCCGCTGCCGCTTGCTCCAGCTCGCGTGCCGCTGTCTCGACGTCGCCGCTCTTGAAGAGCGCGCTTCCCACGTTGTAGTGGAGCTGGGGCGAGTCGGGCTTCTCGATCTGGGCGTCCCGGTAGAGCCGCACGGCCGCCGCGAAGTCGCCCCGCCGGTACGCCTCCCGCCCCTCTTCGGCCCGTCGCGCGGCCCGGTCGCCGACCACGGCACCCGTGAGGACGAGCCATGCCAGCGCCAGCAGGCAGCCGCGCCCGACACCAGCCAGGCCGCTCATGCGAACCTCCCCCGCCATTCGTGCGCCCGCGGCCTCCCCTCGCCCAGCAGAGCCTCCAGCACGAAGCAGAGCAAGCCCAGCGCGCCCGGGATCTGGAAGCGCTCCTCGTACGTGGTGACGCGCCGGGAGCCCAGCTCCTTCCCCTCCATCCCCCTCAGTTGCTCTGCCAGCTTCTCCAGTTCGCCCCCACCTAGGGTGCTGCGATAGTATTCGCCGCCGGCGACGCGTGCCACCTCCTGCAGCGCGCGCTCGTCGAGTCGGGTCTTCACCGGCTGGCCGTCGCTGTCGCGGTGAAAGCTCACCTCGCCCGCGGCACTGCGGACCGGGATCAGCTCACCGCCAGGCGAGCCCACCCCGATCGTGAAAACCCGGACGCCCTCGGCCGCCAGGCGCCTGGCCTCGCCCAGCGCGTCACCTGTGTGGGCCTCGCCGTCCGAGAACACGACAACGGCCTTGTGCTGCCTGTCCTCAGGGTCGAAGCAGGTGCCCGCGGCCCGCAATGCGTCGCCCAGACTGGTTCCCTCGACCGCAACAGCCCCGCGGCCGGCAACCTCGAGCAGCAGCTCGATGGCCCCGTGGTCCAGCGTCAGCGGACACTGCACGAAGGCTTGCCCGGCGAACAGCACCAGGCCCACCCGATCGCCCCGAAGCCGGTCCAACAGCGCGCGGATCTGCAGCGTGGCATGGTTCAGGCGGTTGGGTCTCACGTCTTCCGCCAGCATGCTGCGCGACACATCCAGCACGATCACCGCGTCCAGGCCCCGCTGGGGCACCATGGACAGGCGCACGCCGAACTGCGGGCGCGCCAGAGCCAGGACCAGCCAGAACACGCCGCCCACGATCAGGGCGGCTCTGGCCAGGCGCCGCCCCGGCGTGGCGCCGGCCACCAGTCGGCGCACCAGAGGCTCCTCCGCAAACCGCGCCAGAGCCCGTCGCCGCCTCAGCGCCGACCAGGCGAGCAGGCCGGCCGCCAGCGGAACGAGCACCAGGAGCCACAGACACGCGGGAGCAGCGAAACGCATCTGCCAGACCTCAGGGAACCCGGCGCAGGCGCGTATAAGACAGCACCAGCTCGACGAGCAGCAGGACGAGTGCCGGTGCCAGCGCGTACGCGCAGCGCTCCGAGTAGTCCACGTGCAGGTGGCTGCGCACCTCGGTGCGTTCCATCTGACCGATCTCCCGGTATATCTCCTCCAGCTTCTCCTCGCTGTCCGCGCGGAAGTACCGGCCGCCGGCGCGGGCGGCCAGTTCGCGCATCATGGGTTCATCGATCTCCACCTGAATCGTCTGGTAGCGGGTGCCGAACACGCCCCGCACCGGCGCGCGGATCGTCCCCTGGCTGCCCACGCCGACGACATAGACCTTGATCCCCAGGGCAGCCACGGCTTCCGCTGCCGTCAGGGGCTCGATCTCGCCGGCGTTGTTCACGCCGTCGGTCAGCAGGATGATGACCTTGCTGCGCCCCTGAGCTTCGCGCAGCCGGTTGCCCGCGTTGATCAGCGCCATGCCGATCGCCGTGCCATCCCACGCCTGGTCCGCCACCTGCACCCCCGCGAGAATCTCGCGCAGCATGTCGTAGTCGAGCGTCAGCGGGCACTGCGTGAAGCTCTCTGCCGCGAAGACCACCATGCCGATGCGGTCGCTCGCGCGTCCGGCGACGAAGTTGGCGAGCACCTCCTTGGCGACCTCCAGACGCGTCCTGCGCCCGCCCGCCAGGTCCTGCAGCTCCATGCTCGAGGACACGTCCAGAGTGAGCATGATGTCGATGCCCTCTGCCGTATGCTCGCGCACTTCGCGCCCAGCCTGCGGCCGGGCCAGTCCCAGGATCAGGCAACACAGGCCCCCGGCGCGCAGCACCGGCAGCAGTCCGCGCAGCCGCCCGGCCATGGTCGCCGGCAGCCGCTGGAGGGCACGGGCGTCCGAGTAGCGCACGAAGGCCCCTTGCCGCCGGTCGCGGTGCTTCTGGTAGTAGACCAGCAGGGGCACCAGCAGCAGCAGGAGCAGCCACTCGGGCGCGGCGAACCGAACCGTGCTCATGGGCGGGCGACCTGTGCGTGCGGCGATGCCGCCGCGGGCTCCCCGGGGCTGGCGGCGGCCTCGAGCTCGGCGGCTCGCTGCTGCGCCAACCAGCGGTCCACTCGCTCGACCAGCGCCACGCCGAGGTGCGGAGCGCGGCGCGCTGCCATCAAGGAAGGAACCAGCTTGGCGAACTTGACCAGATCGGCGGTGCTCAGGAACTCCCCGACCGCCGCGATCGTCCCTGCATCCAGGCCGGTCGCGGTCAGTTCGCGCACCAGCTCATCCGTGGTGCACTCGAGCGCATGCACCCCCAGGCGTTGCTCGAGATGGCGCCGCAGGTTGTCGGCCAGCAGCGTGTAGTACTCCTTGACCTCACCGCGATCCAGATGCCCCAGGGCCGCGATCCGCAGGAACTCGGCGGCATAGTCGGTCGGCGGCGCCGGCGGCGCTGGCGGCGCCGGTCCTGGCCGCCGCCACCAGTAGTACCCGCAACCGCCGAGGACGCCCAGGGCGAGCAGACTGCCGGCGACGACGACCCACAGAGGAACACCGCCGGGCACCTTGACCGGCGGGTGGATGTCGCGCGGCTCCTCGTCTCCCTCCTCGCGCACGCCGACGACCTCGACGCGCAGGGGCTCGGTCGACTGCCAGAGCGTGTCGCCGGACGCGGTGGCGAACGCCACGCTCAGCGACGGCACCTCCGCCGCTCCCAGCGCGAAGAACTGGAGGGTCGCCCGGTAGACGACCACCGTGCTGTCGCCGCGTCGCACGGGCGGGTCCGGCTCGGGCAGCTCGGTCGCCAGCTCGCCGAGCCAGCCAGCCAGATCCGGCGGCTGCAGCCGGTGCTCCGCCCCGTACCGGAGTTCCAGGCGCAAGCGGACCGGATCGCCCAGCGCGACCCGCTGCGTGTCGAGCGAGGCCCGGGCATGGGGCAAGGCGGCCGCTGCGGAACCCAGGACGCTCGGCAGCAGTCCCAGGCAGATGCACGCGAGCAGCCGCCGGCGCCGCCTGCACATCACAGATCGTCGCCGGGACGGGCCTCCACGGGCGCTCCGCCGTCGGCCTGGGGCGCCGCCGGCGCGTCCACCTCGGCCAGATCCGGCAGGCGAAGATCGATCGCCTCGAACTCGCTGCGCAGCACGCGGTAAACCGTCGGATCACCGGCGCAGAAGGCGTAGAGCGTGTCGCCCGTCGTCCCGGCCAGACGCACCTGCGCCAGCTGCCCTGCGTCGCCCGCCAGGCTGGCGGTCAGGAGGGGGGCCGCGCGACTCGCCTGCCGATCTCCCGCCGCCACGAAACCGGCTGCCTCCAGGTTCTCCAGATCGGTGAGCAACCCGCTGATCTTCCACGACTTCGCCGGCAATCGCCGCGGCACGACGACCGACCACGCTTCGCCGCTGTCGCGCACTGCGGCGACGGTCTCGCCGCCCGCGTGCGCCAGCTCGATCCGGGTCACGGCGCTGCGGTCGAAGCGGAGCAGCTTCTTGTCGCGCAGATCGTCGAACCTCTTGGCCAGATCGCCGACCAGCAGCGAGTCCACCTCGAACACCTGCCGCGCGCTCATGTCGCGCGCGAAATAGCCGCCGCCGGCTGTCCTGTTGCCCACGCGCAGCCGCTTCTCGGCCCGCTCGGCCCCGATGAACAGCGTCAACTCGAGCGTGCTGACCGGCGCCAGCCCGAACCCGGCCAGCTCCGGCTCGCCCGGGCTCTCCGCCACGAAGGCCTTGACCTTGCCGTTGGCCAGGCGGCTGAGCAGCGACCGCACCGCCGCCTGGTCGGCGCGCGTGCGCGCGGGCGCCGTGATCTGCCACGAGGCCTGCTCCACCCGCTCTGCGGCCACGGTCGACTCGGGCCAGTCCAGCCGGATCGCCTGGACCTGCTCCTGATCGAACGGCAGCACGCGCCGGTCGCGCAGGTCGAAGGCCCCCTTGTTGAGGTTGTCGAAGCGCCATAGTCTGACGACGAAGATCTGGCGGTTGGCGCCGCGCTGCTGCGCATAGGCGTAGCGTTCGGCAGGCGACTCGGCGCCGAACACGATCGTGTCGAGCGGCCCCGAAGCCAGCTCGACGAGGACGCGCAGCCGGGGGCGATCCAGCCCATAGCGGGCGGCCAGCGCCTCGTTGCCCGCCGCAGCGGCACTGTCAGCGACCACGCGCTCGCGCTCCGTCTCGCGCAGGTTGCGCAGCAGCCGCTCGACCGCTTCCTGATCGGCGACATCCTCCACCGGCGCGCGCAGGCGCCACTCGTCATCCTCTCGCTGCAGCACGACCAGGGTGTCCCCCCGGTCCAGCTCGACGCGCCTCGCCGCGCTCTCCTCGAAGCTGAGCAGCTCCTTGGCCCGTTCGATCTCGGTCCGTCGCTGCTCTCCGCCTCTGATCTCGTGATAGTAGACGAAGGCGAGCAACGCCACGAAGATGGCGCCGACGATCAGATTGGTCCGCAGACTCATCTCTCATCCCCTTATCCGGGCGATGGTCCCCCGCACCCAGGCCACGATCGCCGCATTGACGGCGAGGACGGCTGCGTAGACGAGCTTGATCGTGTCGTGCGGGATGAACCGGTAGCCGGCCGCGGCGCATGCCACGGCCAGCACCAGCGCCAGCTTCCAGACCCAGCGCGAGCGCGTGTTCAGTCCGTGCACCACCACGGCCCCCGCCAACGCCAGTGCCAGCCATCCCTCTCCGGCCATCCACTTTCCCTCGCTCAGGCGCACCACCGCCGCGATGGCCAGGAAGAGCGCGTTGGCCGCGAAGGTGTAGATCAGCCAGCTGAGCACGCCTCCCGCGGAGCCCCAGTAGGCGCGCCGAAGCACGACCACCAGGCCCGACAGGGCGACCGCGAACGGCACGATGAACACCGCCACCCACAGCACCACCGTGCCAGCATTCCCCACCAGATTGATGGGATTGAAGCGGGGCCGGCGCGCGGCGATCTGCAGACGCTTCTCGCCCTCCGCGAGCCAGGTCATGCTGCCCACCAGCAGCTCGCCGTTGGCCTGCTGGCCGAAGTACTGATTGGTCGCGAAGTCGGTGTCGCCGAACACGACCATGCGGGCGCGCTCCGCCGGTCCCTGCGTGGTGTCCGGCGCCACGGTTGCCGCCACCGCCAGCGAGATCGGCCCCCTGAGATCCTCGGCCGGATCGAACGCCACCTGGCCGCCGGCTCCGGTCAGCGCTGCCAGATCCGATTCCCCCCAGCTGTTCCGGTCGGTGAACACCAGCGGGGTGACCTGAGCATCGCGCGCTCGGCCCGGACTGGCGGCCACGGACCGCGCCAGCGGGAAGAAGCTCATGACGCCCTGGCCGATCCTCTCGGTCACGGCGTGCTTCCCGTAGTTGATGACCACGGGGACCCACACGTCGGCGCCGATGATCTGCCCGAGGCCGCTCAGGTCGACCACGAAGTTGTTCCCGACAGCGATCCCGAGGTCCGCGAGCACAGCCTCCACCCCCGACCGCGTGGCTGGGTCGAGCAGCAGCAGCGCCCGCCCGCCGCGGTCCACATGGCTCCGCAGTGCCGCGATCTCCTCGGGAGCGAAGGGGCTCTTCGGACCCAGGACGGCCAGCAGATCGGTCTCCACGCGCAACTCGTCGCGCCCGAGCCGGAAGTTGTCGACTATCTCCAGGTTCATCTCCGCCAGGCGCCCCCGCAGGATGCTGAACCCGGGTCCATCGACCTGGTTCAGGTCGCCTTCGCCGTGCCCTGCCGTGAAGCACACCCGCACGTGCCGCGCCTCGAGTGCCCGGCGGATGGCGTTGGTCAGCGCCTCCTCGGTGGGCTCCGAGGCGCGTTCGGTGCGGACCCGGCCGCCGGCAGTGACCTCGACGATCGAGGTGCCTGGCTCGCGGATCCCGTACTGCTTGACCGCCAGCGCGTTCCGCTGCGGATCGACAAACTCGAAGTCGAAGTTCCGCGAGCGGTACCGGTACTCGGTCAGCAGATCGCGCAACCGCATCCCGGCCGTCTCGTTCAGGAAGACCTTCACCTGCGCGTACGCCGGCGCCTCCTCCAGCGACCGAAGCACGTTCACCGTCTGCCTGTCCAGCGTGAAGAGCTTCTCCGCCGTCAGATCCAGGCGGTGATGGTACCGGTCGCCGAGGAAGTTGACCACGGCGACCACGCCCAGCGACAGGACGACGCCCACGCCCGCCGCGGCGAGCTCGGCCATGCTCCACCGCCCGGTTCGCGACACGATGAGCATGCCCGCCAGCGCCACGGCTACCGGCATGAAGACGACGGTGATCCAGAACACCCAGCGGGCCTGGCTGCCGGTGAGCGCGATCGGGCTGTGGCCGGCCTCCCGCGGCCGGATGGCGATGAGCGCCTCGTCCTCGACCAGCCAGCTCACCGCGTTCAGCACCAGATCACCGTTGCCCTGGTAGCCGAAGAACTGGTCGGTGGCGAAATCGGCGTCCCCGAAGACCACCAGCCGGGCGGAGCGGCCGTCGCGGCTGGCCGGCGCGGATACGGCGACCGCCAGCGGCACCGGGCCGGCTCTGTCGACCGCAGGATCCATGCGCACGGTCTTCGCGCCCCCCGGTTCCAGCACGCTCAGATCGGCCTCCGCCCACCCCTTGCTGCTGGTGCGCACCAGCTCGGCGCCGTCCACACCCGGCCGGCGCTGCTCGTCGAGACGCACGGACCTGGCCACCTGGTAGAACGTCATCAGGCCACGGTGCTTGGCCGCGATGGCATGGTCGCCGTACTCCACCGCGATCGGCGTGGTGAAGTCCAGCCCGAAGAGCGACCCGATGCCGCTGGTGTCGATGACGAAGTCGTCGCCGACGATGACACCATAGTCCGCAAGCAGCTCCTCCAGTCCCGTGTGCGGTCCCGGGTCGAGCAGCGCCAGCAGCGCCCCGCCGCCATCCAGATACCGGCGGATCGCCTGCAGCTCGTTGTCGAGGAAGCGGCTGCGGGGCCCCGCGACGAGCAACAGCGAGCAGTCGTCGGGCACTCTCCCTGCGCGCGCCAGAAAGAGCGAGTCGGCCAGCGCGTAGTCGGTCTCCTCCAGACGCGCCTTCAGCATCTTGAGGGCTCGCGAGCCCTGACCCAGCCCCACCTCGCCGTGCCCGACGGTCAGGTAGACCCGCTCGCTCCGGTCACGGAGCAGCTTGAGGAGCGCATTGGTCACCTCCTTCTCCGTCACCTCGGTGACCTTCTGCTGGCGGCCCCCTGCCCGCAGCACCAGGGTGCCGTACTGGTCGACGCCGGCTTGCTGCGCGCGTTCTGGCTCCCGGACCGGGTCCACCAGCTCGAACGAAAAGTGCGGGCTGTGCACCGCATAGCCCTTCAGCAGCGCCGCCAGCTTCTCGTCCTTCCCGTTCTCGACGAAGGCCGTCGCTTCCACGTCCTGCTGCAGCGACGCCAGTGTCTGGCGCGACAGCTCCGCAAGGCTGTGCAGCTTGCCCTTGGTCACATCCAGTCTGTGCGGGTACCGGTCGGCCAGGAAGTTGAGCATGACCACGATGCCAAGCACCATGATCCCGCCCCAGAACGCGTTCAGCCAGCGCCCGTACTGCCGGAACAGCGCCGGATTGAGCGCGCCGGCAGCGATGATCAGGACGGCGCCCACGCCCACGTTGGCCAGGGCCGCGCTGCCTGCGCCGGGATTCAACAGGTAGGCCAGGCCACCCGCCAGGACCAGCGCCGCACCGAGCAGACTCAGCGGTGTGGTGAGTGCCTTCATCCTAGCGTCTCCATCGTCTGGACTCGATCACCCGCGAGGTGACGAACAGGCTGAAGAAGATGAAGCTCAGGTAGAAGACCACATCCTTGGTGTCGATGACCCCCCGCTGGAAGTCCTGCAGGTGCTCGATGAAGGACAGGTACTTGAGGATCTTGGCGGAGGTCGGCCCGGCGAAACTGGCCGACCAGTCGATCAGCCATAGCAGCAGCAACATGCCGAAAGAGACCAGGACCGCCACGATCTGGTTCTCCGTCAGGGCTGACCCCAGGATGCCCACCGAGATGAACGCCCCGCCCAGCAGCAGGTAGCCCAGGTAGCCCGAGAAGATGGGCCCCCAGTCGGGCGACCCGTACAGCTCGAGGATGCCGAAGTACACCAGCGTGAGCGCCACGATCATCGCGTACAGCGACAGGCAGGCGAGAAACTTGCCGAGCAGCAGTTGCACGGTGGACACGGGGGAGGTGAGCAGCAGCTCGATCGTGCCCGTCTTCTTCTCCTCGGCGAAGAGGCGCATGGTGAGCATGGGGATGACCAGCAGCCAGATGAAGTCCATGACCGCGAAGAACTCGGTCACGACCAGCTCGTTCAGGTTCAGGCTGGGCATCCCGCTCATGTTCATCATCTGGGCCCGCTGGGCGTAGATCAGGCACCACTGGTTGAACTGCATCAGGATGTTGCGGAACAGATAGCCCGAGAGGAACAGGAACACACCGGCGATGACGTAGGCCACCGGCGAGACGAAGTAGGAGCGCATCTCCTTGGCGTAAACCGCAATCATGTTACGCATCGCGAACACTCGCCTCCTCTGTGGTCAGTCGCAGGTAGATGTCCTCGAGGCTCATGTCGAGGGGCCGTAGCTGGCGCAGGGCGAAGCCGTGCTCGACTACGGCCCGAGCCAGCGCTTCGCGCACATCGGTCCCTGGACGCGTGGTGATGGTGTACGTGCCCGGCCCCGCATCGTCGCCGTCGCCGTCGCCGTCGCTGGTCACCTGCAGCACTCCACCCACCTGCTCCAGCACCGCTCTGACCGCGGCCCGCGGTCCGCCTATCTCGGCGAGCAGGGAGTCCGCTTCCCGCAGCTGGGCCGTCAGGCTCTCCGGGGTGCCTTCGCCGGCGAGCTTGCCGTTGTTGATGATCACGATCCTCTCGCACGTCATGCTCACTTCGGGCAGGATATGCGTGCTCAGGATGACGGTGTGGTCGCCGCCCAGCCCCTTGATGAGCTGGCGAATCTCGATGATCTGCTTGGGATCGAGGCCGACCGTCGGCTCGTCGAGGATCAGCACTGGCGGATCGTGCACCAGCGCCTGAGCCAGCCCCACGCGCTGGCGATAGCCCTTCGACAGATGCCCGATGATCGTGTTCTCGACCTCGGTCAGTGCCACCCGCTCCATGGTCACGTCCACCGCGCTCTTCAGCTGCGCGCCGCCCACGCCTTTGATGCGCGCCACGAACCCCAGGTAGGAGCGGACCGTCATGTCGTTGTACAGCGGCGGGTGCTCCGGCATGTAGCCGATCTTCCGGCGCACCTGCATCGACTCCTCGACCACGTCATGGCCCGCCACCCGAGCGGAGCCGCTGCTGGGCGGCAGGAAACAGGTGAGGATGCGCATCGTCGTCGTCTTCCCCGCCCCGTTGGGGCCGAGGAACCCCAGGATCTGGCCGGGCTCGACGCGGAAGCTGATATCCGCGACTGCAGCCACGTCGCCGAAGTACTTCGACAGATTGGTGACCTCGATCACTGTCTCCCTCCTCTAGGATACCGGTGCGGCGCCTCGGCGAGCCCTCCGCCGGCGCCCTTCCCGTGCCATCCGTCGGCCTCAATGCCGCCGGGCGCGGCTGCGGAAATGCCGCACCAGCGGCTCGATGTACGAGCGGGTCGTATCGATCCGTATCTCGTCCACACCCAACCGGCGCAGCCCCTCCGAGCGCGCCTCCGCCGCCGCGCGCTGGTTGCCGGCGAACTGCTCGCGCAGGCGCGCGTCGCTCGTGTCGACCAGCACCTGGTGCCCGGTCTCGGCGTCGCGCAGCTGGATGAACCCCACGTCCGGCAGCTCGCTCTCGCGCGGATCGCTCAGGGTGATGGCCGTCAGATCGTGGCGCTGGCTGAGGACGCGCAGCGGCCGAGTGTAGTCCGTGTCCAGCAGGTCGGAGATGAGGAAGATGACGCTGCGGCGGTGTAGCACCCGCTCCAGGTACGCGAGCGCCCCGGCGACCGAGGTCCCGCTGCCCTGCGGGCGGAAATACAGGAGCTCCCGGATGACCCGCAGCACGTGCCTGCGCCCCTTGCGGGGCGGGATGAACAGCTCCACCTCGTCGGTGAAGATCGCCAGTCCGACCCGGTCGTTATTCCTGATGGCGGCGAAGGCGAGCAGGGCCGAGATCTCGACCCCGACCTCGCCCTTCATCCGGTGCGAACTGCCGAAAGCCCCGGAAGCGCTGGCGTCGACCGCCAGCACCACGGTCAGCTCTCGCTCCTCGTCGTAGATCTTGACGAACGGGTGTCCGACCCGCGCGGTGACGTTCCAGTCGATGCTCCGGACGTCGTCGCCCGGCTGGTACTCGCGCACCTCGGCGAACTCCATGCCGCGTCCCTTGAAGACCGCATGGTACTCGCCGGCGAACAGCTCGTCCACCACGCTCCGCGTCTGGATCTCGATCAGTCTGACCTTATCGAGGATCTCTCTCGGGATCATGGCAACCGCCCCGCAATCCTCGCGCGCACCCCCTCCGGCAACCAGCTGGCGGCGACGTCACGGCACTTCGACGTGGTCGAACAACTGCTGGACCACCCTGTCGGCGTCGATCTCTTCGGCCTCCGCCTCGTAGCTGACGATGATCCGATGTCGCAGCACATCCGCACCGATCGCCTTCACGTCGTCGGGGGTCACGTAGCCGCGACGGCGAATGAAGGCGTGGGCGCGCGCCGCGCGCGCCAGGAAGATGGTCGCGCGCGGCGATGCTCCGTACTCGACCAGGCTCTCCAGTTCCGGCAGCCCGACCGCGGCCGGAGCCCGCGTCGCGTGCACGAGATCGACGATGTACTCCTTGATCTTGTCATCCATGTATACCAGCTCGACCGCCTCGCGCGCCTGGCGTACCTCGTCCAGCCCTGCCACGGCAGCGACGGTGACCGGAGGACTGCACGCGACGCGCTCCAGGATGGCTCGCTCTTCCTCGCGAGAGGGGTAACCAACGCGCACCTTCAGCATGAAGCGGTCCACCTGGGCCTCCGGCAGCGGATAGGTGCCCTCCTGCTCTATGGGGTTCTGCGTTGCCATGACCAGGAACGGGTCGTCGAGCGGATAGGTCTGGTCGCCCAGCGTCACCTGGCGCTCCTGCATGCTCTCGAGCAAGGCGCTCTGGACTTTCGCCGGCGCCCGGTTCACCTCGTCGGCCAGGATCAGGTTGGCGAAGATGGGACCCCGTTTGGCGACGAACGTCCCCGACTGCGGCTGGTAGATCATCGTGCCCGTAAGGTCGGCGGGGAGCAGATCGGGGGTGAACTGGATGCGCCTGAAGGTCCCCTCGATCAGCCTGGCCAACGTGGACACCGTGAGCGTCTTGGCCAGCCCGGGGACTCCCTCGAGAAGGATGTGTCCCGAGCAGAGCAGGCCGATCAGCAGGCGCTCCACCATGTGCCGCTGCCCGACGATGACGCGATCCATCTCCAGCAGGATGCGATCGACCAGCTCACTCTCTGCCTGAATGCGGGCGGTCACTGCCCGGAGGTCGAGGTTGCTCATGGCAGTCTCAGTCGGAAGAAGCTCTAGCGGGTCGCGGGAGGCCGATTCGCCGCGGAGGCAGGGCCGCAGCCGCCCGCACGGATCCCCGTGCCGATCCGCCGCCACGGCGAGCTGACGAACAGCTGCCGGACGCGGACCCGGGTCCCGATCACGGGCGGGCTACGGAGACTTGCCGGCTATGGTCACATCCTGGAACTCGACCCATTCCTCCGGGTCGCGCCCGACATTGGGCAGCAACCGCCTGGCACTGGCCGCCAGTTCGGAATCGGGGTATCTGTCGATCACGCGCTGGTAGGCCTCGCGCGCCTTCTCCAGATCGTGCAGGTATTCCTCGCAGATGAACGCGATCATGAACTGCGCCTCATCGGCCTGATCGGATGCGGGAAAGTCGGCCAACAGCCGCTCGTAGTACGCGATCGCCGTGTCTAGCTGCCCGTCCTGCTGCGCCAACATCGCCAGGTTCTTGAGGGCGCGTGGCGCCATGCTGTGCCGCGGATGCCGAGCGAGTAGGGCAACGAGCTGCGTGCGCGCCTGCTGCCTGGTGGATGGGTTCGATGCGGCGGATTCCGCCGCGGCGAACTCCGCGTCTGGTCCGCGCTTGCCGCACGCGTCCAGGGCCATGCAGCCCATCGCCAGCGCCACCGCTACCCACGCGCGTCTTGCCATGGTTCTCTCGACGATCCAGCTGTCGTTGAGTTCCTGCGCTGCGCCCAGACTGAGGCGAGCCAGATCGAGGCCGGCAGCTGTGCGGACAGCACCCGCTGCGCCAGCGCGGTCCGGGAGGCCGAATCGCCTCTTTCTCGGGCTCGCCCGGAAGGCGTCACTCCTTCACGGGCTTCGCCTTCTTCGCACTGGTCGTGCTGGCAGTCTCTCCGGAGCTCTTGGTCTCCTTTGCCGGTCCCTGCTCCGCCTTGGCAGCCTGCTTGTACGACTCGCTCCGGTAGTCCGTGACGTAGAAGCCGGAGCCTCGGAACAGGATGCCGCCACCGGGGCTGATCAGCCGCTTGACACGGCCGCCGCACTCCGGTCTGGGGCAGTCCGTCAGCGGCTCAGCCTTGATGCTCTGGAACTGCTCGAACCGGTAGCCACATCGCTGGCACTCGTACTCGTAGGTCGGCATCGCTCGCACCTCGCACGCGCTGGCTGCGGCCGGACGCACCGCGCCGCCCCAAGAAGGCACATAAGTGTATCGCCTCGACCTGGGGTAGACAAGCCCATGTCGCGCATGCCCCGCCGCGCAGCTGCATCGGCGCAGTCGGCACAGAGCCGTCGCACTCCTTGCCCGTGGCCTGGCACGGGCCGCGACCGCGGCCGCCAGCCGCCCCTGCGAGGCGCAGCCATGCCCTCGCTTCCCGCATGCTGCTATTCGGCTCCACCGCCACCGACGCGCCGGAAGTGCCCGTGCTCGTCGATGCGCAGCACCGTCGGCTCGCCCGCC
Source organism: uncultured Gemmatimonadaceae bacterium (assembly GCA_964591015.1). Classification (GTDB taxonomy): domain Bacteria; phylum Latescibacterota; class UBA2968; order UBA8231; family UBA8231; genus SLHA01. The sequence continues at coordinate 41,148 of CAZPXM010000003.1, forward strand.
CGCCCCCCGCATGACGCGATCGCGGCGCCGTCGCCGCTCGTCGCCGCGGCCGCCAGCCACTCCCCGATGGCCGACCGGGTCCTGTGTCCGCGCCGCCAGGCCTCGACCAGCAGGCGGGCGGCGCAGTGGCCCGCGGCCGCCAGCCCCGGCTCGCGCCGATAGCGGCGCCGAAACGCTGCTGCGAACCGCTGCCCCGCGTCATCGTCGGTACTTCTGCCGGTGACGACGACCGCGCCCTCGAAATGCGCTCGATCGGCGGGGCGCATCTGCTGAACGAGGTCCGGCTCGTACCACACGTCGTTGCCCAGGACCTGGGTTCTCAGCCGATGGTACTGCACCTGAGGGGCGATGATCTGGGCGTCCGCGAAGCTCTCGGCCACGATCACGAGACCGTCGAGCGCGTCCACGAACACCTCGGAAGTGTCTCCGTACGCCTCTCCCGAGGGTCCCGCCAGCGGTAGCTCGGCAGCGATGGGGTCGCCGTTGTCGACCGACCCGTCCGCAGCGGGCAGCGGCGCGTCACTGGGGGCGGCGCTCCCGCCGAGACTGTCCGTCAGCCCCGGCGCGACCGGCGGGGTGCGCGTGTCCAGCCACGGTCCGGGCACACTGCCCTGCAGTCCCTGGGCGACACGGCGGAGATCCCCGAACACGCGGCGGAAGTCCCTGGTCACTTCGGGAACGTACCAGTCCGCATGGATCACCACCCCCCCGTTGGCCTGCGCTGCACGCGCGAACTCCCGCTCGAAGGCCCACCCGTAGTCTGTCAGCGGCGACACGATGGCCAACGTCACCAGCTCCAGATCGCGCGTCGCGTACTCCGCCAAGGCTCGCGCCTGCACGCCCGGCGGCATGCCCAGCTGCAGCAACGTGCTCCCAGCCCGCTCGAGCCCACCTTGCTCTGCCAGCGGAGCGATCAGGGGCACGCCAGCTCCGTCGGCAACGACAGCAGCGACCACGCAGTCGCTGCTGTACACCGGACCGATGATCGCCACCACGTCGTCCGCGGCGGCGAGGCGGCGAGTCTGCTCGGCCACGCGGAGCATCCGGCAGCTCTCCGCTTCGACCACGGGCAGATCCCCGTAGTCCGCCCCGATGTCAGCCTCGATCAGCTCGAACGGGTTGCCCGCTTCTTCGTTGGCCAGTTGGGCGCCCGCTCTCAGGTCCACACCCACCCGGACCGCATCCTCCGTCCCGCTCAGCGGCAGCAGCAGTCCTACGCGAAGCACGCCAGGCCTGCTCGCTGCCGGCACGGCTTGCCCGGCCTCCACGCGATCGGAGGACCCAGCGGGCCTGCCGCTCTCGGGACGCAGCGCCTCCAGACTCTCCTCGGTCAGCAGCGGTCCGAACGCGCCGCCGACCACGCTGTCCCGGTAGGCGGCCGCTGCCAGCCGCGCCTCGGTCCACCGACCGACGCGGGCGAACCAGCGAGCGCGCCCGCAGAGGAGGATCTCCCCCAGGCGGCGGCTTCCCAGGCGGGCCTCGATCCCGCTCAGCTCGTCCCGCGTCAGCCACTGGCTCTCGATCATGGCGCTCAGTCGTTCGGCCGCACGCGCCTGCAGCGTCGGCTGCGCCGGCGAGAGCAGCACGGACGCGTAGCGCTCCGCAGCTTCGGCGGGACGGTGGCGCCGAAGGAACGCGTCGCCGGCCAGCAGGCGCCCGTACGGCACGTACCGGCTCGCCGGGAACCCGCGCTCCAGACTCGCGGCGATCCGCAGCGCGTCCTCGTCCGCCCCGAGGCGGTACTGGGCATGCGCCAGCAGCAGCATGGCGGCAGTGGTGCGCTGGTGCGCGGGTCGGTCAAGCAGCTGCCGCAGCCTGCGGGCGGCATCCGCGTACGCGCCAGACCGGTACGCGTCCAGGGCGCGAGCGAACGCCTGCTCGGCCGGCGCCGAGTACCGGCTGGTGCGCACCGAGGGGGCCGCCGAGGATGGCCGCGGCGCTCCCAGCGCCAGGAAGACCAGGGCCGCCGCGCGCGCCCAACTGCTCAGGGTCAGCCTGCTGCGATCGCACGCCATGGAGGCCTTCGGTTCAGCGGCAAGGAGGAACCACGAAGGGTCGATCGGGGTCGGAATGTAGCCCTGGCAAACGAGGGCGTCAAGGCGCCTTGTCAACTGCGCAGGTACCTGTATATTCAGTCACATGCGCGCTGCCAACAGGCGGCTGGAGGTGCCGGCACAAGGCGTGGGAAAGGCCGGTTCTGCATGGACGTTCGAGCCGAGAGGATCAGCCTGGATCCGGAGAGGTTCCGCCGTTTCCTGACCGAGCAGCTGGAGGCCCAACAGGCGCAGCGAGCCACTCGGCCGGAGAGGGACGGCACGGACGCCGGACCAGGGTCGCACCCCGGCACGCGCCCGGTTCGGTTCGACCTCAAGCCCGAAGAGCTGGAGGAGTACCTGGACCAGTACGTGGTCGGACAGCACGCCGCCAAGGCGATCCTCGCAACCAAGATCTGCACGCACTTCCATCGGCTGAAGCTGCCTGCGGAGGAAGACGAGGACGCGGTCGGGGGCATCAAGAACAACGTGCTGCTGATCGGGCCCACCGGCGTCGGCAAGACCTATCTCATCAAGCTGATCGCCCGCAAGCTGGGCGTTCCCTTCGTCAAGGGCGACGCCACCAAGTTCAGCGAGACAGGCTACGTCGGCGGCGACGTCGAAGACCTGGTGCGCGATCTGGTACGGGAAGCCGACGGCGACATAGAGCGAGCGCAACACGGCATCATCTACATCGACGAAATCGACAAGATCGCCTCGTCGCGCGGCACCCTCGGCCCGGACGTCTCGCGTGCCGGCGTGCAGCGCAATCTGCTCAAGCTGATGGAGGATACCGACGTCGACCTCAAGGTGCCGCACGATCTGGCCTCGCAGATGGAGACGGTCATGCAGTTGCAGCGCACCGGCAAGGTCGAGCGCCGCAAGGTCAATACCCGCAGCATCCTCTTCATCGTCAGCGGCGCCTTCGCGGGCCTGGAGGAGATCGTCGCCCGCCGACTCAACCGCAACTCGATCGGCTTCCGCATGGACGCGCGAGCGCCCGGCAAGGCGACGGAGCGCGCCGAGCTGCTCCAGCAGCTGCGCGCCGAGGACCTCATCGAGTACGGTTTCGAGTCGGAGTTCATCGGCCGACTCCCGGTCATTGCCGTCCTCCACGAGCTCTCGGTGGACGATCTGCTGCAGATCCTGCGCAGTCCGCGCAGCAGCGTCATCCTGGCCAAGAAGCGCGATTTCCGCGCCTACGGCATCGACATCGAGTTCACGGACGAGGGGCTGCGGCTGCTCGCCCAGCGCGCCTACGAGGAGCACACAGGCGCGCGCGGCCTGGTGAGCGTCCTGGAGCGGGTCCTCATTCCCTTCGAGAAGAAGCTTCCCTCGCTGGGCGTCACTCGACTCGTCGTCACCGAGGCCGTCGTCCGCGACCCACGGCGCGAACTGGACGAACTGGTGAAACACGCGTCCCTGGCCCGCTTCGTCGCGAGCTTCGGCGCCGAGAACTCGGTAGAGCTGTCCTTCTCGGAGGAGGCGGCCGCGCGGGTGCTGGAGCTGGCCGCTGAGGCGGGAGTGGAGCCTGCGGTCCTCTGCAACCGCCTGTTCGCCGACTATGCGTTCGGACTGCGCCTGGCCCGCCTCAGCCAGTACCGGATCGAGCGCAGCACGGTGGACTCGCCTAACGAGGAACTGGACCGGCTGGTACGGCTAGCCTTCGCTGCCCAGGCTCCCGGCGAGACCGCTCCGCCGCGGCTGGACAGCACCCACCAAGACGCCGGCGAACCGGCTGCGGAGAGCTAGGCGCACGGCGGGCCCGGGCGCAGCATCGGCGCGACGGGCCGCGGTGGTATGGCGCCCGCAGCGCCTCTCATTCCTCACGCCCAGCAGGCGGTCTCAGGCCGTACAGCTTCTCCTTCCGGTAGAGCGTGCTGAGGCCGATTCCCAGGATCCGGGCCGCCCTGCGCCGGTCGTACTCGACGGCCTTCAGCGTCTCCCTGAGGGCCATGCACTCGAGTTCCTCCATGCTCATGCCGACGCGGAAGCCGCCCCCTCCTACCTCACGGCGCGTGCGTCGGCCGATGTGCGCCGGGACGTCCTCCTCGCGCAGCAGGCCCGTGTGCGAACACATGACCACCATCCCCTCGATGCAGTTCTTCAGCTCGCGCACATTGCCGGGCCAGTCGTACGTCAACAGCGCGTCGAGCGCCCGCACGTCCACCCCGGTGATCTGCTTGCCGTTCTCTGCAGCGAACTGGCGGACGAACTCGTCGACCAGGAGCGGAATGTCTTCGCGGCACTCCCTCAGCGGCGGCACCTCGATCGTCACCACCCGGAGGCGGTAGTACAGGTCGGCGCGGTAGGCGCCCGTCTCGACCATCTCGCCGAGATCGCGGTTGGTGGCCGCCAGGATGCGCACGTCCACCCGCAGGGTGCGCGTGCCGCCCACTCGCTCGAACTCGCCGCTGTGGATCGCGCGCAGAAGCTTGACCTGCGTGGCGGGAGGCAGATCTCCGACCTCGTCCAGGAACAACGTCCCCGTGTCCGCCAGCTCGAATCGCCCCTGACGCGAGGTGGTGGCCCCGGTGAACGCGCCTTTCTCGTGCCCGAACAGCTCGCTCTCGACGATGCCTTCCGGCAGCGCGCCGCAGTTCACCTCCACCAGCGGCCCGTCCCGTCGGCGGCTGTGGTAGTGGATCGCCTTGGCGACCTCTCCCTTGCCCGTGCCGGTCTCGCCGCTGATCAGCACGGTGGCGCGCGATGGCGCGACCTGCTCGATCTGAGCGTAGATGCGCTGCCAGGCCGAGGAGCGGCGGTGCACCCTGCCCAGACGGAACCGCTCGTCCAGCTTCTTCTCGAGGTCGCTGACCTTCCCGACCAGCCGCTGGTAGGACAGGCCGCGCTCGAGAACGGCGACGATCTTCTCCAGATTGAGGGGCCGCACCTGGTAGTCGTAGGCGCCTTCGCGCACGGCCTGGGTGGCCACGCGGATCTGGTCCGCCAGCGGATCGGCAATGACTATCCCGCAGATCTGCGGATGGCGCTGGCGCGCCAGCCGCTGCAGCCGCACAGCATCGGTGCGCGGCGAGGAGGCGCCACAGATCAGCGCATCGACACTCTCGACGTCGAGCACCTCGTACCCGCTCTCGCCGTCGTGGGCCCACATCGTGAGGTAACGACGGCTGTTGAGGTAGGCCACGAGCTCCTTGGCCTCGGTCGACTCCGGCAGGACGACCAGGACACGGGCCCGGTGGTCGCGTTCGTCGCCGGCGTCAGCCGCCGGCCCTTCACCGCCGACTCGCACGGTGTCCACAGATCCTCCGCTTCACGGCCTGCTCCCAGGCATCACCGGGAGAGCCGAGCCAGGCACGGCGACAGGCACGCATCCCGTCAGACACGGGCCGTCCGGCATCGTGCTGTCCCGCAAAGATACCGCTGCCCCGCGCGCAGCAGTCCTCGACCGGCCGGCAGCCATTCCCCGGGCACTCGGCACCCGAGACCGGCCGAGCCGGCGTGCTTGACGACCTGCGCAGGACTGCGTCGCGCCGCGGCGTGACCGCCCCGCAAGCCCGGGCCGGGCCTGCCGATCCCAGGCAACACCCTGCACCACCTGGTGCGCCCACGGACGGGGCGCGGCAGCGACGCTCCAGCGCCCTTCTGCAGCGCGCCAGCGACCGCATGCGCAACGAATGGGCTCCTTCACCATCCAGGCTACCTGGCCAGTTGCACCACCGCCTCGCAGTGAGAGGTCTGCGGGAACATGTCCAGCGGCCGGATGCGCTCCAGCCGGTACCCCGCCGCCGTCAGCACCACGAGGTCATCCGCCAGCGACTGCGGGTTGCAGGACACGTAGATCAGCCGGGGCACGCTCATGGCGATGAGGTGCGCACGAACGTTCGGATGCAGCCCCACGCGCGGCGGGTCCACGACGGCCAGATCGAAGCCCTCGCTCCGCAGGCCACCGAGCACATCCTCGGCCTGGCCTGCCACGAACCGGCAGTTGCGGATCTGGTTGCGCTCTGCGTTCAGCCACGCGTCAGCGATCGCCTCGCCCACGCACTCGACGGCCACCACCGAGGTCGCGCACCTGGCCAGCTGCAGACTGATCCCCCCCGCGCCGCAGTACACGTCCAGCACCCGGCAACGAGTCACGTCTCCTGCCATTTCGGCCACGGTCCGATAGAGAGCCGCAGCCTGCTTCGTGTTGGTCTGGAAGAAGGAGCGGGCAGAGATGCTGTATTCGACACCGTTGCAGCTCTCGGTGATCCTGCCGGTGCCGTGCACCACGAACTCGGCCTGTCCGACTGCGGTCTGCGCCTTGCCCTGATGCCGAGTGACCACCACGCTGCTGACCGCAGGGATCCCATCGAGCACGGCGCCGATCAGCCGGTCGACATCCGCAGAGGGGTACTCCGCTACCACCAGGTTGGCCAGCACCTGCCCGGTGTGGCTGCTGCAGCGGAGGACCAGGAAGCGCAGCAGCCCCTCGTGGCTGCGGAGATCGTAGGCCGGCAGGCGGAGGCGGCGAGCCTGCTGCCGCACGGACGACAGCAAGTCGTTCGCTGCGTCCGACTGCAGCTGGCAGTTCTCCACGTCCACCACCGCGCGGTACCGGCCGCGCCGGTGCAGCCCGAGCACCAGTTCTCCTGCTCCGTCGGCGCCGAACGAGAACTCCATCTTGTTCCGGTAGCCGAACGCGGCAGGGCTGGCCAGGATGGGCTCCACAGGCGGCATCGAGCCGGCCACCCGCGCCATCGCTGTCTCGAAAAGCGTCTGCTTGAGGCGCAGCTGGTCCGCGTACTCGATGCCCTGCCAGCAGCAGCCTCCGCAGGCGCCGGAATGGGAGCAGCGGGACGGAGTGCGGCTCACCGCGCTGTCGACGAGCTGGAGCATCACCCCCTCGCATCTGCCGCGTCGCCGGCGCACGATCCGGATCTGGGCAAGGTCGCCGGGAACGGCGCCGGGCACTTCGATGGCACGGTCGCCGGCCCGCGCGAGCCCGTTGCCGCTGGGGGCCAGCTCGGCGAACCGCACGGTGAGCACATCGCCGCTTCTCGTCTTCGCTGCGAGCCCCCCGCGCGATTCCTGCGAGGCCTGCGCAGCGAGCGGCGCGACTTCGCCCCCGATCGCGGCACGGCGCTCCGGCTGCACAGCGCGAGCGCGGTCTTCCTGCGCCTCCCCGTCCGGCCCTCGAACGCCAACGAAAAGGGGGTGAGGATCCGCAGACCCCACCCCGTCGAAGCCCCCTGCAAGCATCTCCGAACCCACCCGCGCGCGCCGGCGCCGCGCTACTCCTCCGCCTTCTCTGCGCTGGCCGGCGCCTTGCTCTTCGCCGAGCCGCTTCCGGAGCCGCTGCTCTGGCGATCGACCAGCTCGATCAGACTCATCTCCGCACCGTCGCCGCGACGCGGCCCCAGCTTGACCACCCGCGTGTACCCGCCGCTGCGGCCCCGATAGCGATCCGCCAATTCGCTGAATACCTTGGCCACCACGCGCTTGTTCGGCACGACACGCAACACCTGCCGGCGCGAGTGAAGATCCTGTCGCTTGCCGAAGCTGATGATGTGCTCGGCGACCCGGCGCACCTCCTTGGCTCGCACGTCGGTGGTGCGAACCACCTCGTTCTCCAGCAGGGAAGCGACCAGATTCCCCAGCATCGCCTTGCGATGCGGGGTCCTCCGGCCCAGCTTCGCAACCTTGTCACCGTGTCGCATCGGTGGATCGCCCCGTTCCGTTCAGAGCTGGTCCGCCAGATGATCACCCACCTCTTCGCCGATGTCGACGTTGTCGTAGCGGGTGACATCCATCCCCCAGCTCAGGTTGTGTTCGCGCAATATCTCGTCGAGCTCGTTCAAGGACTTCCGGCCGAAATTCCGGTATTTCAGCATGTCCGCTTCGGAACGCGACACGAGGTCGCGCAGGGTGGCGATGCCGGCCGCGCGCAGGCAGTTGGCAGAACGCACCGAAAGCTCCAGCTCATCCACCGGCATGGCCAGGAGGCGCGCCGTGCGTCTGGTCTCTTCGTCGACGGCCTTCTCGCCAGCCTGAGCCGGCTCCTCGTGCGAAGTGACGAAGAGCCCCAAATGCTGCGTCAGGATCTGCGCCGCCTCGGCCACGGCATCCTGCGGCGACACCGAACCATCGGTCCAGACCTGCATCGTCAGCTTGTCGTAGTCGGTGCGCCGCCCGACGCGGGCGTTCTCGATGTCGTACTGCACGCGCAGCACGGGGGAGTAGTTGGCATCGAGGGGGATCGTGCCTATCGGCTGATCGGGGACCTTGTTGTCCTCGGCGAAGACATAGCCGCGACCTCGGCCAACTGTGAGTTCCAGACGCAGCTCCGCTCCCGGACTCAAGGTGGCGATGTGGTGCTCCGGATTCATCACCTTGACCGCCGGGTCCACCGCCAGATCGTGGCCCAGCAGCTCGCCGGGCCCTTTCTTGGCTACTCGCAGCAGGCGTTCCTCATCGCCCTCGTACCGCAGCGCGATCTCCTTGAGATTGAGGATGATCTCAGGCACATCCTCGCGAATGCCCTCGAGCACGGAGAACTCGTGCTGGACGCCCTCGATGATGACGCGCTTGATGGCGGCGCCCTCGATCGCTGCCAGCAGCATGCGGCGCAGGGCATGCCCCAGCGTGACCCCGAAGCCCCTCTCCAGTGGCTGGACCACGAACCGGCCGAATGTCTCGCTCAGGCTGTCCCTGTCGATCTCGACGAGCCTGGGCATCTGGAGACCCGCTAGTCTCATAAAGCAGTCAACTCCTCTCGATGCAGCTCCCGGTGCGTATACCCGGCCCCGAAGCCCGGACCGGCGCGCAGCCGCGTCGTTCTTCGTGCTACACCCTGGAGTAGAACTCGATCACCAGTTGCTCGTCGGCAACCGTCGGGATGTCTTCACGCTTTGGCCGTTCGAGCACCGTCCCCTGGAGGTTCACCTTGTCGACCGACAGCCATGGCACCACGTCACGCGCGCGTCGCATGCACTCCTGGACGCACTCCAGCTTGCGGTCAGTTTCAGCGACGGCCACGACATCCCCTGGCCGAGTCAGGAACGACGGGTAGTTGACGCGCCGGCCATTGACCGTGATGTGCTTGTGCCGGACCAGCTGGCGAGCTGCCTTTCGCGACGCGGCGAATCCGAGCCGGTAGACTACGTTGTCCAGGCGTGCCTCCAGCAGGCGCAGCAGGTTCTCTCCACCGATGCCCGGCACCCGAGTGGCTTCCCGGTAGTAGCTCCGGAACTGCCCCTCGCGCACACCGTAGATCCTTGCCAGCCGCTGCTTGGCGCGCAGCTGCACGCTGTAGTCCGACTGCTTCCGCCGCATGCCCTGGCCATGCTGGCCGGGAGCATAGTTGCGCCGCTCGAAAGAGCACTTTTCCCGACTGCAGCGCTCACCCTTGAGGAAAAGCTTGGCGCCCTCGCGGCGGCAGAAGCGGCAGTTCGGTCCCAGGTGTCTGCTCATCCCTCGCCCTCTTCTCCTAGACCCGCCGGCGTTTCGGCGGACGGCACCCGTTGTGCGGAATCGGCGTCACGTCCCGTATCGCAGTGATCTCCAGACCCGCGTTCTGCAGCGCACGGATCGCCGACTCGCGCCCCACCCCCGGGCCCTTCACCCACACCTCGACCCGCCGGAGTCCCATGCTCATCGCGTCATGAGCGGCGCGCTCCGCAGCGATCTGCCCCGCGAAGGATGTCGACTTGCGGCTGCCCTTGATGCTGAGCTTCCCCGGTGTGGCCCACGTTATGACGTTGCCCTGAGTGTCGGTAAGCGTCACGATCGTGTTGTTGAACGTGGCCAGGATGTGCGCCACGCCAGCCGACTCGACCTGCTTGGCCTTCTTGCGCCTGCGGCGCCCTCTCTCGGGTGGCAATTCACTTATCCCCTGTCGTCTGCGGCATGTTCAGTCTGCCTGCGGACAGCTCGCAACCATCCACTCGCGTCCCGCTCACTTCGGCGCCGGCGGCTTCTTCCGGCCTGCGATGGCGCGCCGTGGTCCCTTGCGCGTGCGGGCATTCGTCTTCGTGCGCTGTCCCCTCACTGGAAGCCCGCGCCTGTGTCGCAAGCCCCGGTAGCACCCGACGTCCATCAGCCGCTTGATGTTCATGTTGACCTCGCCGCGCAGGCTGCCCTCGACCTTCAGACCGCTCTCGATGATGGCCCGCAGCTGATTGACCTGCTCCTCACTCAGCGCGCCAATGCGAGTCTGTGGATCGACATGCGCCTGGGCGACGATGCGCTCAGCCAAGCTGTGCCCGATGCCGTAGATGCTGGTCAGCCCGATGGCAACGCGCTTGTCCCGCGGCAAGTCCACTCCGGCAATACGTGCCAAGATCCAGCTCCTTAGCCCTGTCTCTGGTTGTGCCTTGGATTCCGCTTGCAGATCACGCGCACCACGCCCCGCCGGCGCACGATCCTGCACTCCGAGCACCTCTTGCTCACCGACGCCTTCACTCTCACGGCTCGCTCCGTTTCCCTGCCGGCACCTCAGCGCCGCCCGTGAATCCTGCCACCTCGCATGAACCCCTCATAGTGCCGGGTCATCAGCTGCGCCTCGATCTGCTGCAGCGTATCCAGCGCCACACCCACGACAATCAGCAGCCCCGTCCCGCCAAAGAACCGCGCGAAGGCCCCCGTGACGTTGAACTGCTGGCTGACGAAGAACGGAAAGATCGCTACCGCAGCGAGCGCGATGGCGCCCGGCAGCGTAATCCGGGTCATGATCTTGTCGATGTACTGCGCCGTTCTCTTGCCGGGGCGAACGCCGGGAATGAACCCCCCGTGCTTCTTCATATTATCGGCAAGCTGGTTCGGATCGAGCACGATTGCAGTGTAGAAATAGGTGAAGAAAATGATCATTATCGCGTACGCAATCCAGTACACCATCGACGAGGTCGTGAACAGCGAGCCCAGGCTCTGCATCAGCTCGCTATTCGGGAACAACTGCGTCACTGTGCCGGGGAGAAACATGATCGACTGCGCAAAGATGATCGGGATCACGCCGGCCTGGTTGATGCGCAGCGGGATCGTGGTCGTCTGGCCGCCGTACACCCGTCTTCCGACCACTCTCTTGGCGTACTGCACCGGGATCTTGCGCTGGCCCTGGATCATGAGGATGACGAACGCCACGACGACGAACATCAGCGCGACGAGGAATATCTCCTCGATGATGTTCTTGCCGTGTCCACGGTTGATGAGGTAGTGGCTCCACTCGCTCTTGATGGCGTACGGCAGCTCGGCGACGATCCCTATGAAGATGATGAGCGAGATGCCGTTGCCTATGCCTCTCTCGGTGATCTGCTCTCCGAGCCACATGATGAAGATGGTGCCGGTCGTGATCGTCAGTATGGTCTGCAGCGTGAAGGCGATGCCTGGATTCACCACGGCCTGCGCGTTGCTGGCAGGCCCCCTGATCGTGGTCAGGAAGAAGCTGATCCCGTACGACTGGGCAGCGGCCAGGAACACCGTGCCATAGCGGGTGTACTGGGTGATCTTCTTGTAACCCTCCTGACCCTCGCGCTGGAGCTTCTGGAAGTAGGGGATCACTGCCCCGAGGAGCTGCAGGATGATCGAGGCGCTGATGTAGGGCATGATCCCCAGGGCGAAGATCGTCCCGCGCGTGAAGGCGCCGCCCACGAACATATCATAGATGCCGAACAGGGTGTTGCCAGTGCCAGCGAAGTACTCCCTGAGCACGGTGACATCGACACCCGGTACCGTTATCTGTCCCCCTATCCGGTAGACGATCAGCAGACCCAGGGTGAACAGCAGCCGCCGGCGAAGGTCGGGTATCTTGAAGCAGTTGAGGAATGTCTGCAGCACCTCAGATCACCTCAGCCGTGCCGCCGGCCGCGGTGAGCCTGGCGACCGCCGACTTGGAGAAAGAGTGCGCCCTGATCGTCAGAGCTTGTCCGAACTCGCCACCACCCAGCACCTTGACGCGGGCCTCTGCCTTCCTGATCAGCCCGACGCGCGCCAGCTCTTCCGGCCCGACGACGCCCTCCAGCCCACGAGTGGCGATGGCGCCCAGGTTCACTATCTGGTAGACGGTGCGGAAGTCGTGGTTCGAGAAGCCGATCTTCGGCATGTGCCGGTAGGTCGCGATGCTGCCACCCTCGAACCCGGTCCGGTTGCCCCGCTTGGCACCCGATCGCGCTCGCTGCCCCTTGTGTCCCCTGCCAGCCGTCTTGCCGTGCCCCGTTCCGGGCCCTTGTCCGCGTCGGGTGCGCTCGCGCCGCGCTCCGACTGGCCTCCTGATCTCGCCCAGACGCATATCGCCTTGCTTTCGACTAGTCGGTGACTTCCTCGATCTCTACCAGGTGGCGCACCTTGGCCAGCATGCCGCGGATCTGAGGCGTGTCCTCGTGCACGACGCGATGATCGATCCGGCGCAACCCGAGCGCCCGCATCGTGGCCTTCTGGTACTGAGGACGCTTGATCGTGCTCCGGCGCTGTATGACCGCGACTTTCATCCGTCCCCTCCCTCAAGCGCGCAGGCTCTCGGCTCCCACACCGCGCAGTTCCGCGACCATCTGGGGGCTGCGCATCGAGGCCAGCGCCTGGAGCGTCGCCTTGGCGGTGTTCTGCGGACTGCTCGAACCCAGCGACTTCGTCAGGATGTCCCGGACGCCCGCCAGCTCCAGCACGATGCGGATGCCACCGCTGGCGATCACGCCCGTGCCAGGCGAGGCCGGCCGGAAGAGCACGCGCGCAGCACCGAACTTCCCGATGGCCTCGTGAGGGATCGTACCGCTGACCACAGGGACCGTGACGAGGCTCTTGCGCGCAGCCTCGGTCCCTTTCCGGATGGCCTGCGAGATCTCGCCTGCCTTCCCCGTACCGATGCCCACGTGCCCGTTCCGGTCGCCCACCACGACAAGGGCGTTGAAGCTGAAGCGACGTCCACCCTTCCGGACGTGCGACACACGCTTGATCGAGTTCTGGACAACGACCTCGCTCAACTCCAGGCTGTTGGGGTCCACCTTGGCCACGGGCAACACTCTCCTGTCATCTCAGAATTCCAGCCCGCCCTCGCGGGCCCCTTCCGCCACTGCCTTGACGATGCCGTGGAAGAGGAATCCGCCCCGGTCGAAGACGACCCGCTGGATGCCTCTCTCGCGAGCCTTCTCCGCCAACTTCTTGCCCATCTCGCGCCCCTGGGCCACCCGGCTGGGGAACCGGGCTCCCCGCAACTCGCTGCCCAGCGTCGACATCCCGAGAAGCGACCGGCCCGCCGTGTCGTCGACGATCTGCGCCTCGATGTTGCGCAGGCTTCGATGGACGACCAGCCGCGGTCGCTCCGGCGTACCCACCACACGCTTCCGGAGTCGGTACCGCCGTCGTTCGCGACGCTCCTTGTTTCGCTGCAGGTGCTTCTTGCCCCTCATATCGGCGTGATCTCGCAGGTTAGCCTACCGCTGCCTTGCCCGCCTTCCAGTGAATCACTTCGTTCTCGTAGCGAATCCCCTTCCCCTTGTACGGCTCAGGCTTGCGCCGGCGGCGGATGTCGGCAGCCACCTGTCCGACCTGCTGTTTGTCGATGCCGCTGACGACAATCCGGGCTTGCACTCCGCCGCTTCCCTCGTCAGCCCTCAGCTCGATGCCCTCGGGCGCTTCGTACACCACCGGGTGCGAGAACCCCAACTGCATGGTGAGGCGGCGCCCCTGGACCTCGACACGGAACCCCACGCCGTGCACCTCCAGTGTCTTGCTGAAGCCATGCACGACGCCAGCGATCGCGTTGGCCAGCAAAGACCTGACGAGGCCGTGCAGCGCTCGAACTGAACTCGCTTCGGAGTTCCTCCGCACGCGCACCAACCCATCCTCCACCACAACCGATATCCGGCTGGGATCGTAGGCCACCGACAGCTTCCCGCGCGGCCCGGTGACGGACACGCTCGCAGGCTCGACTCCGACCACCACGCCGGGCGGCAGAGGAATCGCCCTCAAACCAACTCGTGACACGCCCCATCCTCCTGGACAGCACTGGAGACAGCCGCGCTACCACACGCGGCAGAGCACCTCGCCGCCGACGCCCTGCCGCCGCGCCTCTCGGTCGGTCATTACGCCCCGCGACGTGGACACGATCGCCACGCCCAGCCCGCGCAGCACCCGCGGCACCTCGCCCTTGCCCGCGTACCGCCGCAGCCCAGGCCGGCTGCACCTCTCTATGCCCTGAATCAGGCTCCTGTTCGCCTTGTCATACCTGAGGTACAGGCGCAACATTCCCTGCTTGCCGTCCTCGATGAGCGCGAAGTTGTCGATGAAGCGGTTCTCCGCCAGCACCCGCGCGATGTCGCGCTTGATCCGCGAAGCCGGAACCTCGACCCGCTTGTGCTTCGCCTGGCACGCGTTGCGCACTCGCGTCAGCATGTCAGCGATCGGATCAGTCATGCTCATGGGACTCTCTTGGCCTCCCGGCTGCAGGTCTACCAGCTCGCCTTCGTCACGCCAGGGATCTCACCTCGAAGGGCCAGCTCGCGGAAGCAGATGCGACACAGGCCGAACTTGCGGTACACGCCGCGCGGACGGCCGCATCGCAGGCACCGTGTGTACCTGCGCACCCCGAACTTCGGTTCCCGCCGCGCCTTCTCGATCAGGCACTTCTTCGGCATCTAGCGCGTCTCCATTCAGTTCGCGCTGAAGGGCACGCCGAGCAGCCTCAGGAGCTCGCGCGCCTCTTCATCGGTGGCAGCCGATGTGACTATCGTGATGTTCATGCCGCGCACCTGGTCGATCTTGTCGAAATCCATCTCCGGAAAGATGACCTGCTCGCGCAGCCCCACGTTGTAGTTGCCGCGCCCATCGAAACCCCGAGGCGAGACACCCCGGAAATCCCTCACCTGTGGCAGCGCGAACGTGACCAGCTTGTCGAGGAAATCGTACATGCGTTCGCGCCGCAGCGTGACGACGCAACCCACAGGCATACCAGCTCTGAGCTTGAAGTTCGAGATCGCCTTGCGAGCCCGACGCACAGCCGGCTTCTGCCCCGTGATGGCTGCCAGGTCCTTGACTGCACCTTCGAGGTGCTTCGCGTCCTGCACGGCCTCGCCAACCCCCATGTTGACGACGATCTTCTCCAGCCGTGGGACCTGCATCGCGTTCCTGTAGGCGAACCGCTCCATCAGAGCCGGGACGACCTCGTTCTCGTACAGCGCTCTCAGTCTGCTGGCCATCGGCTTGTTAGCTCGCTTGTCTCACTCCGAATCGATCATCTCGCCACTGCACGCCGCAATGCGCACACGCTTGCCGCCATCGAGCCGCGAGTGTCGCACCCGGGTGGGGCGATCCGTCTTGGGGCAGATCAGCATCACGTTCGATACGTGGATCGGCGCCTCTCGCTCGATGATGCCGCCCTGCGGATCGCGCGAGCTCGGTCGCGTGTGATGCTTCCGCATGTTGACCCCTTCGACGATGAGGCGACTCTTGTCTCTCAACACGCTCAACACCACCCCACGCGAGCCCCTTTCGTTCCCGCTGATAACCTGAACCGTGTCGCCCTTGCGGATGTCCATCGCGCGCCGATCTCCAGTGACTAGACCACCTCGGGGGCCAGCGAGACGATCCGCATGAACTGCCTGTCGCGCAGTTCGCGGGCAACCGGCCCAAAGATCCGCGTCCCGCGCGGCTCCTTGTTGTCATCGATGAGGACCGCGGCGTTGTCGTCGAAGCGGATGTAGGAGCCGTCAGGCCGACGGCATCCCTTCCGCGTTCGCACGATCACCGCACGCGCCACCTGCCCCTCCTTCAGGGGGCCGTTGGGAACCACGCCGTGCACGGCGACGATGATGATGTCGCCGATGCCCGCGTAGCGGCGGCCGCTGCCACCGAGCACCCTTATGCAGCGAGCAGTTCGGGCGCCGCTGTTGTCCGCCATCCTCAATACGCAGTACTCTCTGATCATGACTCGTCGGTTCCCGTTGCCCCGGTGCCTTCGGCCGCCTGCGTCGCGAGCAGGTCGCGCCCGATGACCTTGAGCAGCCGCCACCGTTTGGTTCGGCTCATCGGCCGGCATTCCTCGATCTGCACGACGTCGCCAACCCGCGACACCTCCTTCTCGTCGTGCGCTACGTAGTTGACCGTGCGCCGTAGTACGCGCCCGTACAGCTCGTGCGGGATGTCCTCGTCCACGGCGATCACGCGCGTCTTGAGGTTATTCGCCTTCAGCACGCGTCCTTCAGCGACCCGCCTACCTCTCTTCAGCCCGTCCATCACTGCTGGTTCCCTCCGGCCAGGGTCCGAATCCCCAGCTCATGCTGCCGCAGCACCGTGAGGACACGCGCGATATCGCGGCGCACCTGCCGGAGCCGGATGGGCGACAGCAACTGCCCAGACGCATGCTGGAAGCGCAGGTTGAACGCCTCCTCCTGCAGAGCGCTCAGGCGCTGCTGAACCTCAAGCACGCTCATCTCACGAAGCTCGCTGCAGTCCATGCCTAGCCCACCCGTTCGACGAATCTGGTCTTGATCGGGAGCTTGTGGCTGGCGAGACGAAAGGCCTGCTTCGCCAGCTCCTGCGGAACACCCGAGAGCTCAAACATGACCCGCCCCGGCTTGACCACGGCAACCCATCCCTCGGGAGCACCTTTCCCTTTGCCCATGCGCGTCTCGGCGGGCTTCTTGGTGATCGGCTTGTCGGGGAACACCCGGATCCACATCTTGCCCGTGCGGCTCATGGCACGGCTGATGGCGATGCGAGCCGCCTCAATCTGGCGACTGCTGACCCAGCCAGGCTCGACGGCCTTCAGACCGAAATCCCCGAAAGAGACCATGTCCCCGCCCTTCGTGTACCCCCGCATCCTGCCGCGGTTCTGCTTCCTCCACTTGACCTTCTTGGGCATCAGCATCGCGCACCGACCTCACCAGTTTGCGGGACTCAGGAGACCTGTGCAGCGCCAGGCTCGTCGACGACCTCGCCGTTGCAGATCCACACCTTCACCCCAACGGTGCCCGAGACCGTGTAGGCCGTCGCCTGCGCATAGTCGATATCCGCACGGAGCGTGTGGAGCGGCACGCGGCCAGCCGGCTCGGAGCGCTCGCGTCTGGCCATTTCGGCACCGCCGATGCGCCCCGCGCAGACCACACGGATACCTTCCGCCCCCATGCGCATCGCCGACGCCACCGACTTCTTGATCGCGCGCCGGAAGGACACCCGTTGCTCCAGCTGGCGCGCGAGGTTCTCGGCAACGAGTTGCGCGTCGAGCTCGGGCTTCTTGACCTCCTGGATATTCAGGGACACATCCTTGCGCGTGAGCTGCTTCAACTCGTCGCGCAGCTTGTCGACCTCGGCGCCCCGCCGTCCGATGGCGATGCCCGGGCGAGCGGTGTGCACCTCGACCGTGACCCGCTTCGGCTGGCGCTCGATGTTGATCCTGGACACGCCGGCCCGCTGGAGCCGCTGCCGAACGTACTTCCTGAGCATCAGGTCTTCTCTCAGGAGCTCCGAGAAGTCCTTTTCGGCGAACCAGTTGGATCGCCAGCTCTTGATCACGCCGAGGCGCAGACCGTACGGATGCGTCTTCTGTCCCACGAGGTCCCCCTTCCTTCGGCCTATCCCGCTGTCTCGTCGCTCACGACCACGGTCACGTGGCTCTGCCGTCGCACGACCCGGTCTGCCGACCCACGCGCCCGTGGTCGAACCCGCTTCAGGTCACGGCCCTCGTCCGCGTAGATCTCCTTGACGAACAGCGCCTCGGCATCCACGGCACCCCCTGCACCGCTGCTCTGGCAGTTCGCGATCGCCGACCGCAGGACCTTCTCGATCATCTTGGCCACCGGACGCTTGGAGAAGCGCAACAGACCCAGCACCTCGCCAACCCGTCTACCCCGCAGGTGCTCGATGACTTGCCGTACCTTGGTGGCCGGTACACCGACCTGCGACAGCCTCGCTCTGGCTTCCATCGCTCCCCTCGAGATTCGCCGCGAGCCCGCCGAGCTCACTTGCGGACTGCACTGGCGCGTTCGGTGGCCCGTCCCGCATGGCCGCGGAAAGTCCGCGTGGGCGCGAACTCCCCTAGCTTGTGACCGACCATGTTCTCGGTCACGTACACGGGGATGAACTTGCTGCCATTGTGTACCGCCAGAGTATGGCCGACGAAGTCCGGCGTGATGGTCGACCGGCGCGACCAGGTCTTGATCACGCGACGATCGCCGCTGCGGTTGAGCGCCGTCACCTTGCGAGCCAAGTGCTCGTCGACGAACGGCCCCTTCTTGACAGATCTCGCCATGTCTGCCCCGTCGCTCCTTACTTGGCCCTGCGACGTCGCAGGATCCATGCATCCGATGCCTGCTTCTTGCGCGTCTTGTACCCCTTCGTCGGCTTTCCCCAAGGGGACACCGGATGCCGGCCTCCAGACGTACGTCCCTCGCCTCCGCCATGGGGATGGTCAACCGGGTTCATCGCCACTCCCCGCACCTTCGGGCGCCGCCCCAACCATGCCGACCTTCCCGCCTTCCCCAGGACCACATTCGCGTGCTCCAGATTGCCGACTTGCCCGATCGTGGCATAGCAGCTCACTGGAACCTCGCGCATCTCGCCAGACGGGAGCCTGAGCTGAGCCCGAGCTTCGTTCCGACCCAGCAACTGCACCTCGCAACCTGCGCTGCGCGCGATCTGCCCACCGTGCCCAGGACTGAGCTCCACGTTGTGCAGGGTGCTGCCCAGAGGAATCCGCTCCAGCGGCAAGGCGTTGCCCCGCCGGACCGGCGCATCGGGACCGGAGATCACCGAATCGCCGACTGCGATTCCCTCCGGCGCCACTATGTACCGCTTGTCGCCGTCAGCGTAATGGATCAGCGCCACGAATGCGGATCGATTGGGGTCGTATTCGATGGCGGCCACTCGCCCCGGAACCCCATGTTTCTGACGCCGGAAATCGATGGTCCGGTATCTCCGCTTGTGCCCGCCACCACGTCGGCGCACGGTGATCCGTCCCTGGTTGTTCCGGCCACCCGACTTCGACAGCGGGGCCAGGAGCGGCTTCTCCGGCTGTGTTCGCGTCACCTCAGCGAACGAGTTGACGGTCTTGTACCGCAACGTCGGGGTGGTGGCGCGGAACTTCTTCACTGGCATCTCGGCACCGCTTCACCTTTGCAGGGCTACGGATTCTCTATGCGCTCGATGCTCTCGCCGGACCGCAGCCGCACGTACGCCTTCTTCCAGCCCGGCTGCCGCCCCACAGAGAGCCCCTGACGCCTGGGCTTGCTCGGCACGGATACCGTCCGCACCGACTCCACGTGCACTCCAAAGATCGTCTCGACCGCCCGGCGTATCTCGATCTTGTTGGCGGACCGGGCCACACGGAAGACGTACTGGTTGCCCTCACGCAGAGCCGTCGCCTTCTCCGTGACCACCGGCCGCTGGATGGTGCTCCGATGCTCGCTCACTCGCTGCCGCTCCTTGGCTCTTCCGTGGCGACTGCGCACCGACGTACCAGCTCGGCGATCGCTGAACGGGTGAACACCACACGTTCGGCGGCCACCACGGCGTAGGTCCCCAGACACCCGACGGGCTCTACCGTCACCCCTCGAACATTGCGGCAGGACTTCTCCAGCATCGGTGTCGGGCCGGCAGTGACCAGCAACACCCCGCCCGCGGTCTCGCCCAGCCCCCACGCGCGCATCGCCTTCACGAAGGCCTTCGTACTCGGCGTCTCCGGCTCCATGTCCTCCACCACGTGGACCGCTCCCTGCTGTGCCTTCAAGGTCAGCGCCGAGCGAAACGCCAGCCGCTTCAGCGACTTCGTCATGCGGAGCTCATAGGAACGGGGTTGCGGGCCGAACGCCACTCCTCCCCCTCGCACCAGCGGAGAGCGAAGAGAACCGCGTCTGGCCCACCCAGTCCCCTTCTGGCGGTGGTGCTTCTTCCCGGTGCGAGCCACCTCGGAGCGCGACCTGACCGCCGCCGTTCCCTGGCGCTGGTTCGCCTCGTAGGTGACCACGGCGCGGTAGACCGCGTACTCCGAGACCTTCGCGGCGAACAGCTCCTCCGGGAGCTCCACCGCTCCTTGGGCCTTCCCTTCGTGGTCCAGCACTTCGACCTGATTGCCCATGGCCCTCTTTTCCAGCACGAGCTCGCCGGCCAACCCGGTGATCGGACGGCGATCAGACCTTGATATCGATCCCGATACCTGCTGGCAAGTCCAGCTTCATGAGAGCGTCAACCGTCTGCGGCGTCGAGTCGTAGATGTCGATCAGCCGCTTGTGGACCCGCGTCTCGAACTGCTCGCGCGACTTCTTGTCCACGTGAGGCGAACGGAGCACAGTGTACACTGTGCGCGACGTCGGCAACGGCACGGGACCGGCTATCCGTGCGCCGCTGCGGCGCACCGTCTGGACGATCTCGTCCACAGACCGGTCCAGCGCCACGTGATCGTACGCCTTCAGCCGAATGCGTATCCTGTCGACAGCCACTGGCCACTCCCTGGCTCTCGGTGTGCCCTCGTTGTCGCAGCTTCCCTACTCGATGATGCCGACGACCACCCCCGAGCCGATGGTCCGCCCCCCCTCACGGATGGCGAACTTGAGCCTCTCCTCGATGGCGATCGGCTGGTGGAGCTCGACCTCGATCGTCACGTTGTCGCCAGGCATGACCATCTCGGTTCCTTCAGGCAACTTGATCGAGCCGGTGACGTCGGTGGTCCGGAAGAAGAACTGAGGCCGGTAGCCACTGAAGAACGGCTTCTCGCGGCCACCTTCCTTGCTGGTCAGCACGTACAGCTCTGCGCGGAACTTCTTGTGCGGCGTGATAGTGCCGGGCTTGCAGACGACCATGCCGCGCAGCAGCTCGTTCTTCTCCACCCCGCGCAGCAGCAGGCCCACGTTGTCGCCCGCCTCGCCTTCGTCGAGCAGCTTGCGGAACATCTCCACGCCTGTGACCGTCGTCTTCCTGGTCTCGTGGATGCCGACGATCTCCACCTCGTCCTGCACCTTGACCCTGCCGCGCTCGATGCGTCCCGTTCCCACGGTTCCGCGCCCGGTGATGCTGAACACATCCTCCACAGGCATGAGGAATGGCTGGTCGACAGGGCGCTGGGGTTCCGGGATCCATGCATCCACCGCCTCGATCAGCTGCCGGATGGACTCCTCGCCCATGGGGCCTGTGTCTCCCTCCAAGGCCCTCAGCGCCGACCCCTTGATGACCGGGATCTCGTCGCCGCGGAATCCGTACTCCGAGAGCAGCTCCCGCGTCTCCAGCTCCACCAGCTCCAGCAGTTCCGGGTCATCGACCTGATCGACCTTGTTCAGGTAGACGACGATCTGCGGCACGTTCACCTGGCGGGCCAGCAGAATGTGCTCGCGCGTCTGGATCATAGGGCCATCGGCAGCGCTGACCACCAGGATCGCGCCGTCCATCTGCGCAGCCCCAGTGATCATGTTCTTGATATAGTCGGCGTGGCCGGGGCAGTCGACGTGAGCATAGTGACGCTTGTCGGTCTCGTACTCCTGGTGCGAGACGTTGATCGTGACCCCACGAGCCTTCTCTTCGGGAGCGTTGTCGATGTCGTCCACACTGGCAGCCTTCGACAGCCCCTTCTTCGACAGGTACACCATGATGGCCGCGGTCAGCGTCGTCTTCCCGTGATCGACGTGACCGATCGTACCGATGTTTACGTGCGGCTTGGTGCGCTGGAATCTCTCCTTAGCCATGTCCATGTCCTCTCTTTGTGCGATTGCGCCAAGCTACCTGCGGTCGTCTTCCCCGCGCACCTTAGCGACAATCTCCTCAGTGATGCTCTTCGGTACCTGTTGAAATCTCGAGAACTGCATGCTGAAGATGCCTCGCCCCTGCGTCAGTGAGCGCAGTCTCGTGGCGTACCCGAAGGTCTCGCTCAGAGGGATGCATGCCGAGACGACCTGAGCGTCGGAGCGCGAGCTGACGCCATGGATCTCGGCGCGATGCGCATTGAGATCACCCATCACGTCGCCCAGATACTGCTCGGGCACGATCACTTCGAGCAACATGACTGGCTCCATCAGGAATGGCTGTGACTTGCGGGCCGCATCCTGGAACGCCAGCGAGCCCGCCACCTTGAAAGCCATCTCCGAGGAATCCACCTCGTGATACGAGCCGTCAGTCAGCACTGCTTTCACGTCTTCGACCGGGTACCCGGCGACCGGACCCGAGGTCATGGCCTCGGCAATCCCCTGCCGGACCGGGGCAATATACTCGCGAGGCACCCGCCCGCCCTCGATCTCGGACTCGAAGACCAGCCCGGTGCCCGGCTCGCCAGGTGAGAAGTCGACCTCCACATGCCCATACTGGCCACGCCCCCCCGTCTGGCGCACGAACCGACCGGTCCCGTGGGCCGGGCAGGCGAAGCCCTCCTTGTAGGCCACCTGGGGCCGTCCCACGTTGGCCTCCACCCGAAACTCGCGAAAGAGACGGTCGATGAGAATCTCCAGATGCAGTTCACCCATCCCGGAGATGACCGTCTGCCCCGTCTCCTCGTCGACCCTGATGCGGAACGTGGGGTCCTCATCGCTCAACTTGAGCAGCGCCAGATGAAGTTGCCCCTGATCGGCGCGCGTCTTGGGCTCGATGGCGACGTGCACGACAGGCTCAGCGAACTCGATCCTCTCGAGGACAAGAGGACTGCTCTCGTCGCAGAGCGTATCGCCAGTAGTCGTCTGCTTCAGCCCAACCACGGCGACGATATCCCCGGCGTACACTTCTTTCCGCTCGGTCCGGTCGTTCGCGTGCATCTCCAGAAGCCGGGACACCCGCTCGCGTCGTTCAGAGATCGAGTTGAATACGTATTGCCCGGCGCGAAGCGATCCTGAGTACACGCGCACAAAGGTCAAGCGTCCCACAAACGGGTCCGTCATCACCTTGAAGGCCAGGGCCGCCAGAGGTTCGTCATCCTCCGGCAACCGCACAACAACCTCATCGGTGTGAGGTCTGACGCCCCGGACCGCACCGACATCGGCCGGCGACGGCAGGAAGTACACAACCGAATCGAGCAGACGTTGTATGCCCTTGTGCCGATAGGCGCTACCACATGTGACAGGCACAACCTTCAGCGAGATGGTAGCCCGTCGCAGCGCCGCACGCACTTCCTCTGGAGTGATGTCCTTACCGTCGAGAAACCTCTCCAGCAGATGATCGTCAAACTCGGCGACCGATTCCAGCATCCTCTCCCGGTATCTGAGCGCACCCTCACGCAGATCATCGGGCACTGGGTTTTCGTAGAAACTGACGCCCTGGGTGCCGTCCTCGTACGTGATCGCCTTCATCTCGACCAGGTCGATCAGGCCGCTGAATGTCTCTCCGGCGCCGATCGGCAGCTGGATCGGCACGAACGTGCTGTGGAGCCTGTCAGCCAGCATGTCCAGTACACGAAAGAAGTCGGCGCCGTTACGGTCCATCTTGTTGACGAAGGCGATGCGGGGCACTCTGTACTTGTCGGCCTGACGCCACACCGCCTCTGACTGGGGCTCCACCCCCCCAACAGCACAGAAGATGCCGACCATCCCGTCCAGGACACGGAGCGAGCGCTCGACTTCCGCTGTGAAGTCCACGTGACCTGGAGTGTCGATAATATTGACCCTGTGCCCCCGCCACTGGCACACGGTGGCGGCCGAGGTGATCGTTATTCCCCGTTCCCGCTCTTGCTCCATCCAGTCCATCGCTGCCGTTCCCTCGTGCACCTCGCCCATGCGGTGCAGACGACCAGCGTAGAACAGGATGCGCTCCGTGGTCGTGGTCTTCCCCGCGTCAATATGAGCCGCAATACCGATGTTGCGGGTCAAAGCCACTGGCAGCTGACGGGCCATCTAGAATAGAACGTCCGTAAACTAGAGCGTCCGTAACTGAAGCTAGAATCTGTAGTGAGCGAACGCCTTGTTCGCCTCCGCCATCCGATGCACGTCCTCACGCATGCGCACCGCCCCTCCCTCTCCCTTCGACGCGGCAACCAACTCGTTGGCGAGCCTCTCCGCCATCGTTCGCTCAGCCCGCTCGCGGGCGAAACGGATCAGCCAACGGATCGCCCTGGCGGTGCGCTCTTCGGGCCTGACCTCCACGGGCACTTGGTAGGTCTGCCCACCCACACGACGGGACCTAACCATCACCAGAGGTTTGGCATTCTCGAGGGCCTTCTGGAAGACCTCAATCCCGTCCTGTCCGCTCCGGCTGTTCACCAGATCTATGGCATCGTAGAAGATCTGCTCAGCCACGCTCTTCTTCCCCTTCTTCATCAGGCTGTTCATGAAGCGTGCGGCTAGCAGGTTATGGAATTTCGGGTCCGGCAGGATCTGCCTCTTGACCGCCTTCTTTCTCCGCGACATCTCGTATCCTCGATTGCTTGTCGACTCACGACTTGTCAGGGCGTCTGGCCCCGTACTTGGACCGTCCCTGACGGCGCTCGGCCACGCCGCTCGCATCCAGGACGCCACGGATGATATGGTAGCGAACACCCGGGCAATCCTTCACGCGGCCGCCTCGCACGAGGACTATCGAGTGCTCCTGCAGGTTGTTGCCTTCACCGGGGATGTACGCCGTGACCTCCGTTCCCGTGGTCAAGCGTACCCTGGCCATCTTGCGCAGTGCGGAGTTCGGCTTCTTCGGAGTCGTAGTGTAGACCCGCGTGCAGACTCCCCGCCGCTGAGGGCTGCCACCCAGAGCAGGCGCATCGCTGCTCTTGCGGAACTTCTGGCGCCCAATGCGTATGAGCTGGCTGATGGTTGGCAAGTCCCGTTCCCCCCTTAGGAAACCAGCCGATAGGTAAACTTAAAGTGTACTCCTGAACCCCGCCTCTGTCAACTCGGCTCTACCGCCATTCCCTCGTCCCCACCGCCTGCCTCTGGTGCCATCACCGCTTCCACACCCTCCCCTTCTTCCGCCGGCTCCCCAACCGACGTCTCCTCGTATGCGGCCTGATCATAGGCCGGCATGCCGGTCCCGGCGGGTATCAGCCGACCGATTATCACGTTCTCCTTCAGGCCCCGCAGATGGTCCACCTTGCCCTGGACCGCCGCCTCTGTCAAAACCCGCGTGGTCTCCTGGAACGATGCCGCAGATATGAAGCTATCGGTCCGCAGCGACGCCCGAGTGATCCCGAGCAGGATGGGCTGGCACGTGGCTGGGTCCCCACCCTCGCTGATGACCTTCTGGTTCTCGCGATTAAAGCGAATCTTGTCGACCTCTTCGCCTTCGAGGAAATTGGTGTCTCCAGGATCCGTAACCCGCACTTTCTGCAGCATCTGCCGGACGATGACTTCGATATGCTTGTCATTGATCTCAACAGCCTGCAACCGGTAGACATCCTGGATCTCGTTCACGAGGTACTCCTGCACCTGTCGGACACCGTTGACGCGCAGAATGTCACCCGGATTCACCGAGCCCTCCGATAGGCGCTCTCCGGCCAGCACTCTGTCGCCATCGTGGACCCTCAGGTGCTTGCCGTACGGTACCAGGTACTTGCGCTCGTCCCCCTCCAGCGACCTCACGATCAACTCGCGGCTGCCGCGCACCACTCCTCCGAAACTCACCACACCGTCGATCTCGGAGATCACTGCGGGTTCCTTCGGCTTGCGTGCCTCGAAGAGCTCAGCAACGCGCGGCAGACCGCCAGTGATGTCGCGGGTCTTGGAGCGCTCGCGGGGGATCTTCACCAGCGTCTGCCCGGGCTGAACCCTCTCGCCATCGTGAACCAGCAGGCGTGCGCCGACCGGTATGATGTACAGCCGAGACGACCGATCGTCACCGTCCACCTCGATCTGCGGGCTCATGCTGCGATCGCGCTGCTCGATGATCACACGCGCGCTCAGACCGGTGGTCTCGTCAACCTGGTCCCGCATCGTCACCCCCTCGACGATGTCCCTGAAGCGCACGACCCCCACCCGATCCGATATCATGACATTGTTGTAGGGGTCCCATTCGTAGAGGGGGTCGTCGACGTCGACCTGCTGACCGTCGGAGACCCTCAGAACAGCCCCATGGGGCACACTGAAACGCCCGCGAGCCCTGTTCTGCTCATCCAGCAACTCGATCTCGCCGTTGCTGCCGATCGCCACGGCGCCGATACTGGGATTCTCGACGATGTCGATGCCCACCAAGCGCACCCTCCCCGCGCGCCGGCTGGTGATCTGCGACTGCTCAGCGATCCGGCTCGCGGTGCCACCGATATGGAAGGTCCGCAACGTCAGCTGAGTCCCCGGCTCGCCGATGCTCTGGGCCGCGATCACGCCGACCGCCTCGCCGACGTTCACCAGCCTGCCCGTTGCCATGTTCCGCCCATAGCACTTGACGCAAACGCCTCGCTCTGATTCGCAGGTCAGCACGGAGCGGATCTGAACCTGCTCGATCCCGGCCTGCTGGATTCTGTTGGCGTCTTCCTCCCCGATCAGCTGCCCGGCAGGCACGATCACGACCCCATCCGCGTCCACTGCGTCGTCCAGAAGCACGCGCCCGACGATCCGCTCTGCCAGGGGCTCAACGATCTCCTCGTTATCCTTCAGTGCGCCAATCCACAGGCCTCGCGGCGTGCCGCAATCCTCCTCCGTGACCACAACATCCTGCGCCACGTCCACCATGCGCCTGGTCAGATAGCCGGCCTCGGCTGTCTTCAGCGCCGTATCCGCCAGGCCCTTCCGCGCCCCGTGCGTGGAGATGAAGTACTCCAGCACAGAGAGCCCCTCCTTGAAAGACGCGATGATCGGCGTCTCGATGATCTCCCCGACCGCTCCCGTGAGTTTCTTCTGGGGCTTGTTCATCAGACCCCGCATGCCACCAAGCTGCTTGATCTGATCCTCGCTACCGCGAGCCCCGGAGTCCTTCATGATGTAGAGAGGGTTGAACCCCTCTTCAGCTTCCTCCAGCGAGCTCTGGACAGCCCGCGACACTGCCGAAGTCGCGTGGGTCCAGATGTCGATGATCTGGTTGTATCGCTCGCCGTCGGTGATGATGCCGTTGCTATAGCGATCGATCACCTGATCGACCTGCCGCAGTGAATCAGCGATGATCTGGTCCTTGTCCTTGGGCACCACGACATCATCGATCCCAATGCTGATTCCCGCTGCCGTGGCGTAGTGGTACCCAAGTCCCTTGAGCTGGTCGACGAACTCCGCCGTCCGCCGGTTGCCCAGGATCCGGTACACGTCTGCAGTGATCTTCTTGATGTCGCGCTTGTCGACTGTGCGATTGATGAACCCGATCTCCGGTGGAAGAACTTCGTTGAAGATGAGCCGGCCCACCGTGGTCTCCACCATCTCACCATTCAGCCGCACCCAGACTGGCTGGTGCAAGGTCACCCGCCCAGCCTCGTACGCCAACCGAGCTTCCGTGGGGTTGGCGAACCGCCTCTCGATCTCATCCCTGTCGCTGAACCGCATCTTCGTGAGGTAGTAAGCGCCGAGAACGATGTCCTGGGGATTGTCCATGATCACCGGCTCCCCATCAGCCGGCTTCAGCAGGTTGTTGCTCGACAGCATGAGCAACCGCGCCTCGATCTGCGCCTCGAAGGACAACGGGACATGCACAGCCATCTGGTCGCCATCGAAGTCGGCGTTGAACGCGGCGCACACTAGCGGGTGCAGCCGAACCGCCTTGCCCTCAACGAGAATAGGCTGAAACGCCTGTATGCCCAGTCGGTGCAGCGTCGGAGCGCGATTCAGCAGCACGCAATGGTCGTGGATGATCTCCTCGAGGATATCCCAGACTTCTGGCCTCTCCCTCTCCACGAGTTTCTTGGCACTCTTCACGGTCTGAACTAGACCCTTCTCCTCGAGCTTCTTGATGACAAACGGCTTGAACAGCTCTAGGGCCATGCTTTTCGGTAGGCCGCACTGATGCAGTTTGAGCTCGGGCCCCACGACGATGACGGACCGCCCCGAGTAGTCCACCCGCTTCCCCAGCAGGTTCTGGCGGAAACGGCCCTGCTTACCCTTGAGCAGATCGCTCAGAGACTTCAGCGACCGATTCCCGTCGCCACGCACCGCGCGTGACCGGCGCCCATTGTCGAAGAGAGCGTCAACAGCCTCCTGCAGCATACGCTTCTCGTTGCGGAGAATGACCTCCGGTGCCCTGATCTGCAGGAGCTTCTTCAGGCGGTTGTTGCGGTTGATCACCCGCCGGTAGAGGTCATTCAGGTCCGAAGTCGCGAAGCGTCCGCCCTCCAGCGGCACAAGCGGTCTCAGATCAGGAGGAATCACGGGAATGTTCTCGAGAATCATCCACTCGGGACGGTTCTCGGACTGCCGGAAGGCCTCCACTACCTTCAGACGCTTCAGGGCCTCCTGCTTGCGCTGCACCGAGGTCTCCATGCGTACCTGCGTGCGCAGGTCTGCCGACAGCAACTCGATGTCGATCTCTCCGAGCAGACGCCTGATCGCCGGCGCCCCCATGTCGACCTCGGGCCTCGTTCCGTGCTTCTCCTGCAGCTCGACCAGCTCCTCCTCTGTGAGCAGCTGAAGCCTCTCGACCGGCGCATCACGCGGGTCGAGCACAATGTACGATTCGTAGTACAGGATCCGCTCGAGGCTGCGCATCGAGATATCGAGCAGCGCCCCGATCCGCGACGGAAGTGACTTGAAGTACCAGATGTGGGACACCGGCACCGCCAGTTCGATGTGTCCCAGCCTCTCGCGCCGGACCTTTGCCTGCGTGACCTCGACGCCACAGCGATCGCAGACGACCCCGCGGTAGCGGATCCCCTTGTACTTCCCGCAATGGCAGTTCCAGTCCTTGACGGGACCGAAGATCCGTTCGCAGAAGAGACCGTCGCGCTCCGGCTTGAACGATCTGTAGTTGATGGTCTCCGGTTTGGTCACCTCGCCGTGAGACCACGAACGGATGGTATCCGGCGACGCCAGCTGAATCCGGATCGAGTCGAAATCCGTGGGCTTGCGGGTGGCACTCGTCTTCAGCACGGATACACCTCTCTGGCTCTTGTCGTTCGCTGTGGTGCCCGACATGTCAGTAGCTGACCGCCGCCCGACTGTCCTCCAAGATCACGTCCAGGCAGAGGCTCTGCAGCTCCTTGACGAGGACATTGAACGACTCGGGAATACCGGGTTCTGGGGGATTCTCGCCCTTGACGATCGCCTCGTAGACCTTGGAGCGCCCAGCCACATCGTCCGACTTCACCGTGAGCATCTCCTGGAGCGTGTACGCCGCACCATAGGCCTCCAAAGCCCAGACCTCCATCTCGCCGAACCGCTGGCCGCCGAACTGCGCCTTCCCGCCGAGCGGCTGCTGGGTAACCAGCGAGTATGGACCGATCGAGCGCGCGTGGATCTTGTCTGCCACCAGATGCGAGAGTTTCATCATGTACACGTAGCCGACAGTCACCTCCTTGCCCAGCATCTCGCCTGTCCGCCCATCGAACAGCCGCGTCTTCCCGTTGGCCGGCAACCCGGCCTCGCTGAGCAGCTGTTTGACTTCGCCCAGAGACGCTCCATCGAAGACCGGCGTGGCAATGTGCAGCCCCAGCGTCTTTGCCGCCCACCCCAGATGGGCCTCGAAGATCTGCCCCAGGTTCATGCGCGAGGGAACACCAAGCGGATTGAGCACGATGTCAACAGTCGTTCCGTCCTCGAGATAGGGCATATCCTCCTCGGGCACGACCGCCGCCACCACACCCTTGTTGCCATGCCTCCCCGCCATCTTGTCGCCCACCGAGAGCTTCCGGCGCTTGGCGACATACACCTTGACGAGCTGGGCGATCCCCGGCGGGAGCTCGTCACCCCGCGTCAGACGCTCCAGCTGGCGTTCGGTCTGCTCGCGAACCAGCTGTGTCTGCTCGCGAGCGTACCGCAGCAGCTCGTCGACGCGCTGGCTCACCTCCCGGTCGTCTGTCCAGCCATCCTCGGGCACCAGCTCCGCGAACGGTACCCGCTCGAGCAGGCGCTCGGTCATGCTGGTTCCCTCGCGGACTGCCAGACTCCCGTCTTCGCGGTGGCGCAGCCGACCCAGCTTCCGCCCGCCCAACAGCTCCAGCAACTGACGGTCGCGTTCCGCCGCCAGAGCCGCGATTCGCTGCTCTGCGCTCCTCTCCAGCTCGGCTGCCTCCGCCTTGTCCTTCTTCCGCGATGATTCGACGCGATCTTTCCGCGAGAAAAGGCGACGACTCACCACTACACCCTCCATCCCCGGGGGTGCCTTCAGCGACGCGTCGCGCACGTCACCAGCCTTCTCGCCAAAGATGGCGCGCAGCAGGCGCTCCTCAGGAGACAGCTCGCTCTCGCCCTTTGGCGTCACCTTCCCCACAAGGATGTCGCCCGGTCCCACCTCGGCGCCGATGCGGATGATGCCCATCTCGTCCAGGTTCCGCACCGCCAGTTCGCTGACGTTGGGTATCTCTCGCGTGATCTCCTCCTGACCACGCTTCGTGTCGCGAACCTGGAGTTCAAACTCCTCGATATGCACGGAGCTGAACACATCCTGCTTCAGCAGGCGCTCGCTCACGACAATCGCGTCCTCGAAGTTGTACCCGTACCATGGCATGAAGGCTACCAGGACGTTGGCACCCAGCGCCAGATCACCGCGATCGGTCGACGCACCATCCGCGATCGCCTGTCCCCGTTCTACCTTGTCTCCGACCCGAACAAGGGGGCGTTGGTTCATGCAGCAGTCCTGGTTGGACCGCGCAAACTTCGTGAGGCGGTACACGTCCTCGTCGCTGCTGTCCAGGGGCGTGAGGCGGATGCTCCTCTCCTTGTCACGCCGCACCACGATCCTGTCTGCCTGGACGTGGATCACCTCGCCGGGGTTGCGCGCGAGCACGACCGCGCCCGAGTCGAGGGCAACCTTGCGCTCCAACCCGGTGCCCACGTAGGGTGCCTCAGGGAACAGGAGCGGCACGGCCTGCCGCTGCATGTTCGAGCCCATCAGCGCGCGGTTGGCGTCATCGTGCTCCAGGAATGGGATGAGGGCGGCGGCGGCACTGACCAGCTGTTTCGGAGACACGTCCATGAAGTCGACCTCCTTGGGCGACACCATGGGGTAGTCGTCTCGGCGCCGCGCCTTGACGTGCGGGCCGATCAGCTTGCCATCCGCACCGATGCCCGCGTTGGCCTGGGCGATGGTGTACTTGTCCTCCTCTGCCGCAGTGAGGTAGACGATCTCCTCCGTCACACGACCGTCCACCACGCGACGGTACGGCGTTTCGAGGAAGCCGAAGGAATTGACGCGGGCAAACGTGCTCAGCGACGAGATCAGTCCGATGTTCGGGCCTTCGGGCGTCTCGATGGGGCAGATGCGGCCGTAGTGCGTGTAGTGCACGTCCCTGACCTCGAATCCGGCTCGGTCTCGACTCAGGCCTCCCGGTCCGAGCGCACTCAGGCGCCGCTTGTGGGTCAACTCGTCCAGAGGGTTGGTCTGCTGCAGGAACTGCGACAGCTGACTCGAGCCAAAGAACGCCTGGATCACTGTGGAGACAGTCCGAGCGTTGACCAAGTCATGGGGCGTCAGCTTCTCATCGTCACGCAGCCCCATGCGCTCGCGGATCGTGCGGGCCATCCGCGTCAGTCCAATGCTGAACTGGTTGGAGAGCAGTTCGCCTACCAGACGCACGCGCCGGTTGCCGAGGTGATCGATATCATCGGTGTTCCCTTGCCCGGCGCGTAGCTGCAGCAGCTGCCGGATTATCGCGAGGAAGTCCTCGACGTGCAGGACCGTGCTCTTGAACGGAATCCCGACATCGAGGCGCCTGTTGATTCGGTACCGACCGACATCCCCTAGATTGTAGCGCTTGGGATTGAAGAACAGCCTGTCAAGCAGACCGCGCGCGGTCTCGATGTTGGGCGGATCACCCGGCCGCAGCAGGTTATAGATCCTCGTGAGCGCTTCGGCCTCGTTCTTGGTTGGATCCTTCCGCAGCGTGTTCTCGATGACGTCGGGATCGGCACCCTCGGGTCTCCTGAGGACTCTGATCTTGCTGATGCGAGCCGTTCGCAGCGCCTCGACCATGCTGTGGGTAATCTCGGCGTATCCCTCGACAATGACCTCGCCGCTGCCGCGGTCAACGATATCGTCAGCTGCGCAGAAGTACCCCACCAAGTTTTCGTCGACCGCGCGTTCGATGTCCGGCCTGAACAGGCTAAGTATCTCCCCATCCCTGGACAGCCCCAAGGCCCTGAGCAGAAGCGTCACAGGCAGCTTTCGACGTCTGTCTATGTGGACGTACATGATGTCGTTGACGTCCATGCTGAACTCTAGCCAGGGCCCCTTGTACGGCAGGACACGCGCGGAGAACAGCCGCTTGCCGTTCGGGTGTACAGTCTCGTCAAAGAAGACCCCGGGGGACCGATGCAGCTGACTGACGACGACGCGCTCGGCCCCATTGACAATGAACGTCCCCTGGTCGGTCATGAGGGGGAGCTCACCCAGGAACACCTGCTGCTCTACCACGTCCTTTACCGGGCTCTCTGGGTTGTCCTTGTCGCGCGTAACCAGCCGCAGAGTGGCCCGCAGCGGCGCCGCGAAGGTCATGCCTCGCTCGCGACACTCCTCCTCAGCATAGCGAGGATTGCCGATCGAGTAGTCGACATACTCGAGGGAGTACACGCCTTGGGTGTCGGTCACCGGGAAGATGCTCTCGAATACCAGATGCAGTCCTCGGCGCTGTCTTTGCGAAGGCGGCGTGTCGAGTTGCAGGAAAGAGCGGTAGGAGTCGATCTGCACCGCCAGCAGGTTCGGCATCTCCACCACCTCGTGGATCTTGCCGAACGAGCGCCTATCGATGCTCGTGTTCGTCATACCCAAGGCTCGAACTCCCTGTAGCAGGTCGAAGGCAAAAGCTCATGGACCAACTGAGCATCTCCCCAGTCCCAGCAGATGCCCAGTGTTCCATGAGCTTTCGGTTCAGGTACGCGATGGCTAGCAGCTTTGTTGCCGTGGTCTACGAGGCTCTGACCCGCCAATTGCGGCGACCGCGGGGTACGGAACTACCTCAATTCGACCGTTGCGCCCGCCTCCTGCAGACGGCTGCGGATCTGCTCCGCCTCCTCCTTGGTCACGCCCTCCTTGATGGGCTTCGGTGCCTCATCGACCAGTGCCTTGGCTTCTCTCAGACCAAGGCTCGTGATCTCGCGCACCACCTTGATCACCTGGATCTTCTTCTCGCCGGCGTTCGCCAGAACAACATCAAACGAGTCCTTCTCCTCGCTGGCCGCGCTCTCACCCGCAGCCGCGGCCGGTGCGGCGCCCACGGCCGCGACCGGCGCAGCCGCCGAGACGCCGAACTTGCCTTCCAGAGCCTTGACCAACTCCGCAAGCTCAAGCACGGTGAGGCCACCGATGCTTTCGATGATCTGCTCAATCTTCGCGCTGCCGTGCGTCGCTTCCGTCATCTCGACAAGGCTCCTGTCTGCTGTGTCTGGTGTTGGGTGGATCTTCTGTCCGCAGCGACCCGGCAGTACTATCCTTCCGCAGGCGCGGCGGAGCTGTACGACTCCTCGCTTCTCTTCCTGTCCTGGATTGCGGTGAGCACCCCGACGACACCCCTCAACAGAGCGGTAAGCACCCCCGCCAGTGCGTACAATGGCCCCTGCACAGCACCCACGAGCTTCGCAAGCATCTCCTCCCGCGGCGGCAGCTGAGCCAGGGCGATGACCTGCTCTGGCGTCAGCACCTGCCCCCCCACATACCCTGCCTTCACGGCCAGTTTTCCCCCGCCGACGGCGAAATCGTGCAGTATCTTCGCCGTCCCCACTGGATCGCTCGTTGCCAGCGTGACCGACGTCGGTCCGACCAGATGGGGCCCAAGCGAGCAGACCCCCGCCCTCTCGGCCGCAAGCCTGGCCAGACGGCTCTTCACCACTAGGTGCCGCGCCCCGCTCTCGCGCAGCTTACGACGCAGCACCGTGTCCGATGCCACATCGATGCCCGTAAAATCGGACAGGTAGATCGCCTGAGCTTCGGCCATCATCGCCGCCAGCTTTTCGACCCTCGCTTGCTTCTCTGCAGTAGGCATCGTCAGTGATCTTTCGGCATTCTCGCTGCCGCCGGGGACTCGGCGACTCAGACAAGGGACAGCTCGGAGCGGTCGATCCTGATGCCCGGCCCCATGGCCGTCGACATGGTGAGCCTGCGAACATACTGGCCCTTGGCCGAGGCAGGGCGAGCCCGCAGTATGGCCTCGGTGGCGGCCTTGGCGTTCCCGATCAGTGCCTCCGCCTCGAAGCTCACCTTGCCAATGGGCATGTGAGCGTTGTTCCCGGACTTGCTATCTGCTCGGTACTCGATGCGCCCCGCCTTGGCTTCGCGTACAGCCTGCCCGATCTCGCGCGTCACGGTCCCGGTCTTGGGATTTGGCATCAGGCCCCGGGGCCCGAGGATACGTCCCAGCTTGCCCACTTGGCCCATCATGTCTGGCGAGGCGATGACCATGTCGAAGCCCAACCACCCGCCCTGGATCTTCTCGACCATATCAGCGCCACCAACGAAGTCCGCCCCAGCTTCCTGCGCCTGGGCGACCAGGTCGCCCTGAGTGATCACCAGCACCCGCACCTGCCGGCCAGTGCCGTAGGGCAGCATGACGGTGCCACGCACGATCTGGTCGGCCTGGCGCCCGTCGATGCCCAGACAGAACGCCAGCTCCACGGTCTCGTCGAACTGGCGCCGGGGCGCGGACTTGATGATCCCGACTGCCTGCTCCCACGTGTAGGCCTTGCTCCGCTCGAACAGGCTGAGTGTCTCTCTGTATTTGCGTCCACGCGCCATCTCGCACCCTCGATCCGTTACTCGACCGTAACGCCCATGCTGCGAGCCGTACCGGCCACCATGCCCATGGCAGCCTCCAGACTGCTGGCGTTCAGATCTGCCATCTTGAGCTCGGCGATCTCGCGCAGCTGCTGCCGTGTCACGCGCCCCACCTTGTCGCGGTTCGGCACTCCAGAGCCTTTCTCGATCCCAGCAGCACGCTTGATCAGCACCGCCGCTGGCGGCGTCTTCGTGATGAACGAGAATGTCCGGTCCGCATAGACCGTGATCACCACCGGGATGATGAGGCCCTGGCGATCCTGAGTCTGCGCATTGAAGGCCTTGCAGAACTCCATGATGTTGACGCCGTGCTGGCCGAGAGCAGGGCCGACGGGCGGCGTGGGGTTGGCCGCACCAGCTGGGACCTGCAACTTCACCGAAGCGATCACCTTCTTCGCCATGCGCTCGCCTCCGCCCCGCTACCTACTCGTTCGCACTGCCAATCGTCTGCACCTGAAGCACATCAAGCTCGACCGGGGTCCCTCTCCCGAAGATGCTCACCAGGATATTCAGCCGTCGCTTCTCCGGGTTGACCCCCTGGACCGTCCCGACAAAATCCTTGAACGGTCCGTCATTGACCTTGACCTGATCCCCAACAGCAAACGGGATGAAGTCCGTCTCCTGATCTCGGCGTCGCTGGACTTGCCCGAGGATGTGATCAACCTCTTCCTGGCGCAGCGGCGCCGGCTTCCGCGCGGGGCCGACGAAACTCGTGACGCCAGGTATGCTCGTCACCTGATGC
Source organism: uncultured Gemmatimonadaceae bacterium (assembly GCA_964591015.1). Classification (GTDB taxonomy): domain Bacteria; phylum Latescibacterota; class UBA2968; order UBA8231; family UBA8231; genus SLHA01. The sequence continues at coordinate 76,575 of CAZPXM010000003.1, forward strand.
CACGAGTCCTTCGTCATTTCCATGCGAACCAGCACATAGCTGGGCAAGAAGCGCCTCTTGCTCACCGTCTTCTTCCCACCACGCAACTCCACGACTTCCTCGGTCGGAACCACCACCTGCTCGATGGGTCCTGAGCCGTTCTGAGCCTGGATAAGCGCCTCCAGATAGCTCTTGACCTTGTTCTCGTGCCCCGAGTAGGTGTGAAGCGCGTACCAGGATGCAGCCATCGTTGTGTCCTGAGTACCCAAGTGCCGGACAGAAGCCTCGTCCCGTCACGGCGGAGTTGTCGCGGAGCGGAAGGTGAGGCGCCCCTCCTACGAGCCCAGCAGCCTGCTCCAGATGAACGAAATCAGGATGTCAAACACTCCGATGAACACCGCGAAGGCCACCGAGAACACCAGGACGATACCAGTCGAGTCGATCAGTTCGTCCCGCGTGGGCCAGCTTACGCGTGCGAACTCACCCCGGACATCCTTCAAGAACTCCCTAGCTCGTTCCCACATTGCAGGCAGCCGTTCGGTGATCCGCGCTCAGGCTGTGCTCTTGTCTCCGGCTCGCAGAGGCACAGGTGGCAGGACCGGCAGGACTCGAACCTGCAACCACCGGTTTTGGAGACCGGTGCTCTACCACTTGAGCTACGGTCCTGCCCGACAAGAATCAGCGCGTTTCCTTGTGTGCCGTATGCTTGCGGCAGTAGCGACAGTACTTGCGGTACTCCACACGGGCTGGGTGCGTGCGACGGTTCTTGGTGCAGGTGTAGTTGCGCCGGCTGCACTCGGCGCACTCGAGCGTTATCTGCTCCCGTGGCATCTGCCCTCGCCGTCGGATCGTTGGGGTGTGGGTGCAGTCATGGAGCCGATGACCAGGATTGAACTGGTGACCTCGTCCTTACCAAGGACGCGCTCTACCAACTGAGCTACATCGGCATCTCGTCGACAACAGCATGGTCAAGCATGGAGCGGGAAACGGGGCTCGAACCCGCGACATCGAGCTTGGAAGGCTCGCGCTCTGGCCAACTGAGCTATTCCCGCCCTCGGAACCTTGAGCGCTCCCGCCTCGCAGATTAAAAAAATTACTCCCCATTGGCCGGCGTGTCAAGACGCTCAACTCCACCGACCCATCCCCCACCCCCGCCTCAGCT
>CAZPXM010000004.1:0-76212 GCA_964591015.1 uncultured Gemmatimonadaceae bacterium
GTGCTAGCTGCCCCAACGCGGTGCGGCACGCGAGCGAGCCGGTACCGGCCGGCGGGCCGCCATGAAGAGACACGACATGACCTATCCGACCTACACGCCGAAGGCCCAGGACATCGTGCGGCAGTGGTACGTGGTCGACGCCACCGGCAAGGTGTTGGGGCGGCTGGCCACCGAGATCGCCCAGGTACTGCGCGGCAAGCGGAAGCCGGGGTACGCCCCGCACGCCGATCTGGGGGATCACGTCATCGTCATCAACGCCGCCAAGGTCGTGGTGACCGGACGCAAGCCCGAGACCAAGGTGTATTACCGGCACACCGGCCATCCCGGCGGCATCCGGGCGACCACGTATGCGGAAATGCTGCGCCGGCACCCGGAACGGATCGTCCAGAAGGCGGTCTGGGGCATGCTCCCGCACAACACCCTCGGGCGAGCCGTGTTCAAGAAGCTGCGGGTGTATGCGGGGCCCGAGCACCGGCACGCGGCGCAGCAGCCCGTGCCCCTCGAGGTCTGACGTGCGCTGTCCCGCACCCACGCAACAGGAACGGAGCGTCCATGCCTGAAGAGAGATTCGAGGCGACCGGCCGCCGCAAGACCTCGGTCGCCCGGGTACGGCTGAGGCCTGGCGGCGGCCGCATCATGATCAACGGCCGCGAGGCCGCCGAGTACCTGCGTCGCGCCGCCCTGCAGATGATCCTGGTGCAGCCCCTGCAGCTCACCGAGACGCGCAACAGCTTCGACATCGACATCTCCAGCACCGGCGGCGGCCTGCGCGGGCAGGCCGGCGCCGCGTGTCTGGGCATCGCGCGCGCCCTGGTCAAGTACAGCCCGCAGATGCGGGGCGCCCTGAAGAGAGGCGGGTTCCTGACGCGCGATCCGCGCGCCAGGGAGCGCAAGAAGTACGGACAGGCGGGGGCTCGCAAGCGCTTCCAGTTCTCCAAGCGCTGAGCGCCACCGCCGGGCCGCGGACTCCATCACGCACGCTTCGGGATGCGCGCGGTGGTGTTCGCCCAGCGTGGTGCCGTCGGTTCGCGCTGCGCGCGGGCCGGCTGGCAGGAGCTGGTGCGGATTCCGCGTGCAGAGGAACGGAGCGGAGGCGAACCCGAGGGAAAGAGGAGCAGCAGATGGCCGAGATCACCATCCGGGACCTGCTGGAGGCCGGCACGCACTTCGGCCACCAGACGCGCCGCTGGAACCCCAAGATGCGCCGGTTCATTTTCACCGAGCGCAACGGGATCCACATCATCGACCTGCAGAAGACCGTCCAGCGCATCCAGGAAGCCTGCCAGGCGGTGTACGAGACGACCAAGGCGGGTCGCGCGGTGCTGTTCGTCGGGACCAAGAAGCAGGCCGGCGAGGTCGTCCGGCAGGAGGCGGAGCGCTGCGGGCAGTTCTGCGTGACCGAGCGGTGGCTCGGCGGCATGCTCACCAACTGGCAGACCATCCGGCAGAGCATCCGCCACCTCGACCACCTGGACCGCCTGGCCACCGACGGCACGTACGACAAGCTGAAGAAGAAGGAAGTCCTGCTGCTGGAGAAGGAGCGGGCCAAGCACAACCGCAACCTTGTCGGCATCCGCAAGATGGCGAACCTGCCCGGTCTGATCTACATCATCGACGTGCGCAAGGAGCACATCGCGGTGCGCGAGGCCGCCAAGCTGGAGCTGCCATCGGTGGCGATCGTCGACACCAACTGCGACCCGGACTGCGTCACCTACCCGATCCCCGGCAACGACGATGCCCTGCGGTCGATCGCGCTGATCACGCATGTCATCGCCGAGGCGGCGCTGGAGGGGCGGATGGCGTCCGAAGCCGCGCGGCGCGACGCCGGCGCGGCTGGCCGCGACGAGGCCGCGGCCGAGGCGGACGGGGTGCCGGCGAGCGAGCCGGTGCCCGGTGCCGCAGCGCTGGCGCAACCAGCCTGACGCCGGGACATGCCAGGCAGGCTGCGGGCAGGGCAGCAGCGAGACGGCTGAGCTGCGCGGGCCTGGAAGCACGGTAGCATACGGGAAAGGGTCACGGACCGGGGGTAGGATTCGGGGCGATGGCACAGATCACGGCGGCAGCGGTCAAGGAGCTTCGCGAGGTCACCGGCCTTGGGATGATGGACTGCAAGAAGGCGCTCGAGGCCTCCGACGGCGACATGGACAAGGCGGTGGAGTACCTGCGCAAGAAGGGCCTGGCGGCGCTCGAGAAGCGCGCGGCGCGCGAGGCCAGCGAGGGCGTGGTGACCGCCTACATTCATCCCGGCAGTCGCGTCGGCGTGCTTCTCGAGGTGAACTGCGAGACGGATTTCGTGGCGCGCACGCCGGATTTCCAGGCCTTCGCCAAGGACGTCGCCATGCACATCGCGGCGTCGCGGCCGCTGGCCGTCGCCCGGGAGCAGATCCCTGCCGCCACGGTCGAGCGAGAGCGTCGCATCTACCTGGAGCAGGCGACCAACGAGGGCAAGCCCGCGCACATCGCGCAGCGGATCGTGGAGGGGCGCCTCGAGAGGTTCTACCAGGACGTGTGTCTGCTCGAGCAGCCGTTCGTCAAGGATTCCGAGCACACGGTGCAGGACCTGCTGACGCAGATCACGGCCAAGATCGGCGAGAAGATCAGCATCCGCCGGTTCGCGTGCTTCCGTCTGGGGGAGAAGGAATAGGGGACGGTTCGCGGTCCGCGCTCGCGGCCTTGGCCCCTGCCGAGAGGGATCCAGCCATGGTCGAGGAGATCCTCCAGGAAATCAAAGCGCACATGGGCAAGGCCATCGACGCGCTGCGGCGCGACCTGGCCAGCATCCGCACAGGACGCGCGTCGGCCGCGATTCTCGAGCACATCAAGATAGACTACTACGGCACGCCGACTCCCCTGAACCAGGCGGCAACGATCAGCGTGCCCGAGCCGCGGCTGATCGTGATCAAGCCCTGGGAGCAGCGGATGGTGCCGCTGATCGAGAAGGCGATCCGCGCCGACAAGTCGCTGGGACTGAATCCGTCCCAGGACGGCGTGGTGGTGCGCGTGCCGATCCCCGAGCTGACGGAGGAGAGACGGCACGAGATCGCCAAGCTCGTGCGGCACCGCGGCGAGGAGGGGCGTGTGGCGGTGCGCCACGCGCGCCGGGACGGCATGGAGTTGCTGGAGGCGGCGGAGAAGGACGGAGACGTGTCGGAGGATGACGCCCGCCACGGTCGGACCGAGGTGCAGAAGCTGACCGACGAGTTCGTCAAGCGCATCGATCAGATGGTCGCGCACAAGGAAGCCGAGGTCATGGAGGTCTAGCGGTCGCTGCCAGGCGCGGCGACACGCTGGCCATCGTCTCTTCTCTGCGGCCCGTCCCTGCGGGGGCGGGCCGCTTCGCTTCGGTGCCGCGCGGGCCGCGTGGGCCCCCCCGGAAGCACCGTCAGCCCCTTGCGCCGCGCGCGCGGCCGCGCCTACGTTGGGCGGCCGCGCGCGCGGCGCGCCCTCGGGCGCGCCGCGATTCGGTCGTCTCGATGCAGACGGAGGTCCGCGTGCGGTTGACACCTCTGCTGGTTGCCATGCGCCCGCGCCAGTGGCTCAAGAACGGCTTCGTGCTGCCGGCGCTGGTCTTCTCGCGGCATCTGTTCGATGCCGGGTTCGTGGCGCGCAGTCTGGCGGCCGTCGGCTGCTTCTGCGCTCTGAGCAGCGCTGCCTACCTGGTCAACGACGTCATGGATGCGGAAAGCGACCGGCGCCACCCGGGAAAGGCGAGCCGGCCGGTGGCGGCCGGAGCGCTGGCGCCCGGGACGGCGCTGGCAGCGGCCGCCGTGCTGGGCAGCGCCGGCGTGGCGGGCGCCTTCGGGCTGACGTTCCGCTTTGGCGCCATCGCGGTCGCCTATGCCGCCGCCAACCTGGGCTACTCGCTGGGCCTGAAGCGGGTGGTGCTGATCGACATCCTGATCGTGGCGGGCGGGTTCCTGCTCCGCGCGCTCGGCGGGGCCGCCGCCATCCAGGTGCCGATCTCTCCTTGGTTCGTGCTGTGCACGTTCACGCTGGCGCTGTTCCTGGCCGCGGTCAAGCGGCGCCAGGAGTTGCTCGCGCTGGAGGCGGAGGCGGCCGGGCACCGGTCGATCCTCGAGGCGTATTCGGTGGGCTACCTCGACCAGGTGATCGCCATCCTGACGGGCGCCACGCTGGTCTGCTACGCGCTGTACGCCATGGGCGTGGGCGCGGAGCGGGCGGCCGGGGGGCACCGCATGGAGTGGACCATCCCGTTCGTGCTGTACGGCGTCCTGCGCTATCTGTTCCTCGTGTACCGCACGGGAGCGGGCGGCAATCCCACCGACGTGGCATGGAGCGACCGCCCGCTGCAGGTGGCGGTGCTGCTGTGGGGCGTGGCGAGCGTGTTGGGGTACTACGCGGCCGGTTGAGGGCTGGCCGGCTGCTCCGGAGATGGATCGCTCCTCACCGGTACCGATCGATCGCCTCGAGCAGCGCCCGGGCATTGGCGAAGGGCGCGTCGTTCTCGATCTCCACGTAGAAGATCCCGCCGCCGCCGAGCCGGCGGTGGCGCGCCGCGTACGCGGCGATGCGCGACTCGATCTGCGCGGGCGTGCCGAGCGGCATCAGGGTCTGGCGGTCGGGATGGATGTACATGGCCACGCCCCGGCGCCGGCATTCCTCCGCCAGCCGCTCCTCGTCGTACTGGTTGATCTGCGGCCACAGGCCGTGGATGCCCAGGTCGAACAGCTCGTCCAGCAGCTCGCCCAGGTGGCCGCAGGAATGGAAGAAGATCCGCCTGCCGGCCTCGCGCACGGGCTGCATCAGCCGGTCGTAGCGGGGCCGGAAGATGCGCCGGAACATGGCCGTCGAGACCATCTGCGCGCTCTGGGTGCCCCAGTCGTCCCCAAAGCAGATCACGTCGGCGCCGGCCGCCAGCCAGTAGCGGATGTCCCGGAGCCAGTGCTCGGTCAGCCGGTCTAGGAAGGCCAGCAGGCCCGCGTCGCCGGCCGCCAGATCGGCGAGCACCTGGTCCATGGGCTGCAGGCTGTGCAGGCGTTCGAAGATCGAGACGCCGCCCCGGAACACCAGGTACTGCCCGCTCTCGTCCTGGACGCGCTGGCGGTCCCGCTGGAACTGCTCCGAGCCGATCTCCGGCACCTCCGGGAAGCGGTAGTCTCGCCCCTCCTCCCAGCCGGCGAACGGGTACTGCCGGGGATGGCCCCACAGGCCGTAGATGCGGTACTCCCAGAGGATGCCCCACTCGTCGCGGCGCAGCTCATGGTAGCGGCCGTCCGCGTCGACCGCAGCCGGCGGCGGCCCGGGGATGGCGTCGAACGCGCTCGGGTTGTCGGGCGGGTACCGGCGGAACAGGTCCAGCAGCTTCTGGCCGTGCACGTGCAGCCCGGCCGGCGAGGGGTGGTAGACCACTGGCATGCGGTCGGGTTGCGCGTACGCGAAGGCTGCCAGCCGGCGCTCTCTCGGGGTCATGGGTTCGCCTCGGCTGCAGGGATCGTGCGGGCGCGGCTGTGCCGGCGAGCCGCGGCTGGTGCGGGCGTCAAGGGTGGAGGCGGGCGGCGCTGCCGTCAACGGGCATCGCCATCGCGGCCTCGCGGTGTTCCCCCGACCCGCTCGCTGCCCGATACTTGGGGGCGTAGATTCCGGGACAGCCGGCGGCCGCCACTGCCGTGGCCGGCACGCTGGTGCCCTCCACTGATCACGCATCACAGGAGGAAGGGAGATGGTGGGTGGCTTGTTCGGCATCACGGCACTGAGCGAGGCCGAGACCCGCTCGATCACCGCCGAGAACGTGTACGGCGAAAAGGGGCGCGGCGGCATGGCCGAGGTCAGCGAGACGCCGCCGCCCGAGGTCGTGCGCCTCGGGCAGCGGTGGGACGGCCCGAACCGCTGCGCGCGGGATCTGGGGCGCACGTGGAAGGTGCGCCCGTGCCTCACCCTGCCGGCGCAGTCGACGACGACGCTGATGGATGTGGACGGGCCAGGCACCATCCAGCACATCTGGATCACGGTGGACCCGCGGCGCTATCGCGACCTGATCGTGCGGATGTACTGGGACGGCGAACAGACGCCGAGCGTGGAAAGCCCGGTCGGCGACCTGTTCTGCAACTCATGGAAACGCCGCGCGAACATCCTCGCGCTGCCCATCAACGTGAACCCGTCCGGCGGGTTCAACTGCTACTTCCCGATGCCCTTCCGCAGACACGCGCGAATCACGGTGGAGAACCGCGCGCCCGAGGACCAGGGCGGTTTCTTCTACGCCATCAACTACGCATTGGGCCAGGTGGGAGAGCGCGAGGCCTACTTCCATGCGCAGTTCCGGCGGACGAATCCGCTTCCGTACAAGCAGGACTACACCATCCTCGACGGCGCGGTGGGGCAGGGACACTACGTGGGCACCTTCCTGGCGTGGCAGCAGAACAGCGATGGCTGGTGGGGAGAAGGCGAGTTCAAGGCCTTCATCGACGGCGACGGGGAATTCCCGACCATCTGCGGCACGGGGACGGAGGACTACTTCGGCGGCGCCTGGGGGTTCGGCGCCAACTACAGCGCGCCCTTCCTCGGCTATCAGGACGTGACGATCGAGGACCAGGCCGGGCGAGCGATGGGACGGCACGGCAACCGGCACATCATGTACCGCTTCCACATCCTCGACCCGATCCGCTTCCGGCGGGATCTCCGCGTCACCATCCAGGCGATCGGCTGGCGCAGCGAGGGCCGGTACCTGCCCCTGCAGGACGATCTGGCCTCCGTGGCCTACTGGTACCAGTCCGAGCCGCACGCGCCGTTTCCGGTGCTGCCCGACCGCGACGCCCTGGAGATCGTCTAGGCGAAGCGCGCGGGCTGGCGCGGCACACCCCTCGGCGCGGGGTGGCGGAGCGCGATGGGCGCGGCGCGGCCAGCCGGCCGCGCCGCCGGCGCCGACGAACCCGCGCGTAGCGCCGCCGCGAGCCATCCGGGCGGCTGCTCCTTCAGTCCGTGGCAGTGGCCGGCGCGCCGCGGTGGCGCCGGTCGCCGGGGCTGTCGTGGTTGACCACAGTGCCGTCGTCCGTGTGGTCGCGCCGCAGCACCTTCAGCATGCGCAGCAGGTCGCGCAGATCGCGCGCCCCGCCGAGCCCGATCCAGACCGTCACGATGGCCGAGAACACGAGCATGACCAGGCAGTAGAGCCACCAGAAGCGGCCCCAGGCTGCGTCGGAGATGTCGGTGGCGAACATCAGCACCGTGCCCACGATGAAGGTGCCGAAGGTGCCGAGGATGTAGACGTAGGAGGCCACATACAGGATGCGATCGCCGCGGGTGAACTCCTTGCCCATGCGCAGCACCTGCAGGCCCCGCTGCGGTGCCTCCTGCCCGGTGGCGGCACCGTCCGCCGGCACCGCGTACGCGCCCCGGTGCAGCAGCTTGTCCATGTTGTAGGCTCGCCCCCGCCCGCTCACCAGGGAGCCGATCACGTACATCGCCATGGTGGCGACCATGGTCAGGAACCACAGGATCTGCGCGTTGACGGGGAACTTGGCCCCCAGCAGCTTCGGCCAGCGGGCCGTGGCCCAGGCCCACACAGCCGGCGCGTAGGTGGACAGCAGGCCCTGGCTGCTTTCCCAGAAGTACGTCAGATACCAGCCGAGCAGGGCCAGCGTGACACCACCGATGGCCGCGCACCAGGCGCCCACGGTGTTGCCGTACTTCCAGTAGAGCCCGCCGACGATGGCCGCACCGGCCCAACCCAGGTAGATCGTGCCCGTCAGGGCGAAGAACATGAGGATGTCCTGGCGGTGGCTGAACACCAGGCTGAACACGAAGATGTAGAGCGCGACGCCGACGATCGCTCGGCGCAGCCACCGGATGTGCACCTCGGGAGGCAGCAGCGAGTCGCCGCGCCGCAGCAGGTTCTGGCGGATCGGCATGACCACGTCCTGGATCAGGATGCTGCCCCAGGAGTGCATGTACGTGTCGTCGGTGGAGACGTAGGCCGCCAGCATCAGCGCGCCGAACAGACCGGTGATGCCCAGGGGCAGGATGTGGGCGATGGCGACGGTCACCGTCAGCTGCGAGCGGAGCTGCGGGTTGTCCACGCTGGCCAGCACCTGTTGGGCCGGTTCGGCGGCGGCGGCGAAGTCCGCGTGGTGGAGGAAGGTCCACGCCGCCATCGGGAGCAGGACCAGCGGCATGGTCTGGATGACATAGCGGAACTGGCCGATGACGCGGCCCATCTGCGCCTCGTGCGGCGTGCGCGCCGCGCCGAAGTAGCCCTGGTTGCCCTGCCAGGCCATGTAGCTGTAGAAGGCGCCGAAGACGCCCACCAGGAAGTAGGTGACGTTGAAGTCCTCCGTGCCGCTGGTGTGGAGCGGGTTCAGCAGCGAGGCGTCGGCCGGCGCCATGGCCGCCGCCTCCAGGATGTGCGACCAGTCGAACATGAAGAACAGCAGGAAGACCCCCACGACGATGAAGGTCACGTTCACCCAGACGCCCTGGATGAAATCGGTGACCATCACCGCGATCTGCCCGCCCAGGAACACGAAGCTGAGCGCCGTGCCCTCGAGGACCAGCATGATGGCGCCGTACACCAGGTCGATCTGCAGCCCGCCGACGTCGACGTAGTGGGTCGGGAAGCCGCAGTAGTACTGGAAGAAGCGCGCGCTCACGGAGGGGAAGATGCCGAAGTTGACCAGCCCCGAGATGAAGCCGACGACGCCGGCGTAGATGCGGAAACGGCGGGAGTACCGCATCTCGAAGAACTGCGCCATGGTCATGGCCCGCGTCTGCCGAAAGCGGTACTGCACCCAGCCGGTGGTGGCGATGATGACGCTGACCGGCAGCAGCATCATGTTCCACCACGTGGCGGTGAAGCCCGCCTTGTAGTTCATCTCGAAGATCGCGACGATGCTGATCGCGCCGAGGCCGGCGATGCCGTCGGAAATACCCAGGATGTACTTGCCGGCGCAGCGGTTGGCGGCCAGGAAGTCGGCGACGCTCTGCATGTACCGCCGCGTCCGGATGCCCCCGTAGTACAGCAGCGCCATCATGCCGGCCAGGATCGCCCAGTCGATGCCGTGGAAGGTCATGGTCTCTCACCCAGGTGCGCCGGTGCGGTGACGATGGGTATGCGGCACGGACTCGCCGGTGCGTCGGTGCGGCTGACGCGGACGGAGGCAGCTCGACTCAGGCCCACGGTTCGAACACGGCCTTGACGATGGGCTGGCTGCCGTCGACGATCGCCCGCAGCGTGGACTCGGCCTGCGCGAAGCCGAAGGTGTGGGTGACCAGCGCCTCGGCGTCGACCTGCCCGTTGCGCAGCAGGCGGTTCGACATGGGAAAGTTGATCGCCGGCTCGGCGAACGTGGCCTTCAGCGTGACCTTGTTGAAGATCAGTTCGTTGACGTCCACTGCGATCCGACTGCGGCCGCCGAAATGGAGGCCGAAGAAGGTGACGATGCCGCCGAAGCGCACGATCCGCAGCGCCTCCTGCATGGTCTCCGGCGGCGAGCTGACGATCACGCGATCGACGCCGGCGGGGAAGCGCCGCCGGATCTCGGCCTCGATATCCTGCTTGCCGGCCTCCAGCACCAGATCGCAGCCCAGGCGGCCGGCCAGCTCCAGGCGTGCCCGCTCCCGCGGGCAGTCGGCGGGCAGTCCGGTGATGGCCACGAAGCCGGCCCCCCGCAGCCGGGCCAGGCGGGCGCACATCAGTCCCAGCGGACCGGGACCGAGCACCGCGACGCTGCCGCCCAGGGGGATCTCCGCGTTCTCCACGGCGGTCACGCACACTGCCAGCGGTTCGGTGAGGCACGCGGCGCGGTACTCCAGCCCCTCGAACTTGACCAGGCAGTTGTAGCGGACCGACAGGTACTCGCCCATCCCCGGCTGGCCCTCGATGTTGTACATGTTGCGGCAGAACTGCGGCTGGCCGCTCTTGCAGGCGTCGCAGATCCCGCACAGGGTGCAGTCCTCGACGATGACGCGGTCCCCGGGCGCGACCGCGGTCACGTTGGCGCCGACCTCGATCACCTCGGCCGCGATCTCGTGCCCGAGAGGCATGGGCTGCTGGTCCCAGTCGCGGACGAAGTTGATGTCCGTGCCGCAGACCCCGCAGGCATGCACCTTGACGATGACATGATCGCCGTCGCCGAGGGCGACGTCCCGCTCGCGCGTTTCCAGGTGCAGCCCCTTCTTGCCGTACAAGCCTCTGCTCTTCATCCGACCTTCCTTCCGGCTGCGGGTGGACCGCGCCGCCGGCGGCGCAGCCGCGGCAGCGCGGCTCGTGGCCTCCGTCCGGGCCTCAGCCGGCGCCGTACAGCTTGCCGTCGGCGCCGGGATAGATCGGGTCGTCGGCGTGCGCCAGGGCCTGGCTCAGGCTGCCGAAGACCTTGTGGAATGCCGTCAGGATCTTGTCCATCAGGGCGCGGCCGTTGGGGGCGTGGATGCCGTGCACGATGGTGTAGGTGTCGCACAACTGCTGCGCCACCGGGAACTGGGCCGGCGCGTAGTCGTAGACGATTCCCTTGGCCTCGTTGATGCGCCAGGGATAGCTCGAGCCGCCGTACCCCAGCTTGCTCTGGAACAGGTCCTGAGCAGGCACGGGCATGGTCTGCCACTGGCCGACCAGCACGCCTTCCTGGTACAGCGCCTTCTCCACGGCGGTCCGGAAGCGGCGCGGCTCCACCTCCATGCCGGCGGCCTGGGGATCGAAGCGCACGTTGTACATGAAGTAGACGTGGCGGCACTCGGGCGGGCAGTAGGGCGGGATCACGCCCGGGATCTTGCCCAGCTCGCGGCTGAGGTACTCCGCGTTGGCGATGCGGATCGCGTTGCGCTCGTCCAGGTGCAGCAGCTGCGCCCGCGCCAGCGCCGCCGGCAGCTCCTGGTTCCGGTACATGTAGCCCAGGATCGAGGCGTTGTACACGCGGCGCTTGCTGACCTCGTCGATCTCGTCGCCGAAGCAGCGGATGAGCATCCCCTTGTCGAGGTACTCCTCGCTGTCCGTGGTGAGCAGCCCGCCCTCGCCCCCGCACAGGTTCTTGAAGTTGTTCAGCGAGAAGGTGCCGACGTCGCCCAGCGACCCCACCTTGCGCCCCCGGTAGAGCGCTCCGTGCGCCTGGCAGGCATCCTCGATGACGAACAGCCCGTGACGCCGGGCGATGGCGAGGATCGGGTCCATGTCGGCCGGCAGCCCCTGGATGTGCACCGGGATGACGGCCTTGGTGCGCTCGGTGATCGCCGCCTCGAGCCGGGCGGGGTCCAGGTTGTAGGTGCGCGGGTCGATGTCGACGAACACGGGAATGGCGTTCTGATGCAAGGCGCAGGAGGCCGAGGCCAGAAACGTGAAGGCGGAGGTGATCACCTCGTCTCCGGGCCCCACGCCCACCGCCGCCAGCGCCATGTGCAGGGCCGCCGTGCCGCTGGTCGTCGTCAGGCAGTGCCGGGTGCCGACGTACTGCGCCCACTCTCGCTCGAGCGCGGTCACCTGCGGCGCAGTGCCCCCGGCGACGATGCCGCTGTCGAGCACTGCGCCGACCAGGCGCCGTTCGTCCGGGCCGATGATGGGCCAGTTGCGGTAGTCGCTGCGCTGCAGTACCGGCGTGCCGCCCTCGATGGCTAGCTTCTCTCCCATGCCTCCCTCCTTGAAGTTGCCTGACGACGCGCGCGCCACCGCCGTGCCGGCCACGGGCGCGCAGCAGCCCTCACGTCTCCCGCTGCCACGCGATCTGGCCGGCGACAACGGTGTACGCCAGTTCCAGGTCGGCGTCCAGCAGGATCAGGTCCGCATCCCGGCCCACGGCGATCTCGCCCTTGTTCAGCCCCATGAGCCGGGCGGGGTTGGCCGAGCAGACCCGGCTGGCGGTGCCCAGGTCCTTGCCGAACAGCCGCACCACGTTGCGGAAGCTCTCCAGCGGTGACAGCGCGCTGCCCGCCAGGATCATGCCGCGATCGGGCAGACGGACGCCGTCGGCGGGGCTGCGGATACATACGTCACCCCAGGTTCCAGGCATCTGGTACCGGCCCGGAGGCAGCCCCGAGGCCAGGTTGCTGTCGGTGACGAAGACGAGCCGCTCGGCGCCCTTGCACCGGAACGCTTTCTCGACCAGCAGCGGATCCACGTGCGTGCCGTCGCCGATGAGTTCGCAGGCGAGGCGGTCCTCCAGCAGCAGGTAGTCCACCAGACCGGGGGCGTAGATGTCCGGGTCGGGATCCCGGCGCTCGGGCGCGTAGAAGAACACGTCGAACAGGTGGGTGACCAGACGCGCTCCGGCGGCCACCGCCGCCCGCGCCTGGGCGATGCTCGCCCGGGTGTGCGCGATGGAGCAGACGATGCCGCAGGCGCTGAGCCGCCGGATGACTTCGGGCGCACCATCCAGCTCGGGCGAGACGTCCCACAGCTTGAGCAGCGACCCGCCGTTGTCCGGGCCGGCACCGGCGGCCAGCAGCATCTCGGTGGTCTCTGTGCCGATCGGTGCCACGTCGCGGTCGGTGCCGCCGCTGGGGAGCGCCAGGTAGGGGGACTCCAGGCGGAAGCCGGGCACCTGGGGCACGGCTCGCAGGTCGTCGGTCTCCCGGCGATGGCGCCGGATGCTGTGGACGGCCAGCTCGGGCGCGCAGAACAGGGTGGGGTAGAACGTCGTGGTGCCCACCTGCGCCATCACCGCCGCGTAGGCACGCAAGTCGCCGGTCTCGGCCGAGACCGCCCGCATGCCGTGGGTGTGTAGCTCGACGAGGCCGGGGAGCACGAACAGGCCAGCGGCATCGATCTCGGCCTCGCGGACCAGCCCGGGTCCTACGGCCTCGATCCGGCGGTTCCGCACCACGACGTCGGCCGAGGCCGTGTGGCCGTCCGGACGGAGCACCCAGCCGCCCCTGAGCCGCAGCAGATCGTCTTCCATGGCCTTGCCGGAAGCCCGCCTCCCTCCGGTCTGTTCGCTTCGTTCCGGCGTGGGTCTCGACGCCGCCAAGTACGGGGCCGCGCCTGCGGCCGTCAAGTGCCGACTGCGGCCCTCATGGGTGCCACGATCGCCGGACCGCTCGCCTGGCCCCGCCGGCGGCCGGCGCCCCGCGCCCCGGCAGCGGGCGGCCGGGGCCATCCCGGCGGCGCCGGGCAAGGCTGCCCGGGCCCGGGGGCCGGGAGCGCACCCGGGCACCGGCGCGAGCGCGCGCCGGCCGCCGGCAGCCCATGAGGGCATAACCCCCAGGAGGGACCATGGCCAGCTCGTTCCGTGTCGGTGTGGCGGCGGTGGAGATCACGCCGGCCGAGCCAGTGTATCTGGCCGGCTACTACTACGACCGCCTCTCCACGGGTGTCCACGACCCGCTGTTCGCGCGCGCGCTGGCGGTCAGCGACGGCCGCTGCACCGTGGCGCTGTGCGTCTGCGACCTCATCGATCTGCCCCGGCCAGCGGTCGAACGGACCCGGCAGCTGGTGCGGCAGCGCTGCGGCCTGCCGCCGGAGTGCCTGATCGTGTCGGCCATTCACAGCCACACGGCGCCGGATCCGGACCGCCATGCCGAGTTCACGGCGCGGCTGGCGGAGCTGATGGCGGACGCGGTCGCGCAGGCAGTCGCGGGACTGGCGCCGTGCCCGCTGCGAGCTGGGCGGGGCGAGGAGGCCACGCTCCAGTTCATCCGGCGCTACCGCATGCGCGACGGCTCGGTGCGCACGAACCCGGGCATCGGCAACCCCGATGTGGTGGCGCCCATCGGCGCCGCCGATCCCACCGTGTCCGTCCTGCTGGCCGGCGAGACAGGCCGGTTCGGCGCCGGGCTGGTCCACTTCGGGCTCCATTGCGATACCGTGGGGGGCACGGCGCTGTCGGCCGACTGGACGGGCTACCTGCGGCAGGGGGTGCGCCGCGGGCTGGGCTGCGAGCCCGAAGTACTGACGCCGATCGGCACGTGCGGCGATGTGAACCACTGGAACGTGTTCCGCAACGTGTCCCTGCGGGGCTTCGCCGAGACCGAACGCATCGGGACGCGGGTGGCGGCAGCAGCCCTGGCGGCGGCCGCGCAGGCCGGGCCGGTGGAGCCGGGGCCCGTGGTCGGGCTGCGCCAGCCCATCGCGGTGGAGGTGCGGATGCCGGGGGCGGCCGAACTGGAGGCGGCGAGGGCGCTGCTGGCCACGCCGCCGCCCGCGGGAGTCGATTTCACCATGGACCGAGTGGTCGCCGCCCGGCACGTGGCCGCGGCCGCCCTGGGGCCGACCGTCGATGTGGACATCACCGTGCTGGCCTTCGGCAGCGTGGCGCTGGTGGGCGTGCCGGCCGAGGTCTTCACTGCCCTGGGCCGCCAGATCAAGAATCGCTCTCCGTTTCCGCTGACCATGATCGTCACGCTGGCCAACGGCAACCTGGGCTACGTGGGCGAGCGCCACAACTACGAGGAGGGCGGGTACGAGACGACCTCGGCGGTCTCGTGTCCGGGCACCGGGGAGCAGATCGTCGACACGGCGGTCGCGCTGCTGCGCCGCGCCGGCTGAGGCGCGCCGTCGGACGCGGCGGCTGGCCAGCAGCGCCCTCGCCGACAGCGCTGGCGGCGGCGCCGGCCCGGGCGGGCGCCGCCGCGGCGACGTCTATCGTGGTTCGGCCCCGGCTCGGCAGTCGAGGTGTGCCTGCAGCCAGGCTGTGGCATCCGCGACGTACGCCACGGGCAGGCTGTGGCCGCCGTCGTACCATGTCAGCCGCTTCAGCGGGCTGGCCAGCAACTCGTACAGCCGCTGGCCAGCCGGTGCGGTGACCATCTCGTCGGCCCGCCCGAGCTGGATGAGGAAGGGCTGCCGGATGCCGGCGGCGTAGTGGTGCGGCGCCACCGGATCGTAGCCTCGCCGCTCGGTGGGCACCGCCGCGGCCACACAGGCCCGGATCCGGGGCTCCACGGCGGCCAGCGGGAACACCTGCCACGCGCCCATGCTGTAGCCCACCGCCGCGAGGCGGCCGGCGTCCACCTCGGCGCGCTGCTCCAGGTAGTCTAGGCCGCGCCGGCAGTCCCGCACCGTCTGTTCGCACACCTCGGCGAGCGTGAAGTAGTTGCGCTGCGGCGCGGGCCCGCTGCCGGGCCAGATGTTGACCACGGCGTAGTCGTTCTCCGCGATGCGGTCGCCGTGCATCTGAGCATCGAGGGCGAACACGGCGAATCCCGCCGCCAGCAAGGCCCGCCGCAGATTGCCGCCGCTGACGTAGTTGTCGTCCTGGTACCAGCATTCCTTCGACCACGACCAGCCGTGAAGGAGAACGACGCACGGATAAGGCGGCGCGCTCGTGCGCGGCACCTCGAGATAGGCTGGCACCCAGAAGCCCCGCACGCCCCGGTAGACGATCTTGTCTCGCCGCATGGACTCCGTGTCCACGCGTTCGACGATGCGCGCGTCCAGCGGCACGGCCGGATCGTAGTCGTAGTAGGCGCACACCGCCGCCAGGGCTTCAGGGCCCAGAGCCTGCATCTGTTCCGCCAGCGCGCTGGCCATGCGGCCTGCCATCATGATCATGAGGATGCCTGCCGCCAGCTTGCCGCAGCCGGACGGTCCGCCCGTCCGGCGCGGCACCGCCGTGCTGGCTCGCCCGGTCGCGTGCACCGCGATGCTCCTGGTGGGCGCGCGACGCCGCACCGGCCGTTCACCGGCGCCTGGGCTTGACGATTCCCTGCTGCAGCAGATAGGCCTCGACCTCGTCGGCGCCCACGTCCACCAGCAGGTGGCCGTCGATCTCCACGCAGGGGGCGCGGTGCTGGCCGCTCTTGCGGACCATCTCGGCGTAGTGCTCCGCATCGGCGCTGACGTCGCGGTGCTCGTACTCCAGACCGTACTCGGCCAGCAGGGCGCGTACCCCAGCGGTCCAGGGGCAGCCGGGTTTCAGGTAGGCCACGATGCGCGGTCTGGCGGTCACGGTCCTCGCCTCCCGGATTTCGCGTGCGGGCTGCTGCTCCGGCGGCTGGCGGCCATGCGCACCGGGCAACCGGCAACGATACCGACAGGCGCGCCGCTGTCAATCGGCCTCGTCGCGCGCTTGCGGTCCGGCCGCCGCGCCCCGGCCCGGCAATCGGCGCTCACCCTGGCCGCCCTGCCCGCAGCCCCGCCGCCTGCGTCCACGCCGTGCGGCCCCCGGGTCGAGCCGCTGCCGGCCGTCACGGCACGACGACCACCTTCAGGCGGTCCGCGGCGAACGACCGCTCCAGCGCCGCCTCGGCCTGCGCCAGCGGATACTCGTGCGTCACGAAGCGCTCGAACGGGAACCGCGCGGCTTCCCGGACCAGCAGCTCCATGCTCGGCGTGTACCCGATGAACGGGTGGTTGGTCATGCCGAAGAGCCGGATGTTGCGCGCGCACAGATGCCGGTGCGGATTGAGCGCCACCGCACCGGTGTCGACGAAGTTGCCGGTCTCCAGGTAGACGCCGCCCTTGCGGGTCATCTCCAGGCCCTCGGGCACGACCGCGGCGGTGCCGACGCACTCGACCACGATGTCCGCGCCTCGCCCGCCCGTGAGCTCGCGCACCGCCTCGACGCGCTCCTGCGCGGTGGTGCGGGTGACGTCGAGGGTATGGTCGGCACCGAACTGCCGGGCGAGATCCAGCCGGTACTGGGAGACGTCCGTCGCGACGATGCAGCCGGCGCCCATGACGCGCGCCTTGATGAGGTGGCACATCCCCATGCAGCCGGCACCCTGGATGACGACCGTGCAGCCGGTCGCGAACCCCTCGCCCGCCAGGGTCGAGAATTCCCGCAGCTTGTCCAGGTTGTAGCTGACGGCCATCAGCTCGGCCATCACGGCCACGCGCAGGGGCAAGGCCTCCGGCACGTGGTACAGGAACGCCTCGGGCAGGACGTACAGATACTCGGCCCAGCCGCCGAACAGATGCGGAGGAGTGGCGCAGGTGAGCGAGTTGCCGTACCCCCGCAGGTTCTCGCACCAGGGGAAGGCGAAGGTGTGGCGGCACGCGTGGCAGGTGCCGCAGATCACGTCCGGACACAGGGCAACCCGGTCCCCGACTCGCACGGGACGTCCGTCGAAATCGAGGCGGGGACGCGCGCGGTCGTCCAGCTCGGCGATGGTGCCGATCAGCTCGTGACCCGGAATGATCGGGAAGGGGGTGCACGACTCCGCGGCGGTGCCGGCGTACTGCCGCGTCTCGCCGCGCCAGGTATGCCGGTCCGTGCCGCAGATGCCGCACATCTCCACGCGGAGCAGTGCCGCGCCGGGTGCCAGGGCGGGGAACGGGAACTCCTGGACCTCGATCCTGCCCGGTTCTACCATCACCGCTGCCTTGACCATGCCGGCCATCCGTCTGACTCCTGTGTGCACCGACCAGGCCGGGCTCACCGCGACACGCTCGGCAGGCTGCGCCGGATCCGGCGCGGGTCGAGCGGCGCCGGCGGGCCGATCTGCTGCCGCCACCCCTGGCGCTACTGCAGCCGTCGCTTCACGTGACGAGTCAGGCGACCCACCACGGGCAGCACGTCCAGCACCGCACCGGTATCCCAGTAGTCCTGCTGGAATACCACCTGCCCGTCCGTGCTGAAGCGCACGTGGGAGATCCCCAGGACGCGCACCGGCTTCCGGGGGGCAGCCCGGCTCAGCAGGTGCATCTCCCAGGTGCAGTAGTACTCGCCGCCGGCGCCGTCGCAGCGATCGATGGCGAACGTGCACTCCTGGATCGGCTCGGCCATCTTGAGGAAGTACCGCTCGATGGCGTCGAGCCCCTGCACGCTCTTGAACGGGTCGCCGAAATACGCGTCGGGCGCGTACAGCGCGCGGACGCCAGCCCGGATCCTCTCGGCCGAGTAGACCTCGTAGAACTCGCGGAAGCGTGCCAGAGCCGCCTGTTCGCCCTCCGCGCCGGGACAGAGGAGCTGGATCGCCGCCGGTGCGGTGCGGGCCAGCGCCTCGCGGTAGAGCTGGAACCGCGGGGCTGCCACCTGATCGGTCTGACCCCGACAGCCCGGCGGGACGACCAGCAGCGCGGCCAGGCCACACGAGCGCGCCTGCCTTCTGAGCCAACCGGGTCCATCCATGTTCCTCTCCCTGCCGCCCCCGCCCCGCCGCCAGTCCGTAGCCCGGAACTGGCGGTCGCCTGCGGGCCTCGGCGGACCGCACCCGGCCGCGCCTCCGGCTCGACGGGAGGGGACCCGCGTTCGGAAAGATGCGCCGGCCGGCCGCGGCGCACCAGAGAGGCCGCCAGCCGGGCTCGAGCGGGTCCGCGGCCAGGGCGTCCAGCTGCAGCTGCGCTGCTCGGGCTACGATCCGGCGGCGTTGGACACGAAGCAGAGCGACAGCACGAAGACGCGGTCTGCCATGCGTTCGGCCCGATCGACGCGCATGGCGAGCATCTTGATGGCGGCCCGGATGGCGGCCGGGGGAGCCATGTCCGGCTGCCGCGCCCTGCGCCACAACGTCGTGCCGACCTAGCGGGGCTGCTGGCGCCGCAGGTACGTGGCTCCCGAGAGCGCGTCCAGGGGCACTCCGGGGTCGAAACGGGCCGCTTCCGGCGCGGTGTAGGCCAGGTCGCGGATCTGCGTGGAGCGCAGGTGGACGGAACCCTGGACCAGTTCGGGCACGTTGTAGTTCAGCAGACAGGTGTCGTAGAAGTCGGGGTCGCGCTGCGGCAGGACGAACGGCTTGGAGAAACGGCCGGCCACATCGACGTGCGTAAAGAACGGGCGGGCGTAGCGGCCGTCGAGCCGCTTGCTGGAGAAGACCAGCCACCGGCCGCTGGACGACCAGCTGTGGTAGGACTCGGCGCGGTCGCTGTTGATGGGCAGGGGGGCGGCGGTGCGCGTCTCCAGGTCCATCACCCACAGGTCGCTGGTCGCGTTGTGGATCGTGAAGTAGCCGTGGTCGGCGGCGCAGAAGACCAGCCAGCGACCGTCGGGCGAGACCCGCGGGAACGAGTAGCTGCGGCCGGTGGCTCCGGCGGAGAGCAAGGTGTCCGCCTGACCCCAGGTGCCGGCCTCCGGATCGCAGGGAATGCGGACCAGGCTGTAGGCAGCCTCGATGGTCTCGTGGCGGTCCTGCGGGCGCGGCGCGCTGATGTAGTAGAGCCAACGACCGTCGGGAGACCATGCCGGCAAGTTCTCGCGAGCGGGCGTCGAGACCTGCGGCGACGTGGTGACCTGGCGGGTGGCCGTGTCGTAGACGATCAGGTCCGAGGCGCTGTCGCACACCTCGATCGGACAGCGCTCCTCGGCGCTGAAGGTCTGGGTGATCAGATTCACCGAGTAGGCGATGTGGCGGCCGTTCGGGTGCCAGGCCGGGTACACCCCCGCCGACATGGTCTGCGACGTCTTCGTGTTCACCTTTTCTGCTCGCTGCGGCGTGACGATCAGCGTGCCCGGCAGACGCGAGCGGAGGTGCAGCATGAATCGCGACGGATCGTGGTTGGCGAACGCGTGGCAGTTGAGGCAGGCGAAACGGACGGCGCGGTTCTCCAGCAACGGGCGTTCGGCGAAGCTCTCCAGATCGCGCTGATAGATGCCCAGCTTCTCCCACAGCACATACCCGGCGTTGATCAATCGGTAAGTCAGGTGGCTGTCGATGGGGTCGGCGGCGACCTCGTTCACGAGGGGCTCGTAGGTCTCCCAGGAACCGTCGGCCAGCCGCGCCGAGATCTCCACCGCGAAGCTGCCGCCGCGGCTCGCGGCCAGCAGCCGCCGCCACTGGGCGAGGGGGATGCGGACCGCGCGGCTGCCAGTCAGCTCGAAGCCGGCTCCGCCCGGACCGCGCAGGCGAACGCGGAAGGCGCTGCCGCGCTCAACGATGCGGAAGTTCAGCGGGGCCAGATTCGGAGGCACGGTGATCCCGGAATAGTCGGGTTCGATCCTGGGCTGCCTGCCGACGCGCACGGCATCGGCCGGCGGCCGGCCGCAGGCCGCCAACACCAACCCGCACGAAGCTGCCGCGAGCCGGACCACCAGCGACCATCGGCCTTTGCGAGCCATCTTCACAGGACCTCTCTGGCGAGCAGCTGCACCTTGGTGACCAGCGGGCTCTGGTAGGTCAGGTACACCCAGTACGTGCCGGCGAACCTGGACATCAGTTCGCGGCGCGCGTTCGCCAGATTGCCGTCGTGCCGCGCCAGCGTCGCGGTGAACTGCGCGAACCTCTCCATGACCGCTGGTGCCAGAGGCAGACTGGCCAGCAGGGGGCCCGCTCCCGGCACCTGCAGGGCGTGCGCGGCGATCGCCGCCTCCTGATAGAGGACCGGCACCTCGGCGTACCCGTGCTGGCGCCAGTCGGCCAGCCGCGACACGAAGCTGCCCAGCTCGTGCGTCAGCAGGTAGCAGGTCAGCAGGTACTCGTACGCCATGCGGTTCGTGGGATCGTGGCGAAGCAGCAGCTCGAGGCTCTCGTGGGGCTCGCCCGGGATGATGCCGCCCGTGGGCATCTGCCGGCGTTTCGCTGCCAGCACGCTGTGGCTCTGTGCCAGGGTGGTGTCGCTCAGCAGGGCCGCCAGCGCCGCGGCGCGCGTCCGGCACCAGGGATTCCGCGCCAGGACGTGCACGTACTTGCTGGCCAGCCGCCAGTCGCCCTTGATCAGCGCGGCGGTCGCCAGCCGTTCCAGGATGCGGGGTCCGAGCGGCTGCAGGGTCTGTGCTTCGCAGGCCCAGCGCTCCGCCGCCGATATGTAGCCCAGGTCATAGTACAGATCGCTGCTGGGCATCGCGGTCCGTCCGGTGGCGAACTTGTCGGGGAACACGCCGTCGATGCCCAGCAGCTGCGGATAGACCAGCAGGTCCTCGCCAAGGCGGCCGGTGTGCGCCAGCGCGCGGCACCAGAGCGCGCTGAGGATGGGGTCGAACTCCTTGGCGCCTCGCACCTGCGCGATGACCCGATCCCATTCGCCCCGAGCCGCGTGGTAGTCGGCCTGCGCCCGCCGCCGGGGCAGCGAGTCCAGCCGCGGCAGGACCAGGCCGGCTGCGGCTGCCGCCAGGAGCACGTAGCCGACCGCGAGCCGCAGACCCGCCGGCCATCTGCGCGCTCGAGCCACTGCCGCTGTCAGCCGCGGCACGCGGTCGGCAGGCGGCAGGGCGCCGACAGCTCTCGCTCCGCCTGCGGTGAGCGCTGCCGGCCAGGGCCGCCGCCCAGCGAGCGCGACCAGCGGCAGCCAGCCGCAAAGCAGCCACATCGCGCCGCCGGGACGATAGGTCAGGAAGTGCGGCAGGCGGGGGGCCAGCAGCCAGGCCGCGTCGCGCCAGTCCGTGAGGAAGAGCCAGCGATGCCCGCCGAGGACGGCTGCGCCCACGGCGGCCAGCGCTGCCAGAGCCCCCGCCCAGGAGCGAAGACTCCTCGGCGAGCCCAGATCGCTGGCCCAGACCGCCGCCAGCCACATCCAGGCCGCCGCTCCTCCGGCGGCGTAGTACAGCGCCACCGCCAGCGCGACTGCGGCCAGCGCCGTGCCCGCTGGCCTGGCCAGCCTCCGCCCGCGGCAGCGGTAGAGCAGCAAAGCGGTGCCGGCCAGCAGCAGGCGGACGGCGATGGCCAGGGGAAACAGGTAGTCCAGTATCAGCGCGAGCAGCAGCACTGCGGGGGCGTGCAGCAGGATCAGGGCACCGGCGCCCGCTCGCTCAGACGGGTCGAGCAGCCCGGCGCCGATGCCCGCGAAGCAGGCACCCATGGCGGCGACCACGCCCGCGCCGGCCCAGTCGTTGCTGCCCAACAGGCCCAGGGGCAGGGCGATGTACTCCGCCAGCCCGCCGGGATAGCGCAGATACGGTAGGAGGAAGTCGCCACCGAGCAGCAAGGCGGTCTGTTGCACGTGGCAGTGCACCGAGGTGCGCGTCCACGTCGCGGCCAGCGCGAAGGTTCCCAGCCACACCGGGGACCAGCGAAGCAGGAGACGCGGCATCGCTCGGCTCGCAGGGAGGGGACGGCACTCACGCCATATGGGTCCGCGTGGACCGCAGGCATCGCGTGCCCTCGGAACCGGACGCGCAAGGCGGTCACCACGCGGGCGCGCCTGGTGCAGGGCTGAACTTCGGGGTTGGCAGGCCTCCGGGTCAACCCCCTGGGCGGCGGCTCGCTCATTCGGGCGCGGCTGACCGTGGGGGGCGCGGCGACTGGAAGGGGCGAGACGCGGGGTGTCCGCACCCGCCTGCGGTCCGGACACCCCCATGCGCATGGTGGAGCAGACGGGATTCGAACCCGCGCCCTCAGGCTTGCAAAGCCCGCGCTCTCCCAGCTGAGCTACTGCCCCGAGCTCGGATCAGGCTCTTGACGCCGGCCGCGTGGGGGCCATCATCTCCTCGTCGGGCGCCGTGGTCGCCGCCCCTGGTGCCAGACGAGCGGTGCAGCGCGCCCGCATTCGTGCCCGTGCAGGCCACGCCGGCGGGCGCACGCGAACGGCGGCACAAGATAGCCGGTGCCTGCGGCGGCGTCAAACTGAGGCTGTCCGGCCCGGCCGAGCGCCGCGATGCGCTGAGCCCGGGTACCTGCGGGAGGCGTTCAGACCGCTGCTTCCTCGGGCTGGTCCTCCTCCTCCTCCAGCGTCTCCGCGTCACCCCGGGCCGCGTCCTTCTCCAGGATCTGGAGATGGCGCACGTGGATCTCGACCCGGGAATGGGGGTTGTCTTCCTCGTCGCGCCAGTTCGAGCTGCGCAGCCGGCCGGAGAGGAAGATCGGGACTCCCTTGTGGAGCCGTTGCGAGAACAGCTCGGCCGCCCGCTGCCAGAGCACGATGCTGAAGTAGGAGGTCTCCTCCTGCCAGGTGTCGTTGCGGTCGCGGTAGGGGCGATTCACCGCGATGCGGGCGCTGAGGCGGGAGAGGCCGTTGTCCATGATGCGGTACTCGGGATCCTGGACGAGACGGCCGCTGAGCACGACCTGGTTGACCGCCGGCAAGCGTAGCTGCGTCATTTGGCCCTCCATGGGGAGTTGGGGACTGTGGCTCGGGGCGACGACAGCCCTGCGCTTCGGCGGACCGGAGAGCACCATCCGTGCCATGGGCGGTGCTCGAGTTCGAACTGGTTCCGGGACAACCAAGTGATGCCGATTACCTCGTTCTCTCCAGAGGGCCCCTCAGAGGTGCGAGTGTGAGCGAGCGGCCGCACGCGGCGGATAGGCGAGGTGACAGGCGCCGGCAGGCTCTGCGGCCTGCCCCACACCTGGCTCAGCACTTCACTCCCAGGCCAGTGGCCAGCTTCGTGTGGGCCGTCGCGCGGGAGCTGGTCGGGGGGAGCGAGCGGGCCGTGCGGGTCATCGATCCCGCTGCGGGTGCCGGTGTGTTCCTGGAGGTCGTCCGAGACGATGGCGGAGCGCTGCGGCACGTGGTCCGCGGGATCGAGGTTGACCGCCGGCTCGCGGAGCTGATGCCGCCGTGGGCAGCGGCCTGCGTGGAGTGGGGCGACGGGCTGCTCGATCGTTTCGACCAGGTGCAGGAAGGCAGCTTCGACGTGGTGGTCGGCAACCCTCCCTTCGGCCGCTTGCGGCACCTGCATCCGTGGGCTCACGATGCCGCTCGGTGGCTCCGGTACAGCATCTGGCAGCGGCAGACCGGGCGGTCTCGGCAGGCGCGGGTGGTGTCGCCGGCTGCCTGCCCCATCGAGCTCCTGTTCGTCGAGAGAGCACTGCAGCTCGTGGCCCCCGGGGGGATCGTCGGGCTGATCATGCCCAACGGTTTTCTGGCCAACGCTCGTCTCCAGTGGGCGCGCGACTGGATCGTCCGGCAAGCCTGCGTGCGCGCGGTCGTGAGTCTGCCGCCGGCCGCCTTCCGGGGCCCTGGGGTCAATGCCTGGGCTGCGGCCGTGTTCATCGAGCGGCCGATTCCAGGCGGTGGCCAGCCACGGCCGGCACGGCTGGTCGACGCCTCGGCGTCCAGCCTGGTCGACGCTGCCTGGGCCGAACTCGCGGCCGCGGTGGTGCTGGGCAGGGCCGCGCCCGAGGCGTGTCCCGCCACGGATCTGGGCGCGGAATCCCTGGCCGGCCGCCGCTGGGACCCGGGCTACTGGGTTGGCTGCTCTGGCGGCGTTGGCGGGCCGTCTCCATGGCGGTGGCTGACCCTTGGCGACCACATTCGCCACCTGACGTACGGGCCGATCGTCACGGGGCGCCGGCCCGAACGTGTGGAAGGCGGCATCCCGGTGATTCGTCAGGGCGATCTGCTCGCATCGGGTGTCCACCTCGGGCAGGACGCGACGAGGGTCGCTCCTGACAGCGTCTACGACCCCGAGCACAGCCGCGTGCAGGCGGGCGATCTGCTCCTGGCGCGGTCCGGCCTCGGCGCGCTGGGCAGAGCCAGGATGGGCGTGTGGGTCGACGGCGAGCGGGCGAACGTGACGTGCTTCGTCGACGTGATCAGGCTGTCCGGGCTCAACCCTTTCTACGTCTGGTGCTACCTCCAGACGGAAGCGGGCCGGCAGCAGCTGCGCCGCCTCAGCAGCGGTGTGGGAACGCCGAACATCAGCTTCGGAGAGATCCGCTCCCTGCTCATTCCGGCGCTCGCGCGCGACCAGCAGGAGGCGGTGGAGCGGCGCTACCGCACCGAAGTGTTGCCGCTGCACCGCCGGCGATCAGCCTCGCCCGCAGCGGGCCGGGTCGCAGACAGCCGCTTTCGCTCGCTGGTCCTCTGGGTCGGCGAGATGGTGGGCAGCGGCGGCGCTGGCCAGGCTGGAGAGGCATCGCCGCCTGCGTGCTGAGCTCCGGTCACATCGCCGCCGTTGGCGGGCGATCGCCGGGACCGGTCAGCGCAGCAGGACGCCCCTGCGGACGGCGCGCAGGCCGCCGGCGCGCAGGCTGAACAGGTAGACGCCTGCGGCCAGCTCGGCACCACTGCTGTCGCGCCCGTCCCACTCGGCCGTGTAGAAGCCCTGCGGCAAGGTCGCAGCGACCAGCACCCGCACCCGCTGGCCCGCCACGTTGTAGACCTCCAACAGGACCGGCGCCGCCCTGTCCTCCAGCGCGGGGATGCCGTACTCCAGCCGCGTCGAGCTGTTGAACGGGTTGGGGCAGGGCGGCAGGAGCACGGGTCGAGTGGGGAGGGCCCGCGGGTCGGTGCCGCCTGGCTCGGGCGCCGGCCGCGCCAGGCCGACCGCGATGCCCCGCGGTCCCGGGCCGCAGGTCACGGTGGTCTGCACCGTATCGGCGCCGGCGTCGATCACCGCGATGCGGTCGGCAGCCGCGCAGGTGACGAACAACCGGTCCCCATCGGGAGAGAACGCCAGCCCCCGCGGGTCGGCACCGACGCCCACCGCCGCTGTCACCGACCGCGTGGCCGCATCGATCACCAGCACCTGCGCGTCGTTCTGGGCGGTCACGTACAGCTTGCCTGCGGTGGGGTGCACCGCTGCGGCGAAGGTGCCGGAGACCGGCACCGTCGCTGTCCCGGCGACCGCGTCCTGGCGGAGATCCAGTTCGGTGATCTGGCCCGATGCGAGGCTCGTCACGTACGCCCGGTCATGGCCCGGGTCGAGGGCGATGCTTCGCGGCAGGGCCGGCACCGGTATGCTGCGCACGACACCGCTCCTGCGGTCCATCGCGATCACCAGGTCGCGGCTGATATCGGTGAGGTAGACCGCCCGCGCGGCGGCCGCGATCCCGTACGGCCCGTCGGTCGCGGTGGGCACTGCCAGGGACGTCACGGTGCCGTCGTGCAGATCGACCGCGGCGACAGCGCCGGCGCTGGGGCAGGTGACGAAGAGGAGATCCCGGGCTGGAGACAGCGCCAGGTCGAGCGGGCCCGCGGGCGTGGCGAAGCTGCCGACCGCCTGGAAGGTGCCGGTGTCGATCACGCCGATCTCGCCGGCACCCATGCTGGCGACGTACAGCCGGCCGCCCTGCTCGTCGAGGGCGACCTGGATGGGCTCGCGTGGCGTCTGGATACGCGCGATCTCGCTCATCGGCCCCGTGTCGAGAACCGCCACCACATCGGCGCCGCGCAGGGCGACGAAGGCCAGGGGTGCGCCGGAGAGCTCGATCACCGCGAAGGCGTACCACTCCTCCTCGGGCGGCAGGTAGGCGATCTCGCCCGTCGGCCCCTGCAGCTCGTACCGGTACTCGATGCGCGTGCCGCGCGCCTGACCGGGGAGGGCACCTGCGAAGGCGTTGGCGCCGGTAGCGGTCAACGAGATGCGTGTGGCTGGTGGGCGCCCTGCGAGGCGGTACTGGAGCGCGGCGCCGGCGATCCGTGCGCCCCGCAGGACCACCGGGTAGGGGCCCATCGGGTCCGGGGTGTTCGGGAGGACGGTGGCGAACTCCACCTGCGGGGCGTCGGCCGCAGCGCTGCCGCCGGCGACGAAATCGATCCCCGCGAGGGCCTGACCGGCGCTGATCTCGAGTTGGGTGGCCCGGCCCGCGTCCGTGACGTCGTCGTACCACTCCGGATCGAAATCGGTGCAGAATCCGGCGAAGATGCCGCCGAAGTTCTCCTCGGTGATCCGGCCCGAGATCGGGCTCACGGACAGCGCATAGGTCCCCGGCGGCAGACCGCGCACCGTGTAGCGGCCGGTCCCGCTCGCCTCCGGATCCGAGCCGGAGACCGTGCTGATGCGGACTCCGGTGGTGCGCTCGAGCGCGACCACGTGCGCCCCGAAGATGGCGCTGCCATCCGGTCGGGTCACCCGGCCGCCGATCGTGCCCGTCTGGGCCGCGAACGCCGGCGTCGGGTAGAGGTGGCTGATGCCAGCCACGTCGTCGGCCTCCAGACTCAATGCCTCGCCGGGGCCGTCGTTCCGGTTGAAGGGGTTCATGGTGGGACGGGTGGCGGCAGGCCCATCCAGGGGCGTGTGCTCCAGGCCGAGCAAGTGCCCGATCTCGTGCACCGCGACATCCGGCAGGTACACGGTGCGTGCGTCCACGGGACCGCCGAGGACGAACGAGAAGTCGCGCGCGTTGAAGATGATGTCCGCGTCCAGGATGGCACCGGCTGGCTCGCCGGCGACGACTCTGGTCAGCGCGATCACGCCGGACTCGGGCGGCGCCTGCAGGTGGCTGCCCGTCCGGTCGAAGTAGAGCAGGTTGATCCGGTCCCGCTCGTCGGGGACGCGGGTGTAGCTGATGCCGCGGTCGACGAAGGCGGCCTGCGAGGTCGCCACGTCCTCCCAGACCGCGAAGCACGCGCGCAGGGCCACATACGTGCTCTCCGGCGACAGGCCTGGCGGCGCCGCGTGGTGCAGTTGGTAGCCGATCTGGTCCGCCCTGAGCCAGTGCGCCTGCACGGGCCCGGCGTTGCCTGCGAAGGTCTGGACGAGGAAGGCGCTGGCAGGGGTCGCCAGCAGCGCGACGAGAACCGCAGCCGACCCGGCGGCATGGCGCGATGGCTGCCGTCTCATCGAGCCCTCGGCGCCGGCGTGGGCGACCCGGCCAGAGTGCGCACCGCCTGCAGGAAATCGTCGAGAGCCGCGGACGGCTGCCCGGCCGCCCCGGCCGTCTTGGCTGCGTTCGGGTCCACCAGGTGCAGCCCGTCGAGCAACTGCCGCACGCGGCTGATGCCTGACTCAGGGTCCCGGAGGATGCGGAAGCACCCCTGCCCGAGCCCCATGGGCCAGGGGTAACCCGTGGCGTCGGGACGGCTGAGGAAGACCACGGCCTCCTCGCCGACGGCGAAGCGAGGCATGCCTCCGTACGTGGCGCGCGCGCCGGCGCGAGAGTCGGCCAGGCGACCGCCCGGCAGATGGCAGCGGGCGAGTGCGGCGGGCGCGCCCTTCAGCGTCTCGGCGACGCGGAAGCAGTAGAGCTGGTAGGGCTTCCCGTCGATCGTCTGCTCGGCAACGGCCGTGCACGTGCCCACGAAGATCGACTGGGCGCGCCCGACCAGCTCCGGCAGGGAAAGGCGCTCCACCGTCGTCGCCTGCGCGGTGGCGACCGTCATTGCCAGGGCCGCGAGCGCCGGCGCCGAGCGCAGTCTCGATGGCAACATCGTCCTCGTCCTCGATCGGGTGCGTCCGCGCCTGGGTTGGGCCCGCAGGCGGCCGCAGCCGGCGGCGGCGGCGAGCCCCCCAGCCCCGGCCGCGGCGCGACGGCGGCCGCTCGCCGCCGCATTGGCGCGCGGCTCGGTCCGCGCGGCCCCTGTCAGACGCGCGGGCCCCGCCGGCGGTTGCACCTCGCCGCCGCAGGCGGGAGAGGTGGCAACCGGCAGCGGGGAAGCCGATACGGGGCGCCGGCTATGACTCCATGGCCTCGACGACCAGGTCATGGAACCCGGGCCGGAACTGCAGGAAGGCGGCGTTGTCGCGGCTGGGGTGGATCCTGTTCGCCAGCAGCACGACCACTCGCCGGGCCTCCGGATCGATCCATACCGAAGTCCCGGTGAATCCCGTGTGTCCGAAGGAAGCCGGGGAGAAGCGGCTCCCGCACGAGGCGCCTGCCGTGGCCGTTCCCCAGCCGAGCGCTCGGTCGGAGCCCGGCACCTCGTCGTGACGTCGCACGAACTGGCGCACCGTGTCCCTGCCGACGAACTCGCTGGCGCCGCTCCAGGCCGACAGCAGCGTGCTGGCGAGGCGGAGCACGTCGGTGGCTGTGGCGAACAGCCCGGCGTGACCGGCGACGCCGAGGAGCAGGTACGCGTTCTCGTCGTGCACCCAGCCGCGGACGATCTCGCCACGCCAGCTGCACGCCTCGGTGGCGGCGAAGGCCTCGGGGGGGCGGCAGGCCTTGGCCAGCGGCTCTTCGAGGTGCCGGTAGAAAGTGTCGCGCAGTCCCAGCGGCTGGGCCACCTCCCGCTCGAAGAGATGGTCGAGGCGGCAGCCGGAGATCCGTTCGAGCAAGGCACCGAGCAGCATCATGCCCACGTCGCTGTAGCGGCACTCGGTTCCCGGCTCGTACGCCAGCTCGGCTCTGCCGATGGCCTGCAGCACCCGCTCGCGCCTCGCCCGGCCGTCCGGTACCCGTGGCGGCTCGCCCTTGTAGTAGGTGATCGAGGGAGGGAAACCTGCCGCGTGAAGCAGCAACAGGCGCGGCGTGAGCTGGCCAACCCGGCCGCCGACCAGGCCGGCGTCGAGGCGAGCCAGCGGCGCGTCGAGGTCCAGCAGCCCGCGCTGCACCAGCAGCATGCAGAGGGTCGTGGTGGCCAGGACCTTGGTGAGCGAGGCGAGATCGAACAGCGTGTCCACCAGCATCGGCTCCTGGCGCGGTGCCAGGGCGCGCCAACCTGCCGCCAATACGTGCGGGTCGCCGTCCTCCTGTAGTGCAGCCACGACCATCCCTGGCGCGATGCCCTGCTCCACCGCCTGGTGCATCGCCTCTGCTACAACCTGACTGTCCATGCGCACCCGCTCCAGGCAGGGACTCCGGTATCCGGCCAGCGCGCCGCCGTGGCGCGCACCCGGCGGGCCCGAGCGACGTGCCGGGCGCCGCCGCGACAAGGCTGCCGGTGAAGATAGGCCACGGTTGGTGCCCGTCCCAGGGGCCGGCGGACGACCGCCGCCGGCCCCTGCTCGGCGGGCTGCCGGCTGCCCGCCGCTGCCGCGCCTTGCAGCGGGCTTGCCGGTGCCGGGCCGCGCCGCGATATTGCCCTCGTCGCAAGCGGCTGCGGCCCGTGCGCGGGGCCGTCCCGAGAGTCATCTGGTGATCCGGGAGCACCGATCGATGCGCCTGGAAGCACCCCCGCTGCTGCTGGATCTGGACGAGGACTGCGACGGGGATCCGGTGCTGGAGTGGCGTGCCGTGTTCGGCTCGGACCATCCGGTGGAGCTGGAGATCGGCGTCGGCAAGGGACGCTTCCTGCTCGATGCCGCGGCGCGCCACCCCGAGGTCAACTACGTCGGCGTCGAGTGGGCGGGCAAGTACCTCCGCCTGGCCGCGTCCAGGGGGTGGCGACGGGGTCTGACCAACCTGCGTTTCGCCAAGGCAGACGGACGCGAGTTCATCGAGTTCTTCGTGGCCAGCGAGTCGCTGGCGGCGGTCCATGTGCTGTTCCCGGACCCCTGGCCGAAGAAACGGCATCACAAGCGGCGCCTCGTGAACTCCTCCTTCCTCGACGAGGTCGAGCGCACGCTGCAGCCTGGCGGACGTCTGTGGCTGGTCACGGACCACGCCGAGTACTTCGCCAGCATGCAGGAGGCGCTGGCAGCACGGGACGGCCTCCGTCCCGTCGACGCTCTGTGGGCCGGGGCTCGCACGAACTACGAGGAGAAGTACCTCAGCCAGGGTCGGCCCATCTACCGCGTGGTCGCCGAGAAGGTGTCGGCCTGAGCGCCGCGACCAGGGGCGCGCCCGACGCGCGGCGGTTCGAGCGTCGCCGCCCGCTCTGAGGTGCCAGAGCGGCTGGCCTCGGTGGCGCCGGCGCTGCCGCTGCGCCGGCTCGCGGGCGGCTTGCCGGGCGGCAGCACGCCTGGCGTCCGCGCTTTCCTCCAGGCCGGGGCCCGGATACGGGGCGGTCGTAGTCCAGACGAGCTGAACGGGTAACGCGGGTCCCCCCAAAAAAACCGTTGACAGGCGCGAGTCAGGGGTGTAGTATTGCCGCGAGGTGGTGCAAAATGGGGGGCGAGGGCGGAATAGGGTGGAAAGGGGAGCGCCGCTTCGGAGCCGTTCGGCATGTGGCAATTCCTGGGCCAGTTCGAGATCCCGGTCGACGACAAGGGGCGCGTCTTCGTCCCCGTCGAGCTCCGCCGCAAGATGCCGCCTGAGGCTGCGGACACGCTCATCGTGACCCGCGGCTTCGATCGCTGCCTCATCGCCTACCCGCTGCCCGAGTGGGAGAAGGTGGCAGCGAAGATCATGCAGTTGCCGCAGACGGATCCAGACGCGCGGATGCTGGTGCGGAGCATGCTGTCACAGGCGGCGGAGACCCGGCTCGACCGGCAGGGACGGATCGCCGTGCCGAAGATGCTGCTGGGCCGCGCCGGGATCGCCGACCGCATGGTCATCGTCGGGCAGCTCACCCGCATGGAGATGTGGAATCCAGCAGACTGGCAGCCGACGCTGGAAGAAGCCGACGGCAAGATGGAGAGAGTCGCGCGCAACTACATGCTCTAGACGACCTGCATGGGGTTCCACGTACCGGTCATGGCCAGGGAAGCAGTCGCGCACTTGGTGGTGGACCCAGCCGCCACCTACATCGATGCCACCGCGGGCGGTGGCGGCCACAGCGCGGCAATCGCGGCTGCCCTGCGCGCCTCCGGACGTCTGCTGGCCATCGATCGGGATGCAGCCGCCGTGGCGGCGTCCCGCGCACGCCTGGCTCCCTTCGGCGACCGGGTGCAGGTGGTGAACGCCGACTATGCGGCCATGGCGGCGTGCTGCCGTCGCTGCGGCATCCAGTCAGTGCGCGGTGTGCTGTTCGATCTCGGTGTGTCCTCGCACCAGATCGACACTCCGGCCCGCGGGTTCAGTCACCGCGCCAGCGGACCACTCGACATGCGCATGGACGAGCGTCAGCCGGAGACGGCCGCTGCCTGGCTGGCGCGGGCCTCTGTCGAGGCCATCGCGCGCGCCTTGCGCGACTACGGCGAAGAGCGCGCTGCCCGGCGCGTGGCCCGCGCGATCGTCGCGCGCCGGCAGCGAGGCGAGTTGCGCACCACTGCCGATCTCCGCGCCGCGGTCATGGCCTGCCGGCCGACCGCGCCGAACAAGACGCTGGCACGTGTCTTCCAGGCGATCCGGATCGTGGTCAACGCCGAACTCGCGCAGCTCGAGCGGGGGCTGGAGGAGGCAGCGGCCCTGCTGGAGCCCGGCGGCCGGTTGGTCGTGCTCACCTACCAGTCGGGCGAGGATCGCGTGGTCAAGCGCAAGATGGAGGGGCTGGTGCGCGGCTGCATATGCCCGCCGCGGGCGCCCGTATGCACCTGCGGTCGCCTGCCGACGTTCCGCCGGGCAGTGCGGCGGCCGCTGCGGGCCGCGGCCGCAGAGATCGCCGCCAACCCGCGGGCGCGCAGCGCCCGCCTGCGGGTGTACGAGAAGCTGGGAGAAGAAGCTGCGAGGTGAAGGCCATGGCTAGGCGCGGGCGTGCATACAGGGGGCCGATCGTGGCCGCGTGCCGGACGGCGATGTGGCTCGTCCTGGTGGTGGCGGCAAGCATCGTCTTCCTCGAGGAGAAGGTGCAGCTCGACGAGATGGCGCGGCAGATCGACCAGGCGGACCGCCACAGCGGCCGCCTGCGCGAGGAGCGGTCGCAGTTGCTGGGCCTGATCGTCTTCGGGCAGAAGCCGGGCACGATCGAGCGGATCGCGCGCGGGCGGCTCGCCATGGGCTATCCAGCCGGCCGGCTCGACGAACTGACCTACGACGCGCTCGCCGAGGATCTGCCCGAGTGAGACCGCTCAGCCACACTCCTTCGCCGGCCGAGTCGGCGCCCTTGCGGCTGCGCGTGGTGGCGGCGTGCTGGGCTGTCTTCTGCGTGGTCCTGGTGCTGCGCCTGGTGCAGGTGCAGGCGTGGCGCCACGAGCACTACGTTCGGCAGAGCGATGGGCAGGCGCAGCGCCGCGGCACCCTGAAGGCGGAGCGCGGCCGGATCCTGGACAGGCGGGGCAACGTTCTGGCGGTCGATCTCCGCTCCGTATCGATCTTCGCGGAGCCGCACAAGGTGGCCGAACCCGAGGCCGTCGCCAGCCACCTGGCGAGCGTCACCGGTCAGCCAGCGCACCGCCTGCTCAGCCAGCTGCAGAGCGGCAAGAGCTTCGTGTACCTGGCCCGGCAGCTCGACCGCGTGGCCGCGGTGCGGGCGATGAGCAAGGATTTCACCGGCGTCCACACGCAGTTCGAGGTCCGGCGTCTGTACCCGCAGGGGCCACTTGCGGCCCAGGTCCTCGGCTTCACGAACGTCGACAACCGCGGCAACAACGGTCTCGAGTACGCCCTGGACGAGCTGGTGAGCGGGGTAGACGGCGAGGAGAAGTGGCAGGTAGATGCCGAGAAGGTCCGCGTGGCGGGCTCGACTCGCCAGGTGCGTCCGCCCCGCGACGGCTGCACCGTCGTGCTGACCCTCGACATGGTCTACCAGGACATTCTCGAACAGGAACTCGCCGCTGCCATGGACAGCAGCCGCGCTGACGCCGCCATGGGGATCATCATGGACCCGCGCAGCGCCGAGATCCTGGCCATGGCCAACGTGCCGCTGTTCGATCCGAATCGACCCGGAGAGGGGAGCAGCGAGTATCACCGCAACCGCACGGTCACCGACCCCTACGAGCCTGGGTCGACGTTCAAGATCATCAGCCTCTCGGGTGTGCTGGCCCACGGGCGCGCGTCGCCCGAGGAGCCCATGTTCTGCGGCCAGGGCCGCCTGCGTCTGCCCAACGGCCACACGATCCGGGACCACCACCCCTACGGCACCCTGAGCTTCCGCGAGGTCATCGAGAAGTCCAGCAACATCGGCACCATCCGCTTCGTCCAGAGACTGTCGCGGCGCGAGCTGTACGAACACCTGCGGTGCTTCGGGCTCGGTACCCGGACTGGCACCGAACTGCCGGGAGAGGCGTCCGGCATGCTCGCCCAGGTGCAGAACTGGTCCGACCGAACGCTCGAGACTATCGCCATCGGCCAGGAGATCAGCCTCACGGCGCTGCAGCTTGCGGTGGCCGTGTCTGCCGTGGCCAACGGCGGCCGGCTCCTGACGCCGCAGATCGTCAAGGGAGTCCTGCACCCCGACGGCTCCTACGAGCCGCGCACGGCCGCGCCGGTGCGCCAGGTCATCTCCAGCGAGGTGGCGGCGCGCATGCGCGACATCCTGGTGGGGGTAGTGGAGAAGGGCACCGGCAAGCTGGCCCGGATCGAGGGCGTCGCGATCGCGGGAAAGACGGGCACAGCACAGAAGGCCGCCAAGAGCGGGGGCTACGAGCGCGGCAGCTACATGGTCTCGTTCATCGGCTTCCTGCCGGCGGATGACCCGAAACTGCTCTGTCTCGTCGTGGTGGACAATCCGCGTCTCAATGCGTGGGGCGGAACGATTGCGGCGCCGGCCTTTCGCCGTGTGGTCGAGCGCATCCTCCATCTTCCCGAAGGCTCGCGGCTGCGGTCGCCGGCACCTGGGCGGGAAGAGGAGCGCGAGCAGCTGCTCGCGTCGGTCCCCGATCTGCGCGGCATGACACGCCAGACCGCACGGTACCAGGCCAGCCTCCGCGGGTTGTCGGTGACCTTCGCAGGGGAGGGGGACCTGGTGGTGGCCCAGGAGCCAGCGCCCGGGGTCTGCTCGCGGGACGAGCTGGGCCAGATCGTCTGCACGTTGGGCGAGGTACAGCCGGCCGATTTCGACTTCCAGCAGGTGCCGCCGGGGCTGGCCCGGCAGGTGCAGCTGCTGCGGGCGCTCGTTCCCAGCGAGGAGCCGGAGAGGGTGGCGGAGATCTGAGACGATGGCCACGCTCCTGCGCGATCTGCTGCAGCACGTCCCGGCGTACCGGCTCGAAGGGAGCGGCGCCGTGACGATCAGCGGCGTGTTCTGCGACTCGCGCGAGGTACGTCCCGGCGGCCTCTTCGCCGCAGTGAGCGGCGGGCAGGAACGCGACCGGCACGAGTTCGTCGGCGATGCGGTCCAGCGGGGCGCCGCGGCCCTGCTCGTCGACCGATCGGTGGGCAGCCAGCCGTGCGCGGTGGTCCGGGTCGACGACGCGCGTGGCGCTCTGGCGCAGGTCGCGGCTGCCTTCTACGGCAGGCCGGGCGACGCGCTGCGCCTGATCGGGGTGACAGGCACCAACGGCAAGACGACCACCGCGCTTCTGGTGCGGCACATGCTGAGCGCTGCGGGCGAGCCGTGCGGGTACCTGGGCACGCTGGGCGTGCAGGCCGCCAGCGGCAACTCCAGCCTGCGCAACACGACGCCGGAGGCGCCGGTGCTGCACGCCGAGCTGCGCCGTCTGGTCGACAGCGGCCACCGCGCCGCCGTGCTCGAGGTGTCCTCGCACGGCCTGGTCCTGCGCCGGGTCGCCGGTCTCCGCTTCGCTGTCGGCGTGTTCACCAACCTGACGCGCGATCATCTCGACTTCCATGGCACCCAGGAAAACTACCTGGATGCCAAGGGGCTGCTCTTCGCCAGTCTGGACCGGGAGGCGGTGGCCGTATTGAACGCGGATGACGCGCATGCCAGCGCGTTGCGGGCACGGTGCGCGGGCACGGTCGTGACGTACGGGCGGCACCAGGAGACGGACTACCGCATCGAGGCGATCGAGCCCCTGCCTGCCGGGACGCGCCTGCGGTTGCGGTGGAAGGGAGGCGTGCTGGCCCTGGAGACGCGCCTGCATGGCGAGTTCAATGCCTACAACGTGGCCGCCGCGGCCGCCTGCTGTCTGGAGCTCGGCGCGGACGAGGCCGCCGTGCGCGAGGGACTGCGGGCGCTGGTGCGGGTGGCCGGGCGCTTCGAGGCGGTGGACGTCGGTCAGCCGTTCCGGGTGATCGTCGACTACGCGCACACGCCGGACGGCCTGTGCAGCGTGCTGCGCGCGGCGCGCCAGCTCACGCGGGGCCGGCTGTTCTGCGTCTTCGGGTGCGGCGGTGACCGCGATCCCGGCAAGCGGCCCCTGATGGGACGCGTCGTCGAGGATCTGGCCGATGTCCCCGTGGTGACGTCGGACAATCCGCGCAGCGAGGATCCGGAGGCGATCATCGCCGCGATCCTCGCGGGCATGGCGAGGCCGCAGGCCGCGACGGTCGACGCAGACCGGCGGGCCGCCATCCAGTTCGCCCTGGCGCAGGCCCGTCCAGGGGACACGGTGGTGATCGCTGGCAAGGGGCATGAGCAGGGCCAGA
This sequence comes from uncultured Gemmatimonadaceae bacterium, assembly GCA_964591015.1. Lineage (GTDB taxonomy): Bacteria > Latescibacterota > UBA2968 > UBA8231 > UBA8231 > SLHA01. The sequence goes on from CAZPXM010000004.1 coordinate 35,539, forward strand.
TCATCGGTTCGAAGATTTTTCCATTCGATGACGTTGTTGTGGCACGTGAGTTGCTAACTACGCCACAAGTTGTGGTCGAGGAGAGGGCATGATGCAAGGGGTTGCCCTCGAGGCGATAATTCAGTGGACGGATGCGCAGGTTGTTGGTATCTTAGGGCCCGCCTGTCAGGGCGTCGCCGTGTGCGGCGTGGCGACCGACAGCCGGGCCGTCGCCCCAGGAGAGGTGTTCGTCGCTCTGCGCGGGGAGCGATTCGACGGCCACGACTTCGTCGGCGCCGCTCTGGAGAAGGGAGCGGTTGCCGCCGTCGTCGAGCGTGGCTGGGCAGCCGGGCACGCGCGCGAGCACCGGGGACCGTTGCTGGCTGTCGAGTCGCCTCTGGCCGCTCTGGGGGCCATGGCCCGCGGCTACCGGCAGCGCTTCCAGGTTCCGGTGATCGCGGTCGTGGGCAGTGCGGGCAAGACGACCACCAAGGAGATGATAGCTGCGGTCCTGGCGGGCCGCCTGCGCGTGCTGAAAAACCGCGGCAACGAGAACAACGAGATCGGCGTTCCCAAGACGCTGCTCGAACTGGACTCGACCTGCCAGGCAGTCGTCCTGGAGATGGCGGCCCGGCAGGTGGGCGACATCGCGTATCTGTGCTCCATCGCGCAGCCTAACTTCGGCCTGTTGCTGAACATAGGCAGCGCGCATCTGGGGGTGTTCGGCACTGTAGAGAGAGTGGCCAAAGCCAAAGGGGAGATCCTGGGGTATCTGGACGAGTCTTCGACCGCTCTCATCAACGTCGATGACTGTGTCGTGGCCAGGGAGGCAAAGGCAACAAAGGGGAGGCTCCTTGGCTTCAGTCTGCGACACGAGAGCGCGTTTCGTGGGGAGGGACTCGTGCTCGACCAGGATGGCTGCGGCCACTTCTCTCTACAGGACACCTCCTTCCGTCTCCGCGTCCCGGGTCGACACAACGTGTACAATGCGCTGGCGGCTGCCGCCACCGGGCATCTGCACGGAGTCCCGTGGCCCGAGATCGCCGAGGCTCTGGCGGCGTTCGCGCCGGTGACGATGCGATCCGCCGTTCACCGGCGCTGCGGCTGGTCGGTCCTGGACGACAGCTACAACGCCAATCCCGAATCCGTCTGCGCAGCCCTCGACACGCTGGCCGCGATGGATGCCCGGCGCCGCATCGCCGTTCTCGGCGACATGCTCGAGCTGGGGCCGGCTGGCCCGCAGCTGCACCGCGAGCTCGGGGAGCGCGTGGCCGCCAGTGGGGTGGCGTTGCTGCTCACCGTCGGCCCGTTGAGCCAGCACACGGCGGCGGGGGCGGCGGCGGCCGGGATGCCGCCGGCTGCCGTGCGGCACTTCGAGGGCGGCGGCGCGCTGGCCCAGCACCTGCGGGGGCTGCTCCGGCCAGGAGACCTCGTCCTCGTCAAAGGTTCGCGCGCCACCAGACTGGACGAGGTCGTCGCGGCTGTGCTGCACTGAGTCTGGCGAGCCGCGCCTCGGCCGCCAGCCGATGGAGTCAGTGGCTACTCGGCGCCCCGCCCACCGGACGCCCTCCCCCCGGACACCAGCGGCAATCGACGGACATGCGGCCCTCACTCGTGGCGCACCCATGGCGGCCCACCCTCGGTTCGGGGGCCTGGGTGGCCGACAACGCCTTGCCGGACCGGCGGGCCCTGCAGCGCGCCGGCGTCCATGTGATGCTCATCGCGCTCGCGCTGGCAGGCCTGGGTCTGGCGATGGTCTTCAGCTCCAGCTCGGCGCTGGCCAGAGCCCGGTACGCGGACCCGGAGTTCTTCGTGGAGCGCCAGGCCTCCCGCGCAGTGATCGGGGTGGTCGTGATGGCGGTGGTCGCCTGCGTGCCGACCGGCAGGTGGCAGCGGTGGGCGCGGGGCGTGCTGGTAGTCGGGTGGGCACTGCTGGTGGCGGTCCTGGTGGTGGGCACCGGTCGCGCTGACCGCTCCCTGGAGATTCTGCCGCGGATCTGGATTCAGCCATCGGAGCTGATGAAGCTGGGGATCGTGGTGTATCTGGCCGATGCTCTGGACCGCCGCCAGCACGCGATGGCCGAGTTCGGCCGGGGGCTCCTGCCGTCGTTGGCGCTGGTTGGGGTGACCGTCGGCCTCATCGCCCTGCAGCCGGATCTGAGCACGTCAGCGGTGGTGGCCATCCTCGGCGCAACGCTGATCTGGGTAGGTGGGGCGCGCACCAAACACCTGGCGCTGCTGGGCGGAGGCGCGGCACTGCTAGGACTGGTTGCGTCCCTGTCTTGCCAGTCCTACCAGATGACCCGCATCAGCGACTTCCTGAATGGCGGCAACTACCAGGTGCGGCAGGCGCTCATCGCGCTGGGGACGGGCGGTTGGCTCGGGGTTGGCCTGGGCAACAGCGTCCAGAAGCTGCGCTATCTGCCCGAGCCGCACACGGATTTCGTCTTCGCCCTGGTCGGCGAGGAGCTGGGACTGCTGGGGACTCTCAGCGTGGTCGGCCTGCTGGCCGCCTTCGTCATGAGCGGGCTCAGGATAGCGCGCCAGGCCTCCACCTACCACGCGTACCTGCTGGCGATCGGGGTGACGGCCATGGTCGCCACCAATGCCATGCTGAACACCGGGGTCGCCACTGGCCTCCTGCCCACCACCGGCCTGCCGCTGCCGTTCATCAGCTACGGCGGGACTTCGTTGCTGGTCAATCTGGCGGGCGTCGGCATGCTCATCGGCATCTCCCGCGATCGATCGCTCCGGCGAGAGGGAGGCGGCGCGGCAGAGGTCCCAGGGCCGGGCGCGGCTCCGGCGCGGCGCAGGCTGTGGTGAAACCGCTCTTCGGGCGCTACGCGCGACCGCATTTCGTCGGGATCGGCGGCGCCGGCATGGAGGTTCTCGCGCGCCTGGTGGCAGCGCTCGGGTGTCGCGTCAGCGGCACCGACGCGCGCGGGTCGGCCGTCCTGGATGCGCTGCGCGCCGACGGCATCGACGCGCGCGAAGGACACGCGGTCGACGCGGTGCGCGGCGCCGATCTGGTGGTGTACTCGGCAGCCGTGGGCGAGGACAATCCGGAGTTGCGCCACGCCCGCCAGGCGGGCCTGCCAGTGGTGAGCCGCGCGGTGCTGCTGGGGGCGCTCTCGCGGCGCTTCCTCACCATCGCCGTCAGCGGGAGCCACGGCAAGACCACCACGGCCTCCATGCTGGCGGCCATTCTCGTTCGCGCTGGGTGGGATCCGAGCGTGGCGATCGGCGGCTGGCGCAACGGAGCTCCGCAGGCGCGCCTGGGAGGTGGCCCGCATCTGGTCGTCGAGGCCGACGAATACCGGAGTGCCTTTCTCGAACTGGCCCCCAGCTGGGCGGTGGTGACGAACGTGGATGCCGAGCACCTGGACTGCTTCGCCGATCTGGCGGCGGTGGAGGCGGCCTTTGCCGAGTTCCTGCGGCGCCTGCCGTTCTTCGGCCGGGCCTTCGTCGCCGGCGACGGGCAGGCAGGCGCGGCGGTGCTCGCGGCGCCATCGGTCCAGGTGGACACCTTCGGCCTGGGCGCGACGAACACGTGGCAGGCAGCGGACTTGGAGCTGCTGTCCTGGGGCAGCCGCTTCTGCGTTGCCCAGGCCGGCCGACCGCGCGCGCGCGTCGAGCTGCAGGTGCCGGGTGAGCACAACGCGCGCAACGCGCTGGCGGCGGCCGCGGTGGCCCTGCATCTGGAGGTTCCGGCCGAGCTCGTCGTCGCCGCGCTGAACGAGTACACGGGGGCAGCGCGCCGCCTGGAGATGCGCGGCCAGATCGGCGGCGTGACGGTGGTCGACGACTATGCCCATCATCCCACGGAAGTGCGGGCCTCCCTGGCGGCGATGCGCCGACGCGGGGGGCGAACCCTGGTGGTGTTCCAGCCACACCTGTTCAGCCGCACCAGGCTTCTGTGCGAGGATTTCGGGGCGGCCTTGCGGGAAGCGGACGAGGTGTTCCTGGCGCCCGTGTACGCGGCGCGGGAAGAGCCCGAACCGGGGGTGGATTCGCAGCTGATCGCCGCTGCGCTGCGCGCGCGGGGACACGAGCGGGTGCACCTGCTGGGCCAGGATCCGACTCCTGCGGCGACGGTCCTGGCGCACTGTCGGCCCGGGGACACCGTCCTGGTGCTGGGCGCTGGCGACATAGGACGACTGGCGGACGAGTTGATGGTCGCGCTGCGGGATCGCGCAGGGGGAGGCTGAGAATCATGTCGGCGCACGCGGGCCTGACCATGGCGCGCGGCCGGCTGACCGGCCGGCCCCGGCAGATACGGCCGCCGCGACGCCATCGTCTCGGGCGCGCGCTGCGCCTGGGGTCTGGTCTGCTGCTGCTGGGCGGCGTCGGTTGGTGCCTGGCGCAGGCACCCCTGGTGCTGGCGCGATCGCCGCGGTGCCGGCTGGAGGCGCTGGAGGTCTCGGGGCACCAGGTCGTGGCCGGGCGTGAGGTGCTGGCCGCCAGCGGGCTGAGATCCGGTGACAACCTGTTTGCGATCGATCTCGACGAGGTGCGGCGGAATATCGAGAAGCTGCCCTGGGTGCGCAGCGCCTACCTGCGTCGCCGTCCGCCCAACCGCCTGGTCGTGCGCATCGTGGAGAGAAGACGGGCTGCCTGGGTCGATCTGGGACGGATCTACGGCGTGGACGCCGAGGGAGTGGTCCTGCCCGGCGCGCCCGCGGCAGGGGAGGCACTGGCCGGGCTGGACTTGCCGGTGGTGAGCGGACTCGATTGTGCGCTGGATTCGCTGGCGGCTGGCGCCACGGTCCCCGACTCCATGCTCGTGGCGGTGCTGGAGTGGTGGGCCTGGCTGAACGCTGCGGATCCCGACTTCAGTCACAGCGTGTCCGAGATCCAGCCCATGGGCCCCGGTGCGGTTCGGCTGCTGCTGGTCGGCGACGGACTGGAGGTGCGCCTGCCGCGCGAGTGCGTCGAGGCCCGGATCCGCACGTTGAAGGAGCTCATGAAGCGCGTGTACCGCGAGTGCCCCGAACCGGCCTATATCGACCTGCGGTTCGCCGGCCAGGCCGTAGTCGGCAGCAAGGAGCGGGATTCGTCATGAGAGCCGCTTGGGGGGGCCGCGGCCGCACCGCGGTAGGGCTCGACCTGGGGACGACGAAGATCGCCGCCGTGATCGCCGAGCGGGACAGCGATGGCGCTGTCAAGGTCGTCGGCGTGGGCAGCAGTCCGTCCGAGGGGCTGCGCCGTGGGGTCATCGTCGACGTCGAAAAGACCGTGCACGCCATCCGCCGGGCGCTCGAGGCCGCCGAGCTGATGGCTGGCGTGGAGGTGCAGGAGGTGCTCGCCGGCATCGCTGGCGAGCACGTCTCCAGCTGCAACAGCCGCGGCGTGGTCGCGGTGAGCGGGACGAGCGGCGAGGTGTCGCCGCGCGACAAGGAGCGGGTCATCGAGGCGGCGCGCGCTGTGTCGCTGGCCGGCGGCCGTCAAGTGCTGCATGTCCTGCCCCAGGAGTTCTTCGTCGACGGTCAGGGGGGCATCCGCGATCCGGTGGGCATCGCCGGTGTCCGGCTGGAGGCGGACGTCCATCTGGTGACGGGCGCCGCCACCGCGGTTCAGAACATCAGAAACACGATCACGCGCGCCGGCTGCACCGTGCGCGAGCTCGTTCTGGAGCCCCTTGCCGCCAGCCATGCGGTCCTGGACGAGGACGAGCGGGAGATGGGCGTCTGCCTGATCGACATCGGCGGCGGCACCACCGACGTGGCGCTGTTCTCGCTCGGCGCCATCCGGCACACCTCCGTGCTCGGGCTGGGTGGCCAGAATGTGACGAACGACGTGGCGGTGGGGCTGCGCACTTCGTGGTCATTGGCGGAGCAGATCAAGTGCAGTTCGGGCACGGCCGTGGCCAGCCAGATCGCCGACGGCGAGGTGATCGAGGTCCCCGGCGTGGCTGGCCGGCTGCCCAGATCGATCCCGCGCCAGGAGGTGGCGTCGATCATCGGCATGCGGATGGAGGAGATCTTCGGCCTGGTGCGCGAGGAGCTGCACGCCGCCGGTCTGGATCAGCCGCTCGGCGCCGGCGTCGTCCTGACCGGCGGCGGGGCGCTCATCGAGGGGGTCGCGGAGCTGGCGGAGCAGGTTTTCCGGATGCCGGTGCGGATCGGCAATCCCGTGGGCGTCTGCGGCCTCGTGGACCGGGTCTCCAGCCCGGTCTTCGCGGCAGCGGTGGGCCTGGCCCGCTACGGTCTGATGGACCGCCCGTCCGGCAGCGACGAGGGGCGCCAGCGCCGGCCAGCCGCCCAGCGCGCCGGCGCGCCCTGGTGGCGGGCAGTGGTGGAATGGGTGTCGGCGTCGTTCTGACGGTGTTTCCATGAGAGGTTGAGCCACCCACGGCCTCATTCCGAGAGGAGGGAACCATGACCTACAAGATCGTCGACAGCCGCCAGCGCAAGGCCTCTATCAAGGTCGTCGGCGTCGGCGGCGCAGGGGGGAACGCCATCAATCGGATGATCGGCTCCGGCATGTACGGCGTCGAGTTCATCGCGCTCAACACCGACGCTCAGGCCCTCGAGCATTGCCAGGCCGACATCACCCTCTGCATCGGCCAGCAGAACGCCACGAACGGCCTGGGAGCTGGTGCCCAGCCCGAACGGGCGCGCCAGGCCATCGAAGAGGACCGGGACAAGGTGGCCGAGTGTCTCAAGGACACCGACCTGGTCTTCATCACGGCGGGCATGGGGGGCGGCACGGGTACGGGGGCGGCGCCCACGGTCGCGGCGATCGCACGCGAGCAGGGCGCGCTGACGATCGGCATCGTCACCGAGCCGTTCCTGGTGGAGGGCTTCCCGCGCATGCGCAACGCGCTGGCGGGCATCGCCGAGATGCAGGAGCACGTCGACACGCTGATCACGATCAAGAACCAGCGGCTGCTGTCGATCTGCTCGCGCGAGACGACGCTGCAGGAGGCCTTCCTCAAGGCGGACGAGGTGCTCATGCACTCGGCGCGGGGCATCTCCGATCTGATCACGGTTCCCGGCGTGATCAACCTGGACTTCCAGGATGTGAAGACCACCGTCGAGAACGGCGGCGACGCGATCATCGGCGTCGGGTCGCACCGTGGCGAGAACCGAGCCATCGAGGCCGCCAAGAAGGCGATCAAGAGCCCCCTGCTCGAGGACGTCTCGATCGAGGGGGCGAAGCGGGTGCTGATGAACATCGCGGCCGACTCCAGCCTCACCCTCTTCGAGGCTCACGAGGCGATGGCCCTGATCCACGACACGGTCGGCCAGGAGGCGAACATCATCCTCGGGACGGCGCTGGACGATCGTCTGGTCGACGAGGTCCGCGTCACCGTGATCGCGACGGGCTTCGAGCGGAACAAGGAGGGTACCAAGCTGGCGGTGAAGCAGGCGGAGGCCGGCAACGGCGGTGCTGCCGAGCGTGCCGTGGAGACCGACCTGTCGGTGCCGGCGTATCTGCGCCGCAATGCCCCGGCCGCCGCAGCCGATGCCGGCCCGGCGCCTTCCAGGGTCCGGGTCGACAATCTCGATTACCCGACCTTCCTGCGGCGCAAGATGGCCTGAAGGCGGCGCGGGGTGTCGGGCCCGGACGGGCGGCCGGCGGCGGCTCTGGGTCGTGCCGGCCGCCCGTGGCATGTCCACTGGCCCCGCGTGGAGCCAAGCCTGCCGCGCCCGGCGGAGAGCTGGCCCGCACGGCGGGGAAGCGTTGATCGGCGGAGCAGCAGTGCCTACATTGCCGACCGGTTGGCGGTGCCGCGGGGCGGGGAGGCGGTTGGCGTCGCGGGCGGCTCGCGGAGGATGGCGAATGGCTGTGCTGCAGGTGGGTATCGTTGTCGGCAGCAGGTCCGACGAGCAGACCATGGCCCGCGCGGGCGAGGTGCTCGACGAACTGGGCATCGGCTACGAGCTGGTAGTGTCCTCGGCCCACCGCCACCCGGATCGCACGGTGGCGTACGCGCGCGAAGCCGCCAGCCGAGGCCTGCGCGTCATCATCGCCGGGGCGGGGCTGGCAGCCGCGCTGCCAGGAGTGCTGGCGGCGCACACGCTGCTGCCCGTGATCGGCGTGCCCCTGGCTGCCGGGCCGCTGCACGGCGTCGATTCCCTGTACTCCATCGTGCAGATGCCGTCCGGTATCCCGGTAGCCACGGTGGGCATCGACAATGCGAGGAATGCGGCGATGCTGGCTGCCCAGATCCTCGCGCTGGGCGATCCGAGCCTGGCCACGGCCGTCGCCCGCTACCGGGCCAAGTGGGACTGAGTCGAAAGGGGGGAACGGTGTATTGACCAACAAACGAACTATCTCGCGTCTTCTCTCGCTGATGCTGCGTCACCGGCCCGACGAGTTCGGTCTGGACATCGATGCCCACGGCTATGTGCCGCTGGCCCAGGTCGTGCAGGCCGTGCAGGAGCGGCACCGAGAGGTCACCGAGGAAGATATCCTCGACCTGCTCCGGGCGCCCGACCAGCGCCGCTTCGAGCTGAACGAGCACGGTATCCGGGCGCTGTACGGGCACAGCTTCTTCGTCGAGATGGACGGAGCGCCGATGGAGCCGCCGGAGCGGCTCTACCTGGGCAGCACGGCCGCGGAAGCTCGGCGCTTCCAGTCGCAGGGAGTCAGTCCCGGCGATCGCTTCTACGTGCACCTGTCTCGCGACCGCCAGACCGCCGCGGCCCGCAGCCGCGAGGAGGGCGGGCCGGTGGTGGTCGAGATTCTCGCCAAGGCGGCGGCAGCGGCGGGAGTGCTGTTCTACGAGCGAGGGGCCGTCGTGCTGACGCGCTCTGTTCCTGCGCAGTTCGTGGGGCAGGTGCACGGTCTGCCCGCAGCGGCGGCGAGCGAGGAGCAGGCTGGCGGAGCGGCCAGCGGCGCGATCCGGCAGCCCGCGCCGGCGCCGACGGGTGCCGAACCCGTGCGACCGGCCACCCTTCCCAAGGGCCCGATCAGCTACGGACGGCGACCGCGCAAGCAGGTCCGTCGCTGACCAGGCCGGCCGCCAGGGCGGGTCCTGCCGGGCAGTGGTGGGGGCGTGCGCATGGCTCTGGGGCGAACGTCGTCGCGGTCCTGGCTGCGTCGCTGGCGGCGTCAGGTGCTGGCGGCGGGCGCCGCCGGCCTGCTTCTGGGCGCCGTGGGTTACGGGGTCGGTGCCGCGGGCTCGTCGCGAGCATTCACGGCGGACGTTGCCCTGCGAGTCGACCTGTCCAGGCCTCTGCCGGCAGTACCGGGAAGCGAGGCGGCTGCCTCGAGCGGCAGCGCGCTGGAGCAGTTCCGCAGCCTGCTGACGAGCGGGCCGGTGCTGGAGCGAGCGGCAGCGGCCCTGGCAGCGTCCGGAGCGCTCCCGGCGCCGGGCGCTGTGCCCGCGGCTGCCGCGGTCCGGGGCTGGATCGCCTCACGGGCGGATCCCCGGACTGGCACCATCGTGGTCACGGTCAGGCACGCCGACCAGGGGCTGGTCGCGCTGCTGGTGGACACCCTGGCAGCGGTCTACGAGGGATTCGCGTGCGATCCCCGGGTCCTGGAGGAGGCCTCGCGCCAGCGGGCCGAGGCGGCCAGCCGCCGCGACCGCGCCGAGGCGGATCTGCGAGCGGCCGAGGCGGCCCTGCGGGGGGCGTGGCCCCAGCCCCTGGACTCGCTCGCGGTCGCTCGGCGAGCTGCCGCCGAGCAGCTCGACTCGGCCGCCGCCGAGCTGGACCTGCTGGCGGCCGAGCTGGACGCCGCCAGTGCCGCGCTGGCGGCCCTGAGTGCCGGCGACGAGCCGTCGTGGACGGTCCTGCGGCGAGCCATGCAGGTGCCGGCAGGCGAGCGCTGCGCCGAGCTGGCATACCGGCTGAACGAGCTGCGGCTGGATCGCGAGGCGCTGCTGGTCCGGCACATGGAGCACGACCCGTCGGTGCAGGATGTGGACCGCGAGATGGCCGCCACTACCGGCGCCCTGGCAGCGGAGCTGCAGCGGTACGTGGCGGCCGTCCAGCGCGAGGTAGATGCCGCGCGGCAGCGTCGCGCCCAGGCCCGAGCCGAGCACGACCGTCTGGCAGCGGCGCTCCTTGAAGTGCAGCAGCGCGCGGCTGCGGTAGAGGCTCGCCGTCAAGCGCTGGCGGAGGTGGAAGCGGGCTACCGCCAGGCTGTGGAGGACGAGGAGCGGGCCTTGGCGGGCCCTGTCACTGTCGTGGCCAGGACGCACCGTCCCGGTCGCGCGGCGGCCGATCGTCGGCCTCTCTGGTGGGCGCTGGCCGGCGCACTGGCGGGAATCGTCGCCGGCGCTGGCGCCAGCGTGGCGGCAGGCCTGGCGAGGTCGCGAGCAGGAGCGGCCGGCCGGCGGCGGGCAGAGGGCCCTCGCTCGGCCTGGCGTCGCGGGATGGCCGACTGCCTGCTGGCGGTCTGCGTGGCGGGTCTGGTCTGGCAGATGACCCGGGTGGACCGGTTGGCCTGGTCGGAGGCTAGCCGTGGGGCAGCCGCCGCCGGGCGGGAGCCTGGCGCCGCGGGCCACCTAGCCGCTGGTACCGAGCCCGCGACGCAGCCAGCGCCGCCCGCGCCGCCGGCGCCGCCGCTGCCGCGAGCGTCTGGAGACGCCGCTGTTGTTGCCAGCGGACGGGAGGAAGGATCCGGGCCAGTCTCGCTGCCGGATGCGGCACCGACGCCAGCGGGCCGCAGCAGCGCCGCGCCCGCAGGGGCGGGGCCAGGCGCAGGTCCGTTCGCGGTGCGCGTGGCTGCCTATGCTGCCGGCAGCCCGTGGGCGGCCCGCTGGCTCGACTCGCTGCGCGCGGCGGCCTATCCTGCGTTCCTGGCGCCGGTGGAGAGCGGAGATGGCGGCGCGTTGATGCGGCTGCTGGTGGGAGCGTACGCGACCGAGACGGCGGCGCGCGCGGTGGGCGAGGGGCTGCGGCAGCAAGGGCTGATCGAGGGGTACGCGGTGATGCGGCTGCCATACGCGCTCGCGTGGCCGCCGGATGCGGCTGCCGGGGCGGCGACGGCCGCGGCTCCGGCTCCGCTGGCGCCCTACGCGTACGAGGTGACCGACAGCGGGGGCGGGACGCGCCGCCTGGTCGGAGCCTTCGCCAGCGAGAAGGAGGCGCGGGCCTTCGCGGCCAGGCTGGCTGTGGCCGGCACGGCGGTGGTGGTGGTTCGGCGGTAGAACCGAGAAGCCGTCGGCGATCAGCGGCCGCCGCCGGCGCGGCCCGGGGGCTGGCGCCGGGCCGCGTTGCGGCTGGCTCGAATTGCGCACGGACACTGCAGTCCTGGCGGTGAGTTCCGAGACGGCCATGAGGCGAGTTGCTCTGGGGGCGCTGTTGGGCACGGCGCTGTGGGCCAGTCCGGCGGCTGCGGGGGACTACGAGGCGTTGCGGGCGGCGGTGGGCGTGCGGTCTGGGTTCAGCGGCGGCAGCCAGTCCGTGGGCGAGCTTGCGCAGGCGGCGCGTGCCCGTGGGCTGGACGCTCTGGTGCTGACGGACGACTATCGGGCGTCCATCGAGCACGGCTGGCCCGGGCTGCGGCGCCTGACGTCGCGCCGCACGAACGCGCCCTCGTTGCCGGACGGCGTCGCGGTCCAGGAGTACCTGGAGGCTGTCCGGCGCGTGCAGGACTCGCAGCCCGACCTGGTGCTGCTCGAAGGGGTGCGTGCGACTCCCTTCTATCGCTGGGAGATCGACTGGAAGCGGGCGCGCTGGACGCTGCGCGGCGCGCGGCGCAAGATGCTGGCTGTCGGCCTGGATGGACCAGCGGCCTACGGGGCGCTTCCCGTCGGGGGCAGCCGGGGGGTGGAGCGCTGGGGCTGGCCGAGCCTCCTGCTCGTGTGGCCGCTGGCCGGGCTGCTCTACGCCTGGCTGGCAGCGGGCTGCCGTCCCCGGTGGGCGCGCTGGACCGCCGGCGTGGCCGCCGCACTCCTGCTGGTCAACAACGCGCCCTTCCGCCTGCCGCGCTGGAGCGCCTATGGAGGCGACCCGGGAGCCGAGCCGTACCAGGCCTTCATCGACCACGTGCGCGGACACGGCGGTGCGGCGCTGTGGGCGCCGGCCGACAGCCTGCCGCGGCCGTGGCCCGTCAAGGTGCTCGGCGGCCGCGTCGAGCTGCCCGCGGGGGGGCCGCCTGCGCCGGATCTGGCCGGCACCCATGGATACGTGGCATTCGCGGCGCTGGACCCCGGGGCGCCGGCCGTGGCCGAGCCGGGCGAGGAGTGGGATCGGCTCCTGGGCGAATACCTGAGCGGCCGCCGCCCGGCCCCGGTGTGGGCCACGGGCCAGGTGGGCGGTGGCAGCCGGGACGAGCGCCAGCAGGAATCGTGGGGCGGTATCGAGACGGTCTTCTGGGCGCGCGAACGGTCGCGGCAGGGGCTCTTCGAGGCGTTGCTGGCAGGCCGCATGTACGCCGTTCGCGCGGCGGAGAACCGACTGGTGCTGCAGGATTTCGGCGTGTCGCGCGGCGAGGTGGAGGCGGTCAGCGGCGGCACGGCCGTCGGTACGGGCTGGGTCCGTGTCCGCGGCGCGATCTCGCTGGCGGGCGGCGCCCGGGACACGATCCACGTGCGCATCGTGCGGGCGGGCACGGTCGTGGCGGCCGTGCAGGGGACTGGCCCGATCGAGTTCGGGTGCATGGACAGTGGTCCTTCGCCCGGCGAGCGCACCTACTACCGCGTGCTGGCGAGGGCGCCGGGCGCGGAGCTGGTCTCCAATCCCATCTTCGTCGAGAGCGTCGGTTCGGCGGCTGCCGCCTCCGGGCCCGCCGCCGACTCCTCCCGTCCGTGACCGACAGGCGACGGGTCGCGCAAGCCGCGCGGCGGGCGCGGTGATCCCTCTGTCTGGAGTGCAAGGATGAATCCACCAGCCAAGCTCCATGTCCCGATGAACGACCTGAAGGCCCAGTACGAGACGCTCAGGGACGAGATCGCCGCCGCGATGAGCGAGGTGATCGACGGCTGCAGCTTCATCCTGGGGCCGCAGGTGGAGCGCTTCGAGAAGGCCTTTGCCGCGTACTGCGGTGTGGCGCACTGCGTCGGCACGAGCAACGGCACGGACGCGCTCAAGCTGGCACTGCTGGCGCTGGGCATCGGTCCGGGCGACGAGGTGATCACCACGCCGCACACGTTCGCAGCCACGGCCGAGGCTGTCGTGGAGGTCGGCGCGACCCCGGTGTTCGCGGACGTCGACCCGGCGACCATGAACCTGGCCGCCGGCCAGGTCGCCCGGCGCATGACTCCGCGCACGCGCGCCGTGATCCCGGTGCATCTGTACGGGCAGATGGCCGCGATGGACGAGCTGTGCGGCCTGGCGGCCGCGCACGGCCTGCGGGTCATCGAGGACGCCGCGCAGGCTCACGGCGCTCGCTACCGTGGCAAGCGGGCCGGCGCGTACGGCGACCTGGCCTGCTTCAGCTTCTATCCCGGCAAGAATCTGGGGGCGTACGGGGACGCCGGCGGCATCACCGGAAACGACCCCGCGGTCATGCAGCGTCTCCGCGAGCTGCGCAACCACGGCCAGGATCCACGTGCCAAGTTCCGCTACAAGGAGCTGGGATACAACCACCGCATGGACGGCCTCCAGGGCGCGGTGCTAGGCGTCAAGCTGCGCCACCTGGAAGACTGGAACGCCCGCCGCCGGCAGATCGCCGCTCGGTACGCGGCCGGGCTGGCCGGCGTGGCGCCGGTACAGACCCCGTACGTCGCCGAGCACGCCGAACACGTCTATCACCTGTACGTGATCAGGGTTCCCGACCGCGAGGCGCTGGCCGGCGCGCTGGCCGCGGCTGGGGTGCAGACTGCGGTGCACTACCCCCAGCCACTGCACCTCACCCCCGCGTTCGCGCCGTACGGTGGTGGGCCCGGCTCGCTGCCCGTCAGCGAGCGGATCTGCACCGAGATCCTGTCGCTGCCCATGTACCCGGAGATGACCGAGGCGCAGATCGACCAGGTCATCGCCGCGGTGAAGGCGCACTACGCGCGCCGATAGGGCGCGGCAAGGCGGCCGGCTCCCGGCTAGAGCAGCCCCTTGGCGCGCATGAGCCGGCGCACGCGGCGGCGCCCGGCGGCGTCCAGGCGCGCGCCAGTGTCGCGGACAGGTCCGCCGGCCAGCCCGAGCATCTCGAGTCCGGCCTTGAGCATGGCATTCCCCAGCTCGCCGCGCAGGGCGGTCAGCGGCTCGAAGTAGTCGCGCAGCTCCATGGCGCGATCCCAGTCGCGCGCCAGCGCCGCGGCGTGGAGCTCGATGGACTTGGCGAGGGTGATGTTCGCCATGCCCGTGGTGAAGCCCACGGCACCGGCCAGGTAGTAGTAGGGGACCATGTTCTCGCCGCCGCCGGTGACGAACGGGAGCTTGCCGGCGGTGAGCCGCACCGCGGTCCGCACCCAGTCCACCGCGTTGCTCTCCTCCTTGATGGCGACCACCTGAGGCAGGCGCTCGAGGCGCGCGATGAGCCTCGGGCTGAGCAGCTGCGCCGTGGAGCGGAACGGGATCAGGCCGATGTCGATCGCGCGCGCGATGGCGGCGTGGCGCGCGAACAGCGCTGCCTCGCCGCGGTTGGCTTCCGGGACATGCGGCATCACCAGCACGCCGTCACAGCCCACGCGCTGCGCCTGCTCGGCCATGCGCACCGCCTGCGCGGTGGGACCGCCCACGCCGGCGATGACCCGGCAGGCGCCGCCAGCGCCCGCCACCGCGGCCTCGGCCAGGGCGATCACCTCGGCCGGACTCAGCGAGTGGAATTCGCCGGAGCCGCCGCAGACGACCAGCAGGCGATCGCCGCTGATGCCGGCGAAGTGACGAGCGTTGCCCTCCATGCCGGCCAGGTCCGCTTCGTACCGGCCGCGACGATCCGTCGTGCTCTTGAACGGCGTCATGACGAAGACGAAGACCCCGCGCGCGGCCAATGCGCTCCGCAGCGTTCCACCGGCGGCGCCGATCATGGACCGCTCCTTTCGCTCAGGCCCGGGGTGAGCGCAACCACGCCGGCAGCTCCGCTTCTGCGCGCCCGTTGTACGCGCACTGGGTGTAGGGGCAGTCAGCGCACACGCCCTTGAGCGCTGGCACGGGCGGCTCGCCCTTGACCGCTTCGACGCAGCCAATTGCCCGCTGCACCTGCTCCTCCGTGCCCTCGGCGACGAGGACCACGGCCCCCTCGTTGCCGCCGATGCCGCCCGCGGCCACCTGCATGGCGCTGACTCCGCTCAACGTCTCCAGCGCCTGGATCTCGGTGACCACGATGCCGTTCGACAGGCAGTACATGCCGAAGTTGGCGCCCATCGAGTAATCGAAGGTCTTGGCGCCGGTCCACCGCACCGCCTCGGGCACGGACGGGATCAGCTTCTCCAGGCCGACGGGAAAGATGTACCGCATACCCGTCGAGGTCATGTACCCGATCGTGGCCGCGACCGTGCCGCCGTCGAACCCGGAGGTGATGATGCCGACGTTGCCGTCCGGATCCACGGCATTGGCGCCCTTGATGACCACCGTCTCCAGGTGGAAGTCCGCGAACGCTTCCTGGACGGTCTTCTTCACCACCTGGCCCTTGTACAGGACCACGGGGATGCGCGGATCGCGGTCGCGCGCCGCGGTGACGCAGACGATGCCCCGGACGCTGGTGCCGGCGGTGAAGCGCTGCGGCTCCGCATCCACTCCCGCCAGCTCCTGGGCGATGAACGCGTTGGTCGTGCCGCCGACGATGCAGACATAGGCGCGCTCCAGCGCCCGCTGCACTTCGGGAAGCTTGACCACGGCCCGCGCGATCAGCCGCCGCGACTCGGCCGGCGTCAGCACGAACATGGCTCTCATGCGCTGTCTCCTCGCTGGCGCTCAGCCGTTCACCGCGTCGTGGCGCGCCAGCTCGTCGGCCACCCACTCGATGCCGAGCTCCTCGTACTTGGCCCGCGTGGGTGCGCCGAGGACGGCATCCCAGCCCGCCATGCGGTAGTAGGTTTCCAGCGCGGCGCGGAACTCGTGGCGCTTCTGCGCCACGCCCTTGAGCGGCCCGGCCGTGAAGGGCTCGAAGAAGCGGTCCGGGAGGTAGTCATCCTTGGCGGTGAAGCCCTCTCGGGCGTTGAATGCCCGCGCCATGGCCAGCCCCCTCTCGGCGGCCTTCATGAGCTCGAACAGCGAGGTGTTCCAGCCGGTGACCGCGCGCACGATCTCGGTGACGTCGTTGGGGGAGAAGGGGAGAAACAGGCACATGCCCAGCATGTTTTTCAGGATCGAGAAGTTGGTGTAGTGCCGGAACAGCCGCACCTTGGCCGGACTGAGATCGTCCTTCGGCAGCGGCTCCAGGATGCCGAACGCCTCCACGCCCGCCAGGCCCACTTCCGTGGTGAAGGCCGTGTCGTGGATGTTGTGGACGTGATCCGCTCCCGTCGGCGACAGCGCGTACCCCAGGCCGAGGCCGAACTTGTAGCGGGGCTCGTGCATGGGGACGGGCTGGCCCTTGACCTCGATGGCGAACGGTCGCGCGCGGGGCCCCCAGGCCTGGATGCACGCCTCGTAGCCGCGCGCCAGCAGATCGCCGATGCCCTCGCGCTTGATCGTCATCTCCAGGAGCCGGATCATGGCGTCGGCGTTGCCGAAGTTGGCCTTGATCCCGCCCGTGTCCGCCTCCGTGATGATGCCGTTCTCGAAGCACTCCATGGCGAACGATACCATCATGCCGCCGCCGATGGTGTCCAGGCCCGCCGCATTGCAGAGGGCGTTGCCCCTGGCCACTGCCTCCAGGTTGCCCACGCCGCAGTTCGAGCCCAGCGCTCCGGCGGTCTCGTACTCCGGGCCGCCGTAGATGGGGTCGGTCTTGTACTTGCCCTTCTTGACCTCGACCACTCGCTTGCAGCGGACGACGCAGCCGTAACAGGTGCCGCGCTGCTTGAGGATGGTGGCCGTCATCGTGGCGCCGGTGATCTTCTCCGCCGCCTCGAACTGGCCCTCCTGGAAGTTGCGCGTGGGCAGGCCGCCGTCCTCGTGCAGGCCCAGCAGGCCGCCATCCGTGCCATGGTCCGTCAAGCCCTGGTAGTGGGGCTTGCCCTCGCCGGTCAGCCAGGCAGCGAACCCCTTCAGGCGCTCGCGGTCCGCGGCACCCTTGCGGTGCGTGCCGTGGCAGGCCACGGCCTTGAGCTTCTTGGAGCCCATCACAGCACCCATCCCGCAGCGGCCCGCGGCATGGTGCAGATCCTCCATGACACAGGCGTTCACGACCAGGTTCTCGCCAGCCTGGCCGATGGCCGCGAAGCGCAGGTGTTCGTCCCCCAGTTCGGCGCGGATGCGCTCCTCCGTCTGCACCACGTCCAGCCCCCACAGCGCCTTGGCGCTGCGAATCTGCACCTCGTCGTCATGGATGTGCAGGTACACCGGCTCGCTGGCGCATCCCTCGACGATCAACGCGTCATACCCGGCGCGCACCAGCTCGGCAGCGAAGAAGCCGCCGACGTCGGCCTCGCCAAAGCCCCCGGTGAGCGGGCTCTTGGCACCCACCGCCGACCGACCGCTGCCGGAAAGCTGGCTGCCCGTGAAGATCCCGGGCGCGAAGATCAGCTTGTTCTCCGGTCCGAGGGGGTCGACGCCGGGCCGCTGTTCCCGCAGCAGGTAGTAGGCCACGAACCCCCAACCCCCCAAGTACATTCTGTAGAAGTTCTCGTCAGGCTTCTCGCAGCCGATGCGGCCGCTGCTCAGGTCCACTCGGAGTATCTTGCCTTGGTAGCCGGTGGGCATCGCTATTCTCCCGCGAGTTGGCCGTTGGCCATCGGGCTCGCGGCGGTCGGAGCCACGCCAACCTGGCTCGCCGCTGCCGTGAACGCCGCCTGCTCGGTGTGAACCCGGAGCCCATAAGGTCTGCGATCCATCGTGACGCAGCAAGCCCCGCGCCCGGACTGCGGGTCCGCGGCCAGCAGGCGCGCCGGCCGCCGGCGCGCGCGCTGGGCCCGGGCGCCGCACGCCCGATCAGGCGGCGTCGTCCTCCACGCCGATGTGCAGCACCACGTCCTGCGGCAGGGCCAGCCCGGCTGCCACCTGCATGGCCTTGAACAGCGCCGCCGGCGTCACGCAGCCCGCACAGCCGCCGCAGAGCGCCCCGCGCGCCAGGGTCAACAGCCGGCCGCTGCTGCCCGCCGCCAGTTCCGCGTACGCATCCACCGGGCCGGTGGCGGCGAGCTTCTCCGCGAGGCGAGATATCCTCTCGCAGGTGCTGGATACCGAGAAGGCGACGTGCTGCCCGTCGTCGCTGGTGGCCACGATGCAGGTCCGGAACCCGCATATTCCCGGTTCGATGCTGACGTGAGCGCGCATCTGTGGGCTCTCGCTGGCTGCAGGGTGTCGTCGAGCGCAAGGCAGAGGTGGCACCGCGCTGGTTGGCCGGCGGTGCAGGCCGGATCCACGCAGTGACAGCCGCCCAGAAGCAGGACACTGCGGGCCCGCTCGGCAAGCGCCAGACCCGCAGCCGAGGCCGCCCAGCAGCCGCCAGACCCCGGTGGCCACGGGGCCGGCGACTGCGGCGGCAGCGGGCGCGACGCCGACCGATGCCGCGAGGCCCGAAGCCTGCGCGGGTGCGCAGGGTGGACACGGTGGGGCGGAAGCTCCTTCTTATCGGCCCATGCGGGGCAGCCGCGCGCTGCCCGGTTCCGGTCGTGGTCCTTTGCCGGGTGCCGCGCTGGCGGCGCGGGCAAGCCAGCGACTCCAGGGTTCGCTACCCCGCTGGCGCCGGCCACCCTCGGGTCGGCGCAGTATCCAGGGCGCTGCCTGCGATGAGGACGGTATGCGGATGCCCAGGTTGTTCTCCCCCGACGCGGCGCCGCGCTGGCTGGTTCGTGCGGCGCGCGGCGCGCAGCTCGTCATGGGAGCCCTCCTGCTGCTCTCCGGGGCACTCAAGGTGTGGGAGCCGGTGCTGTTCTACTGGGAGCTCGTGCCGTATGCGCAGCTGCTCGGCGTGACCAAGTCATGGGCGGCGTTCGCGCGGGCCGGCCTGCTGGTGGCGCCCTTCGAGTGCGTGCTCGGGCTGGCCCTGCTGGCCAACTGGCGGCCGCGCTGGACCATGCCCGTGGCCGTGGCGTTGATGGCCTGGTTCATCGCCTTGATGCTGCTGGCGTGGAAGGCGGGGGCGACGGACGAGTGCGGCTGTTTCGGCACGCTCGTCAACAGGACCCCGGCCCAAGCAGCGGTGGAAGACGTCGTCATGCTCGCGCTGCTGCTCTTTGCCTGGTGGGGAGTGCGCCCAGGGCGGGCGTGGCGTCGGGCAGGGAAGCTCGTGCTCGGAGGCGCGGTGCTGTCGCTGCTGGTGGGAGGCGGACGCTTCCTGCCCGCGCAGGAGCGACTGGCCAACTCGGACCTGCTGCCCGGGGTCCGGCTGAGCGGCCTCGAGGTGAAGGGAGTGCCGTTCGACTTGCGCCAGGGCGAGTACTTGCTCGAGCTGTTCAGTCCGAAGTGTGGCCGCTGCATGGCATCGGCGCCGCGGCTCAACGTGCTCGCAAAGAAGGACGACCTGCCGCGGGTCGTGGGCCTCTCTGCCTTTGCCCACGACGGCGAGGAGATGAAGGAGTTCATCACTCGCTCCCGCGCGCAGTACCCCATCGGCACCATCTCGCGAACCGATTACTTCCGGCTCACGTGGAAGCACGGGTACCCGCGCCTGGCGTACGTGAAGAACGGCGTGGTCCGCCGCGTCTGGGAGCACGACGAATTCCCGACCGAAGAGGCGGTGCGGGCGGCCATGGCGGCCCCCTGAGCGGGCCACCGGCGGCCGCCGCGGCCGACGCGTGGGCCGGTCCACAACAGACCGCGAGAAGAAGGCACGATCCCGATGAAGATCACGCGCGTGGAGACGCTGCTGGCCAAGCCGCGCTACCTGTTTCTTCGTCTGCACACGGACGAGGGGCTCGTGGGACTCGGCGAGCCGATCCTGGAGGGGCGGGCGCGGACGGTGGCCACGGCGGTGGCGGAACTGGAGCCCTATCTGTTGGGCAAGGATCCTCGCCGTGTCGTGCACCACTGGCAGGCCATGTACCGCCATGCCTTCTATCGAGGCGGTCCCATCCTGACCAGCGCGCTCTCCGGGGTCGAACAGGCGCTGTGGGACCTGGCCGGGAAGGCCGCCGGCATGCCGGTCTACGTCATGCTGGGCGGACCCACCCGCGAGCGCGTCCGCATGTACCGGGGCGCGGGCGGCAGCACGCCAGAGCAGGCAGCGGCCGCAGTGCGCCAGCGGCTCGCCGAGGGCTTCACCGCAGTGAAGACCGGCGTGGCCGGCGGACGCCCGCCGCGACTGGTCGAGAGCCCGGGGTTCGTGGACCGCGTCGTGGCGAATTTCGCGGCGATGCGCGCGGCGGGCGGCCGCGAGCTGGACATCGCCATCGACTTCCACGGTGCCGTGAGCCCCCAGACCGCCATGCTGTTGATCAAGGCCCTCGAGCCGTACCAGCCGATGTTCGTCGAGGAGCCGATGCCGTGCCAGGACGTCGAGGGCATGGCCGAGATCGCCCGCAAGACTCACATTCCCATCGCCACCGGCGAGCGCATCTTCACCAAGTGGGGTTTCCGCGAGGTGCTGGAGCGACGCGCGGCCAGCATCCTCCAGCCGGACCTGTCGCACGCCGGCGGCATCATGGAATGCCGGCTGATCGCCGGCATGGCGGAGAGCTACTACGCGGGCGTGGCGCCGCACTGCCCGCTGGGGCCCATCGCTCTGGCAGCGTGCGTGCAGCTCGATGCGGCGATCCCCAATTTCCTGGCCCAGGAGCACACCACCTTCGGGGCGGAGTACCTGAAAGAGCCATTCTCGTTCGCCGACGGGTACGTGGCGTTGCCGGCCGGTCCGGGCCTGGGCATCGAGCTGGACGACGACAAGATGGAGGCGATGGTCGATCACGACTGGCGCAACCCCGAGTCCTACCACCCGGACGATGGCGCGGTCGTGGACTGGTGAGGGGTGTGGCCGGAAGGTAGTGGCCGGAAGGTAGACGAGGGCGAGACGATGGGCCGATGCGATCCATTGCCGGCCCGCCTGTTCGGGTACGGCGGCCTGTACGCGGTGCAGCGGGGAATCTCGGGCGAACTGCAGGCCGTGCCCACCGACGCACCGACGGCAGCGGCCGGTCTGGCAGCGGCGCTGGCGGCGCTGGTGGGAGGCGGGGCCGCGGCTGCGGGCCCTGGCGACAGCGACTGGCACGTGTCCATGCCGTTCGGACGGTGCGGGTTGGCCGGTCTGCCCCGCGAGCATCTGCGCGTCTGCGGCCCGGGCGAAGCGCGGCTGGAGTGGATGGATGTCGACGGTACCCACAGCGAGCTGCTGGGACCCGGACGGACGGCGTGCCTGGTGCCCGGCCGGGTGGCGCGGCTGTGGGTGCGGCCGGCTCCTGGCCGGCGGGCGCTGGTCGCCTTTCAGACCGAGGACCGCACGCCGCTCCAGGGCAACGCGGCACCCTTCACCCTGGACGGCATCGTGCCGGAGCACTATGGCGAACGCCTGCGCGTCTGCCATGCGGCGTTCGAGCGAGTCTGGAGTTGGGCTGCCGGCGAGCCGCATCGGTACCGAGAGGCGTTGGCGCGGTTCTTCACGGACATGGAGGCGCGCATCGGCGCCGATGCCGCGGTCGCCGCTACCCAGGCGGCCGCGCGAGCCACCGGCACCTACGATGTGGCGGACCAGGAGCCGCTGTTCGCCCGCCAGCAGGCGCTGCTGACGGCGGACGTGGTCGCCCGCATCGGGGCGGGTGCAGAGGAGCTGTTCCGCTTTCCGGGGATGTTCGGCGGCGTGGCGACCCTGTACAGATTGCTGCCGGCAGGCTGAGCGCCGCAGCGACGCCGTGCTGGTGCGCTGGGCGCTGCACGCCACAGGGGCGGACCGCGCTGCCGTTCTGCGGCGATCGACCTGGACGCGGCTGCCGGGGGCGCAGCGGTGCGTCGAGGAGAGCGACGCCATGGTCGGTCACTGGCTGCTGCGACTGATCGGGTCGAGTCTGGCTGTGTTCCTCGTGGCGCGGATCATGCCCACCGTGCGGGTGCGCAGCCTGCTCACCGCGGTCTGAGTGGCGCTGGTCTACGGAGTGCTCAAGTCGCTGCTGTGGTGGCTGCTGGTCATCCTGTCCCTGCCGCTGGTCGTGCTGACGCTCGGGCTGTTCCTGATCGTCATCAACGCCGCGCTGCTGTGGTTGACGGACAAGCTGATCAGCGGCTTCGAGATCCAGGGGTTCGGCAGCACGCTGCTGGCGTCGGTGCTCATCTCGGTTCTAGACCTGCTGCTGCGGCTGGCCCTGCCCGGCGTCTAGGCCGGAGCGGAAGGCGGTCTGCAGCAGGCGTGCGGCACCGAGGAGCCCGGCCGGCCGTTCCGGACTGCGGCGGGAAGGCGGCGGCTGGCGGGTGTCGGATCGCTGGCGCGGCCCGCAGGGGGAGTGCGGCGATGAGTTGGCAGCGACGTGTCCTGCGCGCCGCGCTGGCCGGCGCGTTGCTGGGCTTCGGACTGGTGGGTCTCACGCGCTGGCTTGGCGGGAGCTCGGCGGTCGGCACGGAGTGGTGGGCGCCTGCCGCACTGATCGCCCTGTCGCTGCTTGCCGTGACGGTGGGGCGCCGGATCAAGGAACGTCGCAGCCACCGCGGCCAATCCATGAGAAAGTCCGAGTAACGATAAAGGAGAGAATCAGATGTACAGGATAGGCGAGCGCGAACTGGCGCGCCTTCGGCGGCTGTTCGAGAGCGGCAAGATATTCCGCTATGGGACCGGCAGCGAGGCGGACCTGTTCGAGGCCCGGTGGGCGCGGCACATCGGGGTGGAGCACTGCCGCCTGACCCGCAGCGGGACAGCAGCTCTGTACACGGCGCTGGTCGGGCTTGGCGTCGGGCCGGGCGACCAGGTGATCGTGCCCGCCTACACGTACATGGCCACGGCCCTGGCGGTGCTGGGAGCCGGAGCCATACCGGTGGTCGCCGATGTCGACTACTCGCTGACCCTCTCGCCGGTCGACACCGAGCGGCGCATCACCCGCCACACGCGCGCCATCGTCCCGGTCCACATGGTCGGGCTTCCGTGCGACATGAAGTCCATCATGCGCCTGGCGCGGCAGCACGATCTGCTGGTGCTCGAGGACGCCTGCCAGGCAGTGGGCGGCGGGTACCAGGGCAAGATGCTCGGCTCGATCGGCCACGCTGGCGCCTTCAGCTTCAACTACTACAAGAATATCACGTCGGGAGAAGGGGGAGCGTTCGTCACCGATGACCGAGCGGTGTACGAGCGCGGCTCGGTGGCGGTGGACTGCTGCTCGTTCTACTGGAATCCCGCCGAACGACGCGAGGAGCTGCAGTTCGCCGGACACAACTTCCGCGGTTCCGAGCTCGAGGCCGCCGTGCTCAACGCGCAGATGGGGCGACTGCCGCAGATGCTGGCGAGGATGCGCGCGCACAAGCAGGAGCTGCTGGAGGTGGGGGCCCAGGTCGGGCTGAGGTCGATCAAGAACAACAGCCTGGAGCACGAGTGCGGTTCGCACGTCGGTTTCCGCTTCGCCACCGAGCCACAGGCGCGCGGCTTCTGCGACAAGCTCCATGCGCAGGGCGTCAGCGCCTTCCTGCCGATGGACACGGGCCGCCATGTCTACACCCGCTGGGATCCGATCATGCGCTACCAGGGAGCCCACCATCCGGCGCTCGATCCGTTCAAGATTCCGGCCAACGCCGCGGCGCGGATCGAGTACACGGAGGACATGTGCCGGGCTTCCCTCGATATCCTGAACCGGACGGTGCTGCTGCCCATGCATCCAGACAACACCCGCGCGCGCCTCCGCAGGATGGCCGAGGCCATCCGCAGGGCCGCTGGCTGAGCAGGCGCCGGCGGGGGAGCGCGGTGGGCCGCCGTCGCCGACGCGCTGCGGCCGCGGCTCGCTCGACAAGGACGGGCTTCCATGCGCAAGGAATCGCTGGCCTTTCTCCAGGCTGTTCTGGCCCAACCGAGTCCCTCCGGGTACGAGGGGCCGGTGCGCGAGGTCTGGCGGCGTGCCGTCAGCCAGTTCGCCGACCGCGTGGAGGTCGATCTCCACGGCAACGCGATCGCCGCGCTCCGTCCGCAGGGCAGGCCGCGGCTCATGCTGGCCGGCCACATGGACGAGCTGGGGCTCCAGATCGCCCACATCAGCGACGAAGGGTATCTCCACTTCAACACCATCGGCGGTTTCGATCCGACGATGATCGCCGGCCGCAAGGTGTGGGTCCACACGGCCCGCGGGCCCGTCCTGGGGGTCACCGGCCGGAAGGCCGTCCATCTGCTGACCAGCGAGGAGCGCGACAAGGTGCCGAAGACCCACGAGCTGTGGATCGACATCGGCGCCAAGGACGCGGCGGCGGCTCGCCAGCGGGTGGCGATCGGCGATCCGGTGACCTACGACCCGACCTTCGAGCTGCTGGGCGAAGGCCTGGCCGTGGCGCGCGGCTTCGATGACCGCATGGGCGCGTTCGTCGCCGCCGAGACGCTGCGGCGGCTGCGCCAGGGACGCGGGCGGCTGCGCGCCGGCGTGTTCGCGGTGGCCACCGTGCAGGAGGAGGTCGGACTGCGCGGCGCGCGGACCAGCGCCTTCGGCATCGACCCGCTCGTGGGCATCGCGATCGACGTGACGCACGCCTCGGACCACCCGGAGGTCGACAAGCGCAAGGTGGGCGATATCAGGCTCGGCGCGGGCCCGGTGCTCACCCGTGGCGCCAATGTCAACCCCAAGGTCTTCGCGCTGCTGATGCAGGTCGCGGCGGCGGCGCGCATCCCGGTTCAGGTGGAGGCCACCGCGGGCGGCACCGGCACCGACGCCAACGCGATCCAGATCTCCCGGGCCGGCGTTGCCACCGGGCTGGTCAGCGTGCCGCTGCGCTACATGCACACTCCCGTCGAGGTGCTGTCGCTGGCCGATCTGGACGCCGCCTCCAGGCTGCTGGCGGCCTTCGCGCTGGCCCTCGACGAGAAGGTCGACTTCACCCCCTGAGCGGCCCCCCGCCGGGGCGGCAGCAGAACGAGAGGCGCGCCATGAGAATCACCAGCGTGGATGTCTGGACAGTGGTGGTGCCGACCATTCCGGGGCGGGTGCACAGCCCCGAGTGGGTCCCTGAGACCGGCTGGGATCAGGTGCCCAAGCAACTGCTCCGGCTCAACACGGATACGGAGCTGTGCGGCATCGGCGAGACCGGGCGCGGCGTGCCGTTGGACGAGGTGCGCGCGGGCGCGGGGCGGCTGCTGGGCGCAGATCCGGAGCGGCTGCCGCTGCAGAGCATCTTCGCGGCGGCGGCGGCGGCTCCGGACGAATGGGCACAGGGGGAGGCCGGACCGGCCTACCATGCGTTCGAGATGGCCGTGCTCGACCTGGTGGGCAAGGCGCGCGGCGTGCCCGTGCACGCGTTGCTGGGCGGCGCGGTGCGCGAGCGCGTACGTGCCGACTACTGGATCGGGCACCAGACGCCCGAGCACGGCAAGCGCAGCGTGGAGCGGGCCCTGGGGCTGGGCTTCAAGGGGGTCAAGATCAAGTGCCGCATCGAGGAGCCCCTGGTCGATCGGCTGCGGGCCATGCTGGAGGTGGCCGGGCCGGAGTTCAAGGTGACCGTCGACCCGAACGAGCGCTTCCATACTGCGGCGCAGACCATCGAGCTGGCGCAGCAACTGGAGCCGCTGGGCAACGTCGAAGTACTCGAGGATCCGATTCCCAAGAGCGATCTGGAGGGGTACGCGGCCATCCACGCGGCCGTTCGCCTGCCGGTGGCCATGCATCTGGGCAGCGGCGCGCCGATGCTCGCCGCGCTGCGGGCCGGCGTCGTCGACTGCTTCAACCTCGGCGGGGGGTTGTTCGGGTTCCAGCGCCACGCGGCGATCGCCGCCGCGGCCGGCATGCGGTGCTGGCATGGCTCGGGCAACGACCTGGGCATCATGGACACCTCGTTCATCCATGCGGCCGCCGCCGCGCCGAACTGCACCATGGCATCCGACTTCGTGGGCAGCTGGACGCGCGCGGACGATCTCATCGTCGAGCCCATCCCCTTCGCGGACGGCTGCACGCCCGTGCCGCAGCGACCCGGGCTGGGCTGCGAGCTGGACCTGACCGCTTTGCCGCGCTACTGCCGCGCGCACGAGACCGTGAGGTGAGCGGGCCGTGCCGCGAGTTGCCGTGGTGGCTCATCGAGGGTTCTCGGGCGCCTATCCGGAAAACACCGCCAGTGCCTTCGCGGCGGCCATCCGCCTGGGCGTCGAGATGATCGAGTTCGACGTGCGGCGGACGCTGGACGACGGCCTCGTGTGCATCCACGACCCCACGGTCGACCGCACGTCGGACGGCACCGGGACCGTGGCCGAGATGCCGCTGGCTGCCCTGCGCGAGCTGGATGCCGGCGGCTGGCTGGCGCCGCAGTTCGCCGGCGAGCGCTTCGTCACCTTGCAGGAGGCTCTCGACCTCATGCCGGCCGGCGTGCGACTCAACGTGCACGTGAAGGCCGGCGCCGACGACCGCCAGCGCGTGGTGCCGGCCGTCGCCGCCGAGCTGGCGCGGCGAGGTCTGCTCGCCAGGGCGTTCATCGCCAGCGATCAGGAATCGCTCGTGCTGGCGCGCCGGGCGGTTCCCGAGCTGGTCCTGTGCAACCTCAGCGTGGAGCCGGTTGCCGACTATGTGGCCCGCTCGGCCGCCATCGGCTGCCGGGTCCTCCAGCCCGGCAACGGCGTCACCACGCCGGAACTGGTCGCCGCGGCGCACCGCGCCGGCATGGAGGTGAACCCCTTCTACGCCGACGATCCCGGCGAGATGCGGCGGTTGATCGAGTGTGGCGTGGACGGCATCCTCACGAACTGGCCCGATCGCCTGCAGCGGCTGCAGCGCGCCCGCGTCGAAGTGGGACCCGAGGCGCCGGCGCCCGGCGGGAGCGATGGGCACCCTGCCGGTTGAGGCGCTCGACCACGACACCAGCCACGGAGAACGAACCGGCATGTCAGGCGCAACGTGGGCGGACTGGTACCGCGCGCTGCGCACCGGCGCCTTGACGCCGGCGCTGGCGCGCTACTACGGCGACAGCGAAGTGCCGCGCTGGCTGGCGATCTACCAGCAGGCGCTGGACCGCTTCGCGGCGGCCTACGGCACGCACGGCCAGGTGGTGCTCGCGCGGTGTCCCGGCCAGATGAACGTGATGGGCTGCCACATCGACTACGGGGGCATGCCCTCGATCCGCATGGCGGTCCGTGGGCGAGACACCCTCACGGTCATCCGGCAGCGGGATGACGGCCGGGTCCGCCTGTGCAACGTCCTCGACTATCCGGGCGAGCCAGCCGACCGCTTCGCGCCGATCGAGTTCGAGCTGGAGCCGCTCTTGCCGGCGGAGCGCGTCGCTGCCCGCCAGGCGCTGATGGACTACGCAGCCCGGGTCTGCGCGGAGCGCCAGGCGCGCACTGGCCGCAGCCAGGTGGACGACTGGGCGGTGCTGGTCCAGGGCATGCTGATCTTCCTGGAGTCGTACTTCCGCGGCCGGGTCCGGCTCGGGGGCTTCGAGGGGCTGGTCTGGAGCAACGTGTCGCCCAGCGGGGGGATGAGCTCCTCCTCGGCGCTGGTGATATCGACCGCCTGCGCGGCCATGGGGGTCCATGGTCTCGACCCGCGCCGGGACATCCCGCTGGCCGACCTCGTGGACGGTGTGGGGACCTCGGAGTGGCTCCGCGGGACTCGCGGCGGAACGGCCGATCACGGGGGGATGGTGATGGGGCGCGCGGGCAAGCTGGTCAGCGTCGGCGTGTTCCCGGCCAGCCCGCAAGGCGAAGCCGAGCTGCCGCCGGACTATGTCGCCTTCGTGGCCGACAGTGGCGTCCCGCGGATCTACGACGACAGCGTCAAGGAGGAGACGGTCATCGCCTACCCGCTGGGCACGTTCGTCGTCCGCGACCTGCTGCTGCCGCGGTTGCAGGCCGACCCGGAGTTCGCCGGCCTGGTGTCCGACTACGCCAGGCGGATCGACCTCGTCCGCGACATCACCGCAGCCAATCTGGGTCTGGGCCTGGCGGCGATCTATCGACTGCTGGCCGCCGTGCCGCGCCGGACGTGCCTGGCCGCGCTGGAGCGCTGGGCAGAGGAGGCGGGTGCGGCCGCCGCCTACCGGGCGATGTGGGAGCGCGAGGTAGCCGGCAGGTTCCCGCACATCACCCCCGACTATCCCATCAAGCTGCGGCGGCGCTTCGTGTACGGCCTGGCGGAGCAGGATCGCGTGCGGCAGGTGATCGAGTACCTGAACCGTGGCGACATGGCCACGGTCCTCGAGCTGGTGCGGATCGCGCACGAGGGGGATCACGACCGCGAGGTCGAGGACGAGGTGCTCGCCGCGCTGGCGGCGGGCGCGCGCGCCGGCGAGGAGCGCGCCCGGCTGTGCTTCTTGCCCGGGGGGTACGGTCGCATGACCCCGGAGTACGACCGGGTCGTGCACACCATCAACGATTTCCTGCTGGCGGACGGCGGCCCCACGGCCGGTTCGGTCCAGCGCTTCGGGGCGGGCTGGGGCGGCAACATTGGCGGCCTGATACGCCGCGACTACGTGGCGGGCGGCCGCCGCGCGGCCTTCGGGCGGCTGTTGCGCGACGAGCTGGGCATCCTGGTCGATCCGGCCGACTGCGTCGCCACGGCGGGCGAGGGGGCGTGCCTGGTGACGCCGCCGGCGACCGGCTAGCTCAGGGCCGCGGGCCCCGGCGGCTGCCGCGGTCGCCGGGCTTCGCGGCGACGGTCGAGGCGCCGCTCAGGCGCGGGAGCGCAGGAAGCGCCCGGGAGGCGGTGCCAGGTCGTCGGCGGGCTGGCCGTCGCGGATGACGCGCACCCCGTTCACCAGGACCTGCTCGATCCCTGTACAGCGCTCGTGGGGCCGCTCGTACGTGGCGCGATCGGCCACCGTGCGCGGGTCGAACACGACGATGTCGGCGAAGTTGCCTTCGGCGAGGACGCCGCGCCCGCGCACGCCGAAACGCTCGGCGGGAAAGCCGGTGAGCTTGCGCACCGCCTGCTCCAGCGAGAACAGGCGGCGGTCGCGCGCGCACCGGCCCAGCAGCCGCCCCGTGCTGCCGTAGACCCGTGGATGGACCGCCGCGTCCGGGAAGTAGATCCCGTCGGTGCTCAGCATGCAGCGGTCGTGCGCCAGGAATGGTTCGACCAGCGCGTCGTCGCCGTGGTGAAACACCAGCAGCACGGCCAGGTTCTCCTCGATGAGCAGCTCGGCCAGCGCGGCTGCGGGCGGCTTGCCCACCGCGGCGACGTAGTCGCTGAGCAGCCAGCCGACGTACTGCCCGTTCTCCCGTCCGGGCAGCCACGCGATGTGCACGTTCTCCAGAGGATAGGCGGCCAGCGAGCGGGCGAACTGGGCGCGGACCTGCGGCTGGAGCAGTCGCGGCGCGACGGCGAGCGGTCCGGCATCGAAGACCTCGTAGGGCAGCATGTAGTTCAGCATGGTGCACCCGGGCAGGTACGGGTACACGTCGAAACTGAAGTCGACCTCGTTGGCGGCCACGGTGTCCACGTAGCGGAGCAGGGCATCCGTGTCGCGCTGGTTGGTCGCCTTCATGTGCGACACGTGGACGGGCACGCCGGCGCGGCGGCCGATCTCCACGGCCTCCTGCACGCCCGGCAGAGTCCCTTTCAGGTAGCGGACGTGGCTGACGTACACGCCGTGCCAGGGGGCCAGCGCCCGGCAGACCTCCACGAGTTCGTCCGTGCTGGCACAGGCCTGCGCGAGGTAGTCCAGGCCAGTGGACAGACCCACGGCGCCTGCCTCCATCGCCTCCTCGACCTGCCAGATCGCCGCGCGCATCTGGAAGTCGTCCAGCGGCAGTCTGCCGAACCCGGCGACCAGCGAGCGCACATTCCCGTACGGGAGGTGCAGCATGCTGTTCTGGGCTGTCCGACCGTGCAGCAGCTCACCGTAGTCCCGCACGCTGCGCCAGCCGCCATAGTGCTGGAACTGCAGCCCGTTCAGCGCTCGCACGTAGTAGATCCACTCGGGCGCGGTGCGCTCGTCCACGGGCGCGTAGGAGATGCCGTCGGCCATCAGCAGCTCGGTGGTGAAGCCCTGGCTGGTCTTGGGGGCGAAGTTCGGCTCCCGCAGCAGCCAGCCGTCGGAGTGGTTGTGGACATCGATGAAACCGGGAGCCACCACCTTGCCGAGCGCCTCGATGACGAGCGGCGCTGTCGCGTCCCGCAGGTCGCCGATGGCGGCGATCCGATCGCCGCGCACGCCCAGATCGGCGTCGAAGCGCGGGGCGCCGGTGCCGTCGATCAGGGTGCCGTGGCGGATGAGCGTGTCGAACGAGGTCATGTTCCCCGATTCTCCCGCGGTGTGCGCGCGTGGGCGTGGCATGCGAGCGGGACCACTGGCGAGCGGCAGGCAGCGGCGCGAGCGCGGCGCGAGCACGGCCCTGGCGCGGGCCGCGCACGGGCCGGGCAGGCCCGAACCGGACGGGCGGACTGGCAGCCGAGGCCGCGGCGGCAGGCAAGATACCGCGGCTGCCGGACACCGGCAACGCGCGGGTTCGGCAGGCCGCGCCCGCCGGGAGCATCCTCCCGCTGGCGCTCTCGAGGACGGTCTGGCGACGCGTCCGGCCCGGCTGGCCGCTCGGCGGTACCAAGCTGGTCTTCCCCTGCATGGGGGGCGGTCCTCGCCGCGCTCGCGCCTCGGCCGCTGCGCCCCCGCATTGCTTGACACCCCTGGGCACCCGCCCTATCCTAAGCCGCACTCCGGACGCCGGCGGCCGCCAAGCTTCCGCCGCAGCAAGGTCGAGCGGGCCGGCTGTGGGGCGGCCGGGCCCAGGTGCGCAGCGTGCCAGCGAAAGGGTGCTCCCGTGCGCGTGATCGATCCCCACGTCCATGTCTGGAAGAACGATCCAGCGTTCCCCTGGCCAGCGGAGACCACCCGGCCGCCCGCGGAGGACCGCACGGCCGAGATGCTCCTGGAGCTGATGGCCGCCAACGGGGTGGAGCGGACGGTGCTCGTGCAGGTCATCCATTACCGCTGGGACAACAGCTACGTGGCCGACTGCCTGCGCCGGTACCCCGGCACGTTCATGGGTGTGGGCCGCGTGAACCCCGAGGACCCGGCGGCCCCCGACCACCTGAGCAGATGGACAGAGGAGCACGGCCTGCATGGAGTCCGGCTGAGTCCGGCGGTGGACGCTCGTGGTGACTGGTTCCGAGGGCCGCTGATGCCGCCGCTGTTCGCCCGGGCGGCGCAGCTGGGTGTGCCGATGCTGATCCTCACCGGCCCCCAGCGCCTGCCGGATCTGGCGCGCCTGATCGAGCGGCAGCCGGACCTGGACGTGGTGATCGATCACATGGCCGACGTTCACCCGGGCGACGCGGCCGGGCGCCGGCTGCTGGTCGACATGGCCCGCTACCCGCGGGTGTTCGTCAAGATCAGCCACACGTGGTCGTTGTCGCGCGAGGAGTACCCCTGGCGGGACACGCACGGCCTGGTCGAGGAGGTGTACCAGGCCTTCGGTGCCCAGCGGCTGATGTGGGGCACGGACTGGCCGGTGTGCCTGGCCCGCGCCTCCTATCCGCAGACCTTGGCCGTCGTTCGCGACGCCATGGCCTTCTTCACACCAGAGGACCGCGAGTGGATTCTGGGCAAGACGGTGCTGCGTCTGTGGCCCTTCGACCGCGGCGAGCGAGGAGCGAGGCGATGAACATCGGCATCGTCGGGGCCGAGAACAGCCATACGGTCGCGATCGCCAGACTGCTGAACGTCGAGAAGCGGGTGCCGGGCTTTCGCGTGACCCATCTGTGGGGTGAGACCAGGGCGCTGGCACGGCGCGCGGCCGACAGCGGAAGCATCCCGCGCATCGTCGCCCGGCCCGAAGAGATGATCGGCCAGATCGACGCCGCGGTCGTCGACCATCGCCACGGACGCGAGCACCTGCCGGCCGCGGCGCCGCTGCTGGAGGCGAAGCTGCCGCTGTTCATCGACAAGCCCTTCTGCTACCGGGTGGCGGCAGGCCGGCGCTTCCTGGCGCGGGCGGCCGAGCTGGGCGTGCCGGTGTGTTCCTTCTCGGTGCTGCCGCATCAGGCGGCCTTCGTGCAGCTCTGTCGCGACGCCCGCGCCCTCGGGCAGGTGCATGCGGTGACGACCACCGGCGCCTGCGACGTGAAATCCAGGTACGGCGGGATCTTCTTCTACGGCATCCATCAGGTGGACATGCTGCTGCGCCTGCTGGGACACGAGGTGGCGTCGGCGCAGGTGGTGCGCGGCCGCGGCGCCAACCACGTGGCGACCCTCGCCTATCGGGACGGCACGGTGGCCAGCATGAACCTGATCGGCGCCGGCCATCCCGCCTTCCACGTCAGCGTGGTGGGTGAGAAGGGCCGCATCGATCGCGAGATCGCCATGGACGAGAGCCCCTACCTGGCAGGCGTGAAGGCGTTCTGCAGGATGTTCCGGACCGGCAGGACCGAGGAGACGACCCAGAGCATGTTGGGTCCGGTGGCGGTGCTCGAGGCGCTGGAGAAATCGCTGGCCCGCGGCGAGCGGGTCAGAGTCTCTTTCTAGGGAGGAACCGGATGCAACCGACCAAGATTCTGCTCGACGAGAAGGAGATGCCGGCGAGCTGGTACAACATCCAGGCGGATCTGAAGACGCCGCTCCCGCCGCCGCTGCATCCGGGAACGAAGCAGCCGATCGGTCCCCAGGATCTGGCGCCGCTGTTCCCGATGGGGCTCATCCAGCAGGAAGTGAGCACCGAGCGCTGGATCGAGATTCCCGACGAGGTCCTCGACGTGTACACCATGTGGCGGCCGAGCCCGCTCTACCGGGCCCGACGCCTGGAGACGGCTCTGGATACGCCGGCGCGCATCTACTACAAGTGGGAGGGCGTCAGCCCTCCCGGCAGCCACAAGCCCAACACCGCGGTGGCGCAGGCCTACTACAACAAGAAGGAAGGCATCAAGCGCATCACCACGGAGACCGGGGCCGGCCAGTGGGGCACCGCGCTGTCGTTCGCCTGCAATCTGTTCGGCCTGGAGTGCATGGTGTACATGGTCCGGGTCAGCTTCGAACAGAAGCCCTACCGGAAGGCCATCATGGAGACGTACGGCGCCACCTGCGTGCCCAGCCCCAGCACGCTCACCCAGTCCGGGCGCAAGCTGTTGGCGCAGGATCCGGACACGCCGGGTTCGCTGGGCATGGCCATCTCCGAAGCCGTGGAGGATGCCGCGTCGCGCGACGACACGCATTACTCGCTCGGCTCGGTGCTCAACCATGTGCTCCTCCATCAGACCATCATCGGCCTGGAGGCGGAGAAGCAGCTCCAGAAGGCCGGCGAGGCGCTGCCCGACATCGTGGCGGGCTGCTTCGGCGGCGGCTCGAACTTCGCGGGCATCTCGTTCCCCTTCATGCGCTACAAGCTGAACGGCACGAAGCCCGACATGCGCATCATCGCCTGCGAGCCGACGACGTGCCCGACGCTGACCAAGGGACCCTACCGGTACGATTTCGGCGATACCTCGGGGATGACGCCGCTGCTGGCCATGTACACGCTCGGCCACACGTTCGTGCCGGCGCGGATACACGCGGGTGGCCTGCGCTACCACGGCGCCGCGCCCCTGGCGAGCCATCTGCTGCGGCACGGCGAGATGGAGGCGATGGCGTTCAATCAGGTCGAGTGCTTCCAGGCCGGCGTACAGTTCGCCCGCGCCGAGGGCTTCGTGACGGCGCCGGAGACCAACCACGTCATTCGCTGCGTGATCAACGAGGCGCTCAGGTGCAAGGAGAGCGGCGAGGAGAAGGTGATCCTGTTCAACTGCTCCGGGCACGGGCACTTCGACATGAGCGCCTACGCCGCGTACTTCGCCGGCCAGTTGGAGGAGCACCACTTCAGGGAGCAGCAGATCGAGGAGAACATGCGGGCCCTGGCGGACTTCCCGCTTCCCTGAGCCGCGGGACCGCCATCGACGCGGCGAGGAGGACGCGCTCATCATGTGTGCCATGAAACTGAAGGCGGCGGCCGAGTGCCGCTACGATTCCATCGCGCTGGGCGAGGTGATGATGCGCCTCGATCCCGGCGACGTGCCCACGGCCCGGGCGCGGTCGGCGCGCATCTGGCACGGGGGCGGCGAGACGAACGTCGCCGAGGGGTTGAGCTACTGCTTCGGCCTGCGCACCGCCGTGGTCACGGCGCTGGTGGACGACGGGATCGGCCGCAACATCGAGAACCAGCTCCGCGAGGCGGGCGTCGATACCAGCCACATCGTGTGGTTCAACACCAGCGGCAAGGGACGCTTCAGCACCGACGGCAAGGGCACGCTGCACAACGGCATCAACTTCACGTGGGCGGGCAAGGGCGTGCTGCCGTCGGTCACGGAGTACTACCGGGCCCACACGCCGGTGCGCGAGGTTGGCCCGGGCGACGTCGACTGGGACAGCCTGTTCGGCCAGCTCGGCACCCGGTGGTTCAGCACGGGGGGCATCTACACGCTGCTGTCGCCCAAGACCGCCGCGCTGGCGCTGGAGGCCATGCAGAAGGCCGGCCAGTACGGGGCAGGACGTTCCTTCGACCTCAACTACCGCTCCAAGGTGGAGCCGAGCAAGGACCGGGCGCGGGCCATCAACAAGAGCATCGTGCCCCATGTCGAGTTCCTGGTGGGCAACCAGGACGACTTCGGCGACGCGCTCGGCTACGAGACGCAGAAGGTCGCCAAGGACGCGCCGTTCGAGCAGTGGCTGGAGGTCTACACCCGCATGCTGCGGCAGGTGGCCGCCGACTACCCGAACCTGCGCTACATCGGCACCCAGTTGCGCGGCGCCCTCAGCGCGGATCTGATCAACTGGGGCGCGGTGCTTTACGAGGTCGACACCGATACGGTGTATCAGGCGGCGGTGCGCGAGCGCGTCGAGATCGCCGACCGCACCGGCGGCGGGGATTCGTTCGCCTCCGGCGTGATCGCGGCGCTGCTGCTGGGCAAGGGTCCGGCCGAGGCGGTCCAGTGGGGCGCGGCGCACGGCATCCTCGTGCAGGAGACCCCTGGGGACACGAGCAACGTCAAGCAGAAGGACGTGGAGAAGGAGATCGAGCGGGCCCTCAAGGGCGGCGGGGTCTCCGCCCTGCGTTGAGGGTGCACCTGCCGGCGCCGCGCGGCGCCGCGGGCTGAGCGGTGCAGGGCCACCTTCGGTCCGGTCCTGCACCGCTCTTTTTCGTCGAGCCGGCCGCTTCCACCGGGCGGACATGGGTGCCCATGCAGGTCTCCTGGCGGCGCAACTTCTACACCCTGTGGATCGCCCAACTGGCGGCCATCGTCGGCTTCCAGGCGGTGCAGCCCTTTCTGGCCTACTACGTGCAGCAGTTCGCGGTGCACGACCTGGACGAGGCGCTGATCTGGGCCGGCCGCATGGGCACGGCTGCCGGTCTGGCGATGGCGCTGGCCTCGCCCGTGTGGGGCAGCCTGGCAGACCGCTTCGGACGCAAGGCCATGGTGGTGCGGGCGATGCTGGGCGGCGGCCTCAGCGTGGCTGCCATGGCGCAGGTGACGACGCTGCCGCAGTTGCTGGTCGCCCGCACGGTGCAGGGCGCCTTGGCAGGCACCGTGGCGGCGACCACGACGCTGGTCTCGACCACGACGCCGCGGCGGCATCTGGGCTACGCGCTCGGGCTGATGCAGGGCGCGGTGATGCTGGGGGGCTCGCTGGGGCCGTTCCTGGGTGGGCCGCTGATCGAGCGCCACGGGTACCGGCTCTGCTTCGTGGTGTCGGGCGTGCTCGTGGCGGCTGCGGGGGTGGCCGTCCAGCGGTGGGTCAAGGAGGACTTCCGGCCGCAGCCCGGCCGGCCGGGCGGCGGGCGCGGGTGGATCCGCCGCGGGAGCATGCTGGCCGACTCGCTGAGCATGCTGCGCAACCGGGCCCTGCTCAGCATGGTGATCAGCCTCAGTCTGATCCAGTTCGCGTTCGGCGTGACCATGCCGGTGCTGCCGCTTTTCCTGCAGCGACTCGCCGCCACGGAGAGCGTGCTCTCGGTGGCCGGACGCATCTTCGCGGCCGCCGGGCTGGTCGGCGCGCTGTCGTCGGCAGTGATGGGGCGCTGGAGCGATCGGGTCGGCGCCCGGCGCATGCTGACCGCCGGTCTGGTGGCGAACGTGGGCTTTCTGCTGCTGCAGGGCAGCTCGACTTCGGTGGCGATGCTGGCGGCCACCGTCATCCTCGGCGGGGTTTCGGGAGGCGCCATCCGGCCGGTGGCCAACGCGCTGATCGCCTGCGTCGTTCCCGAGCAGGACCGCGGCAAGGCCTTCGGCCTGCTTACCAGCGTGAACGCCTTTGGCTGGTCCCTGGGCCCCATGGCAGGGGCGTACCTGGGCGCCGAGCTGGGCTTCCGGCAGGTGTTCTTCGTCACGGCGGCGATGTTCGCGGTGGTCGCGGCCTGGGTCAACGTGGCGCTGAGACGGGTGGCGTCCGCGGCCACGTCCGGCGACCGCGCGGCCGTCCCGCGGATCGGGGAGCGCGCCTGGCGCGGGGGTGACCGGCGGCCGTGAACTGCCAGGCCGCTGCGGCCCGCCGGTGCGAGGCCGCCCGCCGCTGGCGCGAGGACGCCCGGAAGTCGTTGGCGCGGGGAGACCTGGCAGCGGCCGGCAGCGGCGGCTCACGGGAGAGGAGAGGGCCATGGTGGACGACCGACTCGGGGCGCCGGTGCGCGTTGGCCTGGTGGGGCTGGGCAGCGTCTGCGCCGCCGTCCATTACCCGGGGCTGCGGCTCATCCCAGGGGTGCAGATCGCCGGGCTCTGCGATGTCGACCCCGTGCTCCTCGCCCGGCGGCGCCAGGAGTGGGCGACAGGACTCGCGACCACCGAGCTGGGAGCCCTGCTGCGCCGCACTCCCCTCGATGCCGTCATCATCGCCACGCCCAATGACACCCACCGCGAGCTGGTGCTGGAAGCGGTGGCGGCCGGATGTCACGTCCTGTGCGAGAAGCCCCTCGCGCTGGACCATGCGGCGGCCGCCAGCATGCTTCACGCCGCCGCCGCGGCAGGCGTCCGGCACATGACGGCCTTCACCTACCGCTTCGCCCCCGGCATGCGGTACCTGAAGCACCTGGTTGCCTCGGGGGCGCTGGGGGAACCCCGCCACGCGCGCTTCCAGCGGCTGCAGTACTGGGGCGAGAAGGCGATCGGGTGGCGCCAGTACCGCTGCCGAGCGGGGTCGGGCGAGATCGCCGACATGGGCATCCACCGGCTGGACTTCGCCGAGGATCTGCTCGGGCCCATCCGCGCCGTGTGCGGCCTGACTCGCCGCCTTCTGGACCGCACCGAGCAGCGCGACGGGACGCGCTGTGCGCCCCAGGACGTCGAGGACTGGGCCGGCTGGATCGCGGAGTTCGCCAGCGGCGCGACGGGCGTGTTCGAGATGGGCAAGCTGACCAAGGGCCGGGGGCCCGCCGGCGACCACGACATCGCCGAGGTGAACGGCAGCGAAGCGTCCGCTGCGTACCAGCTCCACACGCCGCACCAGATCCTGTTCGCCCCCGCCGGCGAGCCCTATCGACTCGTGCCGGTGCCGGAGGCGTTTCTGAAGCCGGCCGGCTCGCCCCGGGACCCGGCCGCTGGAGATCCGGTGCGGGGCTTCCGGTACGACCAGGAGTGGGAGTTCATCGCCGCCATCCGCGAAGGCCGGTCGTGCGTGCCTTCGTTCGCGCACGGCGTGCGCGCGCAGCTGGTAGCCGATACGGTGCTGGCAGCGGCCAGCGAGCGCCGCTGGGTCGAAGTGCCCGCCACGCCGTGCTGAGGCCTGGTAGCCGACCGCCGCAGAGCGGCTAGGCCGGGCCTGGCGCTGCGGCTAGCGGGGCGCGGCCGCACCCGCCGGGGGGCGTGCCGGCTGGCGCGCGGTCCTGGAGAATGGCGATGATGTCGCGGATCACCCGTTCGTCGGCGCACAGCCGGCTGTGCCGCGCTCGCCAGCCGGACAGGGCCGGGTACGCGTAGCGGCGCTGGATGGCCTCGGGCACCAGGGCGCTGGCGTCCGGCACCACCACATCGCCGACGGCCCGCCAGGCGTACAGCCGGCCGCGCGATGGGGCCAGAGCCGCCTGCAGGTGCGCCAGGAACGCGCTGCCCGGCGTCATGTCGGCCAGTTGACGCGGCCCCGGGTAGTGCGCAGCGCGACCCCAGCGCGCCAGCCAGGTGCCGCGCAGCGGGGCCGCCAGCGTCAGAACCCGCGCGCGGCGATGGCGACGGCGGTGGTCCAGCGCCACGGCGACCGCGCCGCCCATGCTGTGCCCCACCAGGTCGATCTCGCCGGCCGGCAACGACTGGTCGAGCTCTGTGGCCAGCCGTGTCAGGTCCGCGTCCGGAGCGAGAGCGGGCACGTGCACGGCGCAGCCGTCGGGTGTGGTGCAGCGCTGCAGATGCGCGAGCAGTGGCCGCCAGCATTCGGGGTGGTTGCGGTACCCGTGCAGCAGCACAAGCGGCCGCGGCAGAGGCAGTGGCCGGCGGGCGAAGGCCTCGAGGTCGGCTGCTGCACGCTGGCGCTCGCGGCGCACCGCGCCTCGCTGGCGGCGGATCGCGATGCCGCCCCACAGCGCCCAGGCGAGGCCGCTGGCGGCCACCAGCCAGTCGCCATAGCGGACATAGGGCGTCTGCCGATGCTCCGGACGGACGCGCACGCGGCGCACGTCCGTGGTGAAGAGCTCGGTCGCGTCCCTGACGCGCCCGCTCGGCTCGATCACCGCGGAGATGCCGGTGTTGGCCACGCGCACGATCGGCCGTCCGGTCTCGACGGCGCGCAGGACGGCCGCGGCCAGGTGCTGCCAGGGCGCCGCCGAGCGCCCGAACCAGGCATCGTTGGTCACCGTGACCAGCAGCGAACAACCGCGGCGCGCGAGCTGCCGGCTGATCGCCGGGAACACGGACTCGAAGCAGATGAAGACCCCGAGGCGGGTGTCGGTTCCGGGAAGGGGCAGCGGCCGG
The DNA here is from genome assembly GCA_964591015.1 of uncultured Gemmatimonadaceae bacterium. Lineage (GTDB taxonomy): Bacteria > Latescibacterota > UBA2968 > UBA8231 > UBA8231 > SLHA01. The sequence continues at coordinate 74,345 of CAZPXM010000004.1, forward strand.
TGGGCGTCTCCTGAAGCGAACACGCCGCTCTCGGCCGTCAGACCCTCCAGATAGCCGAAGAGCCACCGGAGAGGGAGGTACTCGCCGAACGGAACCAGGTGCACCTTGTCCGCGTGGGCGGCCACGCGGCCCTGTCCATCGAGCAGGTACACGCGGTTGTACACCGGCCCGCCGGGGTCACCGCCGAGACTGCCCAGCAGGAGCGGTGCGCGCATGTGGCGCGCCAGAGCGGCCATCTGCTCCCGCGCGCGCCGGTGAGCCGGGTGGTCGAAGTACACAGGCAGGGCCGTCTCCGGCAGGACGATCAGATCGAGGGAGTCGGGCGGCAGCCGGCGGGTCAGTTCGCCGTAGTGGTCGGCGGCGCTGCGGCGTTGCTCTGGCTGCCACTTGGCGTCCTGTGCCACATTGCCCTGCACGATCCCGACGCGCAGGCCAGGCGCGTCCGTCGCCGCCGCGCAAGCACGGGCGTCCAGGCGCACCAGGCGGCGCTCTCCCCAGTGATGGAGGGCGCCGGCGACCAGCAGGGGCGGCACCAGGACGGCGGCGAGCCGCCCGGCCGAAAGCCGCCCCGCGAGGAGCCGCGCCAGGCTGGCGTTGACCAGGACGAGCACGAAACTGATGCCGTACACGCCCGTCACGGAGGCCAGCTGCAGGACGGGGAGACAGGAGTGCTGCGTGCAGCCGAACAGCTGCCAAGGGAAGCCCGACAGCATCCACGTCTGGACCCACTCGAGGAGGACCCACGAACTCGCCGCCAGCCAGGCGAAGCCCGCTGCACTCGCGGGCTGCATGCGGCACATGGCGGCGTGGGCAACCCAGTAGGCGGCCAGGTAGGCCACAAGCAGAGCGCCGGTGAGCGTTGCCCACAACAGCGGCACGCTGCCGTACGCCTCGATGGTGGCCGTGATCCAGTACGTCCGGCCCAGGCCCGCCAGCAAACCCGCCAGGGCCGCAGCCAGCAGGTGCGGCGCGCGGGGCAGGACCAGACCCGCGTACAGCAGGGGCACCAGGCTCACCCACGCCAGCCAGCTCAGGTCTGGCTTCGGCATGCTGGCCCAGTAGAGCGCTCCGGAGACGATCCCCAGCGCAGCGGCCAGCAGCCATCGCCGCTGCAGGTGGGTGCGCTCCGGAGCGGGACTGGCGGCGGCGGGCGCGCCGCTCAAGATCCGTCCTTCCACGCCTGCAGATGCGCGCGGATCTTCCGCAGCGCCTGGGTCTCCAACGCTCGGAGCCGACGCGGTGCCATGCCCAGGCGCGACGCCACCTGACCTGGAGAGCGCTTGTGCTGGTAGCGCAGCTCCACGACGCGCAACTCGTCAGGGGTGAGATCGGCCAGCGCCCGATGCACCAGCTGGCGGAGTTCCTGCTCCTCCAGTTGCGCCGCGGCCTGCGGCGCGGTGAACAGGCCGTACAGAGCCGCCAGATCGTCTCGCAGGGCGAGCCTGCGCTCGCCCTGGGGAGAGGGGTCGGCCGGGGGTAGCCCGGGTCTTGCCATGGCATGCTGTCCGTCGATGAGGGCCTGCCTGCCCGGTCAGCCGGTGGGATGGGTGGAGGCTGGCAGCCACCACCAGCGCGCGTCGCGCCGGACCGGCATCGGCCAGCCTGTCTCGCGCCAGGCCTCCCGGGCCGGCGGCAGCGGGGCGCGCGGCAGGCGAATCTCGGCCGTTCGCCCCGGCCGGACAAGACCATGCGCGCCCGGCACCCCATCAACCCCTTGCCCGCACGGTGCGGCATGGCCCAGAACGAGACCGGCGCCGCTTCTGCCCCAGAAGCCGCGCCGGCCCGTCGAAGATGGTAGCGGGGGTAGGATTTGAACCTACGACCTTTGGGTTATGAGCCCAACGAGCTACCGGACTGCTCCACCCCGC